>NZ_JBAWKM010000012.1:0-195139 GCF_037095675.1 Pseudomonas sp. CCNWLW23 | reverse complement strand
CTGCATTCCCACGCAGAGCGTGGGAACGATCGTGGTCAGGTTTGGCGATAGGGCAACGCGGTGCGGGCCTCTTCGGCATAGGCCAGAACCCCGGCACGCTCTTGCTGGAGAAAATCCTTCACCGCTGCTTTCAACCCCGGATGGCGCAGGTAATGCCAGGAATGGGTGATCACCGGTTCGAAGCCGCGAATCAACTTGTGCTCGCCCTGTGCCCCGGCATCGAAACGCTGGATGCCTTGGGCAATCGCGTAATCCATGCCCTGGTAGAAACACGTCTCGAAATGCAGCCGATCAAACTCGGCCAGGCAACCCCAATACCGCCCGTAGAAACTGTCGCCACCGACCAGACTGAACGCCATCGCCACCGGCCGGGAGCCCTGTTTGGCCAAGACCACGCGAATCGCCTCGGGCATACGTTCGGCCAGCAGGCTGAAGAACTCCCGCGTCAGGTACGGCGCCTGACGCCGCACCGCGTAGGTGTTGGCATAACAGGCGTAAACAAAATCCCACTGTGCCTCGTCCAACTCACGCCCCTCCAGCCACTCGAACTCAAAGCCCTGCCCCGCCACCTGCTCGCGTTCCTTGCGCATCTGCTTGCGCTTGCGTGAGCTGAGGGCGTCGAGGAAGTCCTGAAAGTCGCGGTAATCACGGTTCTGCCAGTGATATTGACAGCCGATGCGCTGCAGCCAGCCCGGTTGCTCGGCCATCGCCGCATCGGTAAACGGATCAGTGAAATTGATGTGCGCGCTGGAGAGCTCTTCGATCTGCAAATAGCCGGGCAGGCTTTTCAGCAGTTCGAAACCGTCCTCCACTTTCGCCGCCAGCAAGCGCGGGCCGCTGACCGGGCTGAAGGGCACGGCGGTCAACAGTTTGGGGTAGTAATCGATGCCGGCACGCGCGCAGGCGTCGGCCCAGCCGTGATCGAAGACGTACTCGCCGTAGGAATGCCACTTGCGATAACAGGGCAGCGCGGCGATCAGTCGATCATCTTCGATGTGCAATAAATGTTCGGGCTGCCAGCCTGTATGCGGGCCGACACTGCCGCTGTCTTCCAGCGCGCTGAGGAAGGCGTGACACAGGAACGGCTGGTTGTCCGGCACCAGCGCATCCCAGCTTGCCGGGGCGATTTCTGACAGGTCTTGCAGGCGTTGCAACGGCATTCACTGGCACTCCACAGCTTGGCGACAAAGCCCGGCGAGTATCGCTGATCGCGACCCCGTTGCACACGCTCAATCGGCCGACAGCGCTCTAACTCGATAGTTCATGCCTGATCCGCATCGTCATCAACCTGCCATCACTGTGCCACCGCCCTGTCATAAACCATCGCGATACTGGCGCCTGTTTTTAGAGCGCCGGGTTCTAACCCGGACACAGTTTTCCGGCCTTCAGGCCGGTTGTGCCCAGGATGGTTCAGCCATCCCCTTCATCTTCGGAGATTGCTATGCGTCTTGCTTCCACGAAAACTGCAGCGGCCCTGTGCGGCGGCTTGTTGCTGGCCATGAGCGTTCCGGCCAGTGCTGCAGTCGACGCCAAACTGCTCGACATGCTCAAGGCCAACGGGTCGATTTCCCAGGCGCAGTACATCGAGCTGCAAACAGAACTGGCCAAGGATCAGAAGGCTCAGCAAATCGCCCAACAGGCGCAGCAGGAAACCAACGAACAAGTAGCGGCGGTCGCGAAGAAGACCAACGAACAGAGCCTGTTCGATCAGAAACTGGCCTGGGCGGCCAAGACCCAGTTCAAGGGCGACGTCCGTATCCGTCAGGAAACCATCAAGATCGACGGCGAGCCGAACAACGGCGGCCGCGACAAGGACCGCCAGCGCATCCGTGCGCGTCTGGGCGCCTATACCGAGATCAACCCGCAAGTCGACACCGGTATCCGTATCGCCACCGGCGGCGGTGACGACGCGCGCTCGACCAACCAGGATCAGGACAACTACTTCGACAAGAAGCAGATCTGGCTCGACCTCGGCTACATCGACTATCACCCGGATCAGATCAAGAACCTGCACGTGATCGGCGGCAAGATGCTGCAACCATGGGTAAGCATGGGTGACGTGATCTGGGACAGCGACATCAACCCGGAAGGTCTGGCCGTTACCTACAAATACCCACTGGGCGGCAGCGCCGAACTGTTCGGCAGCCTGGGTAACTACAACCTCAAGGACAACGTTGACGGCGACGGCGTTCAATTCCGCCACGACCTGCGCCTGACCGCTGGCCAGTTGGGCAGCCGCTTCAACATCACCGACAACCTGAAGATGACCGTCGGCGGCAGCGTTTACGCTTACCAGAATGACGATGACAGCCGCTGCACCGGCACCTCGACGCCGTGCGCGCTGGCAGTCAACGGCAACTCGGCCGACAACGAATTCCGTCTGTATGAAGGGTTCAGCCAGATCGACATCGGCGGCCTGCCAATGCCGCTGTCGTTCTACGGCCAGTACGTGAAGAACAACGATGCCGTGACCGATCAGGACACCGCATGGTTGCTCGGCGCCAAGTCGAAAGTCTTCGGTTTCAACCTCGACTACAACTATCGCGACGTGCAGCGCAACGCCGTGGTCGGCGCCTTCACCGACTCCGACTTCGCCAACGGCACCACCGGTTCGCGCGGGCACAAATTCAAAGTCGGTTACGACATCGACAAGAACTTCGCCGTCGGCGCCACGTACTTCCTGACCAAGGCCGACTTCGCCAGCCGCAGCCAGCGCGATGCAGATGCCAACACCCTGCAGCTGGATGCTGAAGCGAAGTTCTAAGAAAACAGCTACAAGCTTCGAGCGACAAGCTGCAAGTCACCGCTCCCCTTGCGACTTGTCGTTCGAAGCTGATGTCCTGCAGCCCGGTGCAATGCCAGCGATCCCCATCATCCGTTCGCTGACGCTGCCCCGGGCTGACTCTTTCAAGGACTGTCGTCGCGCCTCTGCGCCGCCAGGCGTTCAGCCAAAGCATCCACTCCCTCTTCCGGTTTTTCCGGCAGCGCCTTCAGGGTTGCCTGCATCACGCGCATCTGCCGCATGAAGCGCCGGCAGTTGGGGCAGAACAACAGGTGATGACGCACCATCAGCGTCTCGCGAAAGCTCAGTTGGCCATCGAGATAATCGCTGGATCGTGCCACTTGCTCCTTGCAGGTCAACATTCTCCTGTCTCCTCAAAATGTTCCACGGTCGCGAAGACCTTCAAGCGTGCCCGGTGCAGCAGCACGCGGACATTGGAGAGCGAGATCTCCAGAAGATTACAGATATCTTCCAGCTCCAGCCCCTGGCGTTCGCGCAACAGCAGGACACTGCTCTGCAACTCGGACAGACTCAGCAACGTGTGTTCGAGGCATTCGCGCAGTTCGTTTTCGGTGAGCAGCGCCTCTGGGGTGTCCTGATGCCAGGCAAATGGCGCGACCAGCCAATGACCGTCGCTCGAGGAAAATCGATCGTCACCGATGGTGCCGTGAGGTGCTGGCAAGTCATCGAGCAACACTTCCCGGCGATTGAGCTTGTAGCGACTCTTGGCCGAATTGGCGGTAATGGTCAGCAACCAGGTCTTGAGGCTGGAACGGCCTTCGAAGCTGGCCAGATGGCGCACCACCGACAGCCAGGCATCCTGCACCACTTCCTCGACATGACGCTGGCCGACAATCGCGTAAGCCACGGCGCGCATGGCGCTCTGATAGGTGGTGACCAGTTCCTTGAAAGCCTTTTGCTCCCCCGCCAGCAAGCGCGTGAGCAGTTGGGTGTCGTCAGCCGCCATCCATCAATCCCCTTGTCCGGACTTCGAAAATGAACGCGGCAGGTGTGCACCTGCCGCGACGTCCGAAAAATTACAGCGTTTCAATCGCTTCGGATGTAGGAAAGATCGACGCGATTAAGGGGAAATTAACCTGTTTCAGCGCTTGCGCAGCAACACGCTACCGATCGAATAACCGGCACCAAACGAACTGAGCACCGCCAGCGAACCCGCGGCCAGATCATCCTGGTATTTGTGGAAGGCAATGACCGAACCGGCCGAGCTGGTGTTGGCGTAGCTGTCGAGAATCACCGGGGCTTCTTCTTCGGTAGCTTCGCGGCCGAGCAGCTTGCGCACGATCAGGTGGTTCATGCTCAGGTTGGCCTGGTGCAGCCAGAAACGCTTCACGTCGCCGACGTTGAGCTGGTTCTCTTCCAGGTGCTCGCCAATCAGTTCGGCGACCATCGGGCAGACATCCTTGAATACCTTGCGGCCTTCCTGCACGAACAGCTTGTCGCGGGCACCGATGCTCTCTTCCGCCGCACGGTTGAGGAAGCCGAAGTTGTTGCGGATGTTGTTGGAGAACTTGGTCAGCAATTTGGTGCTGACCACGTCGAACTGGTACTTGGACGTCGCCAGATCCGCGCGCTCGATGATCACCGCAGTCGCGGCATCGCCGAAGATGAAGTGGCTGTCGCGATCACGGAAGTTCAGGTGCCCGGTGCAGACCTCCGGGTTGACCATCAGGATCGCCCGCGCCTGGCCCAGTTGCACGCTGTTGGCGGCGGCCTGGATGCCGAAGGTGGCGGAAGAACACGCCACGTTCATGTCGAAACCGAAACCTTCAATGCCCAGCGCTTCCTGGACTTCGATGGCGATGGCCGGGTAAGCGCGTTGCAGGTTGGAGCAGGCGACGATCACGCCGTCGATATCGGCTGCGGTTTTGCCGGCTCGTTGCAGGGCTTGTTCGGCAGCGCCAACGGCCATCTGGCAGAGCACAGACCATTCATCGTTGGAACGCTCGGGCAGGCGCGGGGCCATGCGTTGCGGATCGAGGATGCCGTCCTTGTCCATGACAAAGCGGCTCTTGATGCCCGAGGCCTTTTCGATGAACGCGGCGCTGGATTCGGTCAGGGCCTGGACTTCACCGCTGGCAATGGCCTCGGCGTTATCGGCGTTGAACTGGGCGACGTAGGTATTGAAAGACTGCACCAGCTCTTCGTTGGAGATGCTGTTGGCCGGTGTGTACAGGCCGGTGCCGCTGATGACGACATTATGCATGGTCGTTTCTCTAATCTGTTCAGGCAGAATGTGCTGGAACCGTCGTACCAACACGCAAAGGGTCTATTCCCATCCGGGGGACGCAAACCTGGCATCGTTTTATTCCGCAGCGCGACACGGCCGAAGGCTCTGGGTCGCGAAACGGCGGATTATGGTGGCGAAGTTTGCCATAAACCCGAGGTTTTGGCGCCTTTCTCCTGCTCAACTCGATCCCTGCAGGAGCTGCCGAAGGCTGCGATCTTTTGATGATCGTTCCCACGCTCCGCGTGGGAATGCAGCCCGTGACGCTCCGCGTCACTGGACGCGGAGCGTCCCCAGAGGCATTCCCACGCAGAGCGTGGGAACGATCGATGAACCGAGGCGTAGGTCTTGGGGCGGCTTCGCCACCCAGCGGGGATAAATCCCCTCGCCACAAAGACCGCCTCCTCAGGGGGATTGTGTATGGCTGCAGGTCAGGGCTCGACCTGGCTCCACTGTTTGCTCAGGCGCTTGTCGGAGATCGGCACTTTGGTGCCCAACTGTTGGGCGAACAGCGACACGCGGTATTCCTCCAGCCACCAGCGGTACAACTCCAGCTGCGGATCACGCTTGCCTTCCTGCGCATGCTTGGCCGCGCGGGTCTGGTATTGCGCCCACAGGCCAGCGAGTTCGCCGCTCCAGACCCGATCTTTCTGCACCTGCGCACCGAGTTTCTCGAAACGCTGCTCGACCGCTTTCAGGTAACGCGGCAACTCTTTGAGCCACTGCATCGGCGTTTCGCGAACGAAACCCGGATAGACCAGATTGCCGATCTGTTGCTTGATGTCGTTGAGTGCCACCGCTTGCGCCAGATCGATCTTGCCCTTGAAGCGTTTTTGCAGACCGTGCCAGATCTTGAGAATTTCCAGCGTCAGCCGCGCAACCCGCTCGGCGTGCTCGGTCCAGTTGCCGCGTTTGCGTTCGGCCAATGCCGCCAACCCGGCGCCATCACGGGGCAACGGGTCTTCGCCTTCGAGAATGCAGCTGTCGAGGCTGGCCAGCAGAATGTCTTCGACCAGCGCATCGACCCGGCCCAGTTCGCGATACAGCAAGCCCAGTTCAGTCTGCCCCGGCAACTTGCCGCGGAGGAATTTCGCCGGCTCGGCCAGTTGCTGCATCAGCAAGCGCTGCAAGGCGCGACGGTGCTGGAACTCGGCTTCGGCCGGGGTAGAGAAGCGTCCCTCCTTGACCGTGCCGCCCTCTTCCACCAGCGCCGGGTACACCGTCATCGACAACCCGGCGATCTTTTGCTGGGTCTTTTCTGCTACCGGCGCGAAGACTTTCGCCTCAACCGGTTGCTGACTTTTCGCACTCTGCGGCACCGCCAGCGCGGCCTGGCTGGCTTCGGCGAAGCGCGCGGTCAACTCAGCCAGATCGCGGCCTTCGCCAAGAAACTTGCCCTGGCCGTCGACGATTTCCAGGTTCATGCGCAGATGGCTCTCAACCTGCTGCGCCGCTTCTGCCCACGCTTCATCGCTGACCCGCGCGCCGGTCATGCGCAGCAGCTCGCGACCGAGCGCTTGCGGCAGCGAACCTTCGGCGAAAGTCATGCGCTGCAACGCGGCCTTGATGAAGTCCGGTACCGGCACGAAGTTCTTGCGCAGGGCTTTCGGCAGATTGCGCACCAGAGTAATGCACTTGGCCTCGATCAGACCCGGCACCAGCCATTCCAGACGCTCCGGCGGCAGCATCGGCAGCAACGGCGCCGGCACGCGCAAGGTCACGCCGTCGCGCGGGTGATTGGGCTCGAAATGATAAGTCAGCGCCAGTTCCAGATCGCCAATGTGCAACGTATCCGGGTAATCACGGGCGGTGACTTCGCTGGCCTCGCGGGCCAAAACGTCTTCTTCGCGCATGATCAGCAGTTGCGGATCTTTCTGGCTGTTGACCTTGTACCAACTGTCGAAGGTCGCGGTCTGGTGGATCTCCGCCGGCAGACGTGCATCGTAGAAGGCGTAGAGGGTTTCTTCGTCGGCGAGAATGTCGCGCCGGCGCGCCTTGGCCTCCAGTTCGTCGAGCTGCTCGAGCAGTTTCTGATTGGCACTCAGGCATTTGGCCCGCGACTGAATCTCGCCGCGCACCAGACCTTCGCGGATAAACAGCTCACGCGACACCACCGGATCGACCGGGCCGTAATGCACCGGGCGGCGACCGACGACGATCAGGCCGAACAGGGTGATCTGCTCGTAGGCCACGACCTGACCGCGCTTCTTTTCCCAGTGCGGTTCGAAGTGGTTTTTCTTGATCAGGTGCCCGGCCAGCGGTTCGATCCAGTCGGCGTCGATCTTGGCGACCATGCGCGCGTAAAGCTTGGTGGTTTCCACCAGTTCGGCGGTCATCAGCCACTGCGGGCGCTTCTTGCCGATGCCCGACGACGGGTGAATCCAGAAGCGCCGCTGCCGCGCCCCGAGGTAATCGCCGTCTTCGGTTTTCTGGCCAATCTGGCTGAGCAAGCCGACCAGCACCGCTTTGTGCAGCTTCGGGTAATCCGCCGGCTCTTTGTTCAGGCTCAGCTGCATGTCGCGGCAGATCAGGCTCAACTGACGATGAGAATCACGCCACTCGCGCAAACGCAGGTAGTTGAGGAAGTTCTTCCGGCACCAGTTACGCAGCGGGTTGGCGGTCAGCGCTTGGCGTTGTTCTTCAAAACCACGCCACAAATTGACCAGCCCGGCGAAGTCGGAATCCGGATCTTTCCATTGCGCATGGGCCTGATCCGCCGCTTGCTGACGCTCCGGTGGACGCTCGCGCGGGTCCTGAATCGACATGGCGCTGGCGACGATCAGCACTTCCTGCAGACTGCCAAGCTTGGCCGCTTCCAGGAGCATGCGGCCCATGCGCGGGTCGACCGGCAAGCGCGCCAACTGGCGACCGAGCGGCGTCAGCTGGCTATTGCGATCTACCGCCGAAAGCTCTTGCAGCAAGTTGAAACCGTCGCTGATCGCCTTGCCGTCCGGCGGCTCGATAAACGGGAACGCGGTGATTTCACCGAGGCGCAGATGGAGCATCTGCAGGATCACGGCGGCGAGGTTGGTGCGCAGAATTTCCGGATCGGTAAATTCCGGGCGCCCAAGGAAGTCCTCTTCGCTGTACAAACGCACGCAGATACCCGGCTCGACCCGGCCGCAACGACCTTTACGCTGATTGGCGCTGGCCTGGGAAATCGCTTCGATCGGCAAGCGCTGCACCTTGGCGCGGTAGCTGTAGCGGCTGATGCGCGCGGTGCCGCTGTCAATCACATAGCGAATGCCCGGCACGGTCAGCGAGGTCTCGGCGACGTTGGTTGCCAGCACCACGCGGCGGCCCGGATGCGACTGGAAAATCCGCTGCTGTTCAGCCGGCGACAGGCGCGCGTACAGCGGCAGGATTTCGGTGTGCTTGAGCTGGGCCTTGCGCAACATGTCGGCGGCGTCGCGAATCTCGCGCTCACCGGGCAGGAACACCAGCACATCACCGGGGCTGCGCCGTTCGCTGCGCTCGTAGGCGGCGATTTCGTCGAGGGTGGCGAGAATCGCCTGATCGACGGTCAGGTCGTCCTCGACCCGGTTGCCCTCTTCGTCCTGCTCCAGGGTCAGCGGCCGATACCAGGTTTCCACCGGGAAGGTACGGCCCGATACTTCGACGATCGGCGCGTCATCGAAGTGCTTGGAGAAGCGCTCCAGATCGATGGTCGCCGACGTGATGATGACCTTGAGGTCGGGACGGCGTGGCAGCAGGGTTTTCAGATAGCCGAGGAGGAAATCGATGTTGAGGCTGCGTTCGTGGGCTTCGTCGACGATGATCGTGTCGTAGCGCTCGAGGTAGCGATCGTTCTGGGTTTCCGCCAGCAGAATGCCGTCGGTCATCAGTTTGATCAGGGTGTTGGAATCGCTTTGATCCTCGAAGCGCACCTGATAGCCGACCAGCGCTCCAAGCGGCGTGCCGAGTTCTTCGGCGACACGGCTGGCGACACTGCGCGCGGCGATCCGACGCGGCTGGGTATGGCCGATCAGACCGTGCTGGCCGCGACCGATTTCCAGGCAGATCTTCGGCAACTGGGTGGTTTTGCCCGAACCGGTTTCGCCGGCGATGATCAGTACCTGATGTTGCTCCAGGGCCTTCTTGATCTCGTCGCGCTTGGCCGCGATCGGCAAACTGTCGTCGTAACGAATCACCGGCAGGCTCGCGCGACGCGCCAGTACCTGATCACAGGACGCCTGCATCCGCGCCACCCACTGGGCCAGTTTGGCCTCGTCGGGTTTCTTGCGCAGCTCAAGCAACTGCCGCCGCAGCCGGTGACGGTCGGCGAGCATGGCGTGATCGAGGTTTTTCAGCAGTTTGTCGATGGAGGGCGATTCGTCGGTCATCGGGTAGGCAATTCGGTCGTCTATTTATGCAGGGGGCGGATTGTCGCAGATTTGCGGCACCGAACACGACTGTGAGGTGCTCTTGTGGCGAGGGGATTTAGCCCCGATCGGCTGCGCAGCAGTCGCCGACTGGATATCAACGTCGATCTGAAGCGTCTGAGTTGAATGGTTTTGGGGGTGCTTCGCACCCCATCGGGGATAAATCCCCTCGCCACAATGTATTCAGGGGGATTTATTCGTTATTGCGGCCCTTGCGCCGGTAGGGGAAGACGTCGATGACCTTCCCCGCCCGAATCGCCTCCTGCAAGCCCTTCCAGTAATCGGCGTTGTACAACTCGCCGTGCAACTGGTCGAACAACTTGCGCTGGCCCGAATCGGCAAACAGGAACGGCGGAAACTCTTCGGGAAACACGTCAAGCGGGCCGATCGAGTACCACGGCTCAGAGGCCATTTCATCCTCCGGCGTGCGCGGTTGCGGGATGTGGCGGAAGTTGGCTTCGGTCAGGAAGCAGATTTCGTCGTAGTCGTAAAACACCACGCGTCCGTGACGGGTGACGCCGAAGTTTTTCAGCAGCATGTCGCCGGGAAAGATATTCGCCGCCGCCAATTGCTTGATCGCCAGACCGTAATCTTCCAGCGCTTCGCGCACTTGCGCGTCGTTGGCGTTTTCCAGATACAGATTGAGCGGGGTCATCCGGCGTTCGGTCCAGCAGTGGCGGATCAGCACGGTCTCGCCTTCGACCGAAACCGTCGACGGCGCCACCTCAAGCAGTTCTTCGAGGCACGCCGGATCGAACTTGCTCAGCGGAAAACGAAAGTCGGCAAATTCCTGGGTATCGGCCATGCGACCGACCCGATCGACGCTTTTCACCAGACGATACTTTTCGATCACCGTGGCGCGATCGACGTTTTTCGACGGTGAGAAAAGGTCCTTGATGATTTTGAATACGGTGTTGAAACCCGGCAGGGTAAACACGCTCATGACCATGCCGCGCACGCCCGGGGCCATGATGAACTGGTCGTCGGTATTGGCCAGGTGATTGATCAGCGCGCGGTAGAACTCCGACTTGCCGTGCTTGTAGAAGCCGATCGAGGTGTACAGCTCGGCGATGTGCTTGCCCGGCAGAATGCGTCGCAGAAAACCGATAAACTCCGCCGGCACCGGTACATCGACCATGAAATACGAACGGGTAAACGAGAAGATGATCGACACATCGGCTTCGTCGGTGATCAACGCATCGATCTGAATGCCCCGACCTTCGCGGTGCAACAACGGAATCACCAGCGGCCATTGCTCGTCGCGGGTGTAGATGCGTCCGACCAGATACGCGCCCTTGTTGCGGTAGAGCACCGAGGAAAATAGCTCGACGCTCAGCTCCGGGTCCTTGCACACCCAGTCCGGCAGGTTCTCGCGCAGTTGTGCTTCGAGCCGCAGCAGGTCGCCAGGCAAATCGGCGTAATCTTCGCTGAAGCGGTAGTCGGCGAAGATACTGGCGAGCATGGCGGACAACTGGCCCTGCGGCTTATAGGTGCGGGTTTGCGCGGCGCGGGCCCGGCGCAGGCTCGGGCGCGTGGTGTGGATGAACATGCAGCCGTCGCTGATCAGGTCGTGGCTGAACAGCCCGCAGAAAATCGAGTTGTACCAGGTTTCCGAAAGCTCATCGTCGAATCGCAGGTCGATCACACTGATGTAGGCGCTTTTCACCAGCGGCCAGCAGCTGACGTTCATCAGGGTTTCGTCATCGAAATACTCGCGCAGGCGAGCGACGGTTTCGCCAACCTTTTCTTCGTACAGACTGATCCGCGCCGCCGAGGCGACCTGCGCCTCCTGCCAGCGCGCCTGTTCGAAGCGCTCGCGCGCGCCGTCGGTGATGCGGCGGAAATGTTCGCGGTAATCGTCGAAGCCGGCGAGGATCATCCGGGCGATCTCGGTGGCTGGCCATTGCTGCGACATAAATGAAACCTCGGCGGGAAATCGATTCGTTTGAGCTTAGTCACGGAACCGTCCGCAGGAAAAGCGCAATTTCTGCCAAAATCGATACGGGGTTCACCGTTGACGGGGTTTCTCGTGCCGATGCATCGGCAAGCAGAATTAAAAGCCCGAATAGCGGTTGCCATGATCCGGACGCTCGGCAACACTCTCGTCCCGATCAAGGAAGGAGCCCGCCGTGAGCCCTGTCGATATTTTCCGTATGTTGTCGCTGGCCGCTATCTGGGGCGCGAGTTTTCTGTTCATGCGCATCATTGCCCCGGTGATCGGCACGATCCCGACCGGTTTCTTTCGGGTGTCGATCGCGGCGGCCGGGCTGCTGGTGATACTCGGGCTGATGCGCATCAGCTGGGACTTCAAGGGCAAGCTGAAAACCGTGATGCTGCTGGGCGTGATCAACTCGGGGATTCCGGCGACGCTGTATTCGGTGGCGGCGCAAGTATTGCCGGCCGGCTATTCGGCGATCTTCAACGCCACGACGCCGCTGATGGGCGTGTTGATTGGCGGTTTGTTCTTCAGCGAAAAGCTCACGGCGGCCAAGCTCAGCGGCGTGTTCCTCGGTCTGTTCGGCGTCGGTGTGCTGACGCGTGCCGGTCCTGTAGCCTTCGATCTGCAACTGCTGATGGGCGCGGTCGCCTGCCTGCTGGCGACCACTTGCTACGGCTTTGCCGGATTCCTCGCACGGCGCTGGCTGGATCAGGCCGGTGGGCTGGACAGCCGTTTGTCGGCACTGGGCAGCATGCTCGGGGCGACGTTGTTTTTGCTGCCGCTGTTCGCCTACAGCACCATTACCGCGCCGCCGGTCAGCTGGGGCGGCTGGCAGGTCTGGCTGTCGCTGCTCGGCCTGGGCCTGGGTTGCACGGCGTTTGCCTACATCATCTATTTCCGCCTGCTCAGCTCGATCGGCCCGGTAAAATCGATGACCGTGACCTTCATGATCCCGCCGTTCGGCGTGTTGTGGGGGGCGTTGTTGCTGGATGAGCCGTTGTCGATGGCGCACATTTATGGCGGGGTGCTGATTGCGGCGGCGTTGTGGCTGGTGTTGAAGCCGGCGGTGGTGAAGCCTGCAAACGCGTCAGTCCGTTAGATTTTCTGCCGCAGATATTCGCGAGCAGGCTCTCTCCCACAGAAAAATACATTCCAATGTGGGAGCGAGCCTGCTCGCGAAAGGCGGCGCAACAAGCGCCACCTGCCTATCGGCTATCCGGTTTTACGGAACACAAATACCAATCCAACAATGATCAGCAACATCCCCAGCACACCCAACGCCGCCAGCCGATTGCCGAAAATCAGGTAATCCATCACCGCCGTCACCGCCGGCACCAGATAGAACAGACTGGTGACATTCACCAGATTGCCCCGCGCGATCAGTCGATACAGCAACAGCGTCGCCAGCACTGAAACCACCAGGCCCATCCATAACACCGGGACAATGAAGCCTGCGCTGTGCTCGAAGTGAAACGGCTGGAACGGTACGAACACCCCGCACAGCAACAGCCCGGCCAGGTACTGCACTGGTAGCGTACCCAATGGATTTTCGGTGATGCGCTTTTGCATGATCGAGCCGAGCGTCATGCTCGCCAGCGCCAGCAAACCGAACAGCATGCCGGCCCAGGACATTCCGGCCAGACCGATCCCTTGATAAACCACCATGATCAGCCCGGCCAGACCCAGCGCCAGGCCGAACAGGCGGCTCGCCGAACGCTGCCGTTCCATCAAGACCACGGTGAGGATCGGCTGAACGCCCATGATCGTCGCCATTACCCCCGGCGTGACTTTGCAATCCAGCGCCAGCAGATAAAAGATCTGATAGGCCCCGAGCAACACCAGTCCCGTGGCGATCGCGAACAGCATCGGCTTGCCACCCTTGGGCAGCTTCAATCTCAGCAGCGGCGCCAGCAACACCAGCCCGCACAGGGCGATGGCGAAGCGAATCAGCAGAAAGGCAAAGGGCGAAGCATGGACGAGGCCCCATTTGGAGAAAATCGCCCCGCTGCTCCACAGCAGAACGAACAGGCTCGTGGACGTCGCCGCGAGCGCGGATTGTTTCGAAAGGACAAACATGAATACCACCTGTAGTCAGGCAAGAAGCCAACTCAGCCGAAGCTGAAATTCAGTAGGTTGTTCTGGCGGGCGCAGGGGTCAGCAGAAACTGCCGATCAACCCCGCACACCAACGCCCGGCGGCGAAACGACTGCGCACACCGGCGTGCTACTGACAGGTGGAGGGTAATGACTGATCTGCACAGGCTGCCGATTCCCGCACGGCACGACGCCAGCGTTGACCGCTGAATCGACTACCGCGTTGATGAGGGATGCAGGCATGAATGCTGATCTTTAGTGAGGAAATGAACGCGCGAGCCAGGCGGCTCGCGGGCTGACTATAACCAGCCCGGGACATAGATTGCAATGACTTGGGCGAAGGGCCGGTAGCGACAGTCTGGCGCCGGGTGGTTAGGGTTATTGGCGCGGCAACGGATTGTCAGGAGACATGGAATGCAAGAGATCATATGCCAAGGGAACGGACGTATTTGCGGTATCAGGTTTATCGGTCGGAGGCGAGGAAGCGGGCGGGTGTTGCGACTGCGCAGATGCGATGCATTTCGGGAGCCGACATGTCAGAAGTCCGCTTTGAGCCTATTGATGCGGAAGCACTCGCAGTTTATCAGTCTTGGGACGACCCCATTTTCTCGTGGGAAGACGTCGTCGTCTGGAAAGCTCGAGAACCTCTGTCTCTGGATATCGCAATCTGGTTTGAACTAGAGCTCTGCGGGCTATGCTTCGCAAATCCCAACAATAGCCGCCAGCGGATTCGCATCGTGCGACTGGAGGGCAAACCCGGAAAGGCTCACCCGCTGAAAAACCAAATAGCCGCTTTGGCATTGCTCGCCATCGACGAATTCGCCCGAATTATTGGCAGCCAAGTCATCGAAGTTCAGGAACCTATGCCGGGAGCCATTCCGGTTTATCAACAACTCGGCTTCACATTTGATGTTCAAGGTCGCCTTGTTCTACCAGTGGAGAGTAAAGTATCGTGACATCTGTTCATTTAATGACCAGCGAGGGAGGGAGTATGCGCAAAGTCGTAAGAAAATCCCCAAGCAAGAAGGAATTGCGCGAGCCGGTGGAAAAGCTTGATCGACTGGAGTTATCCGCGAATCAGCGCCGTTTTCTGCAGGTCCTTGAAAACGGAACCGACGTGACCGAGCCCAACCTGCTCGCCGGACGTCCTTGAACCCATCAATAAAAAACCGCTCCTGAGGAGCGGTTTTTTATTTCTGAGCCAGCGTCAACCAAACAACCAATACCCCAGCAACGTCAGCACCAACACCGCCAGCACCGGGCGCATTACCCTGTAGGCCTTGGGGTGCCGGCGCTTCCACTGCTTGACCACGCCGCTGAAACGGTCGCTGAAGTTCTTGCTCCAGGCATAAGCCTGGTTGATGCCGCCAACGCGTTCATCATCAAGATTCTGCGGCGCGGTGGCGCGGCCGAGCCAGCCACTGATGAAGCGATTGATGCGGGTCATCAGGCGGTTGCTCAGCGGGCGTTCGATGTCACAGAACAGAATCACTCGAGTCTGAGCGGTTTCATTCTTGACCCAGTGCACGTAGGTCTCGTCGAACATCACGTCATCGCCGTCGCGCCAGGCATAGACCTGACCGTCGACGAAGATCCGGCAATCGTCGGAGTTGGGTGTCGACAGGCCGAGGTGATAACGCAGGGAGCCGGCGAACGGGTCACGGTGCGGATTGAGGTGACTGCCGCCCGGCAGCAGCGCGAACATCGCGCCCTTGACGTTGGGTATGGCACTGACCAGCGCCACGGTTTTCGGGCAAAGAGCTTCGGCCGATGGCAGCGGTTTGTCGTACCACTTCAGATAAAAACGCTTCCAGCCCTTCTTGAAGAACGAACCGAAACCCGCATCGTTGTTCTTCTCGGCGGCGCGAATGTAGCCTTCGTCGAACAAGTGCATGGCTTCGTCGCGAATGGTTTCCCAGTTGTCGCGCAGTACATCCAGCTCCGGAAACTTGCTGCGATCCAGATACGGTCTGGATGGCACTGCGGAAAACAGGTACATCAACGCGTTGTACGGAGCAAACAGTGCGGAGTGGTTGACGAACTGGCGCAATACCGGCAAACGCGCCTTGCCGCGCAAATGCACATAGAGCGTGCTGCCCAGGAACAGCAACAGCACAAACGCCTTGGCGGCAAACGAAACGGTCATCAACGACTCCTTGAATAAAGACAACGCTGCGCAATGCCCTTTTCCCGGCATGGCAGCCGGCCATGATAAACACTACCGGCTCCGGGAAAAACCCGCCTGACACAAGATTCAGTGTTAAGCATTACGCAACAAAGCCTTTATTAACATGCAGCGCCTGAACCCTGGCTGACTTGAATCAACAGGCTTACTGCTGGTTCTCCTGCTCGGTAAACAGGTCACTGAACAGCATGCTCGACAGATAACGCTCGCCCGAATCCGGCAGCACCACGACGATGGTTTTACCCTGCATCTCTGGTTTCTCCGCCAGACGCACCGCCACCGCCATGGCAGCACCGCAGGAGATGCCGCACAAAATCCCCTCTTCCTGCATCAGGCGCAAAGCCATGGCCTTGGATTCTTCATCGGTCACCTGTTCGACGCGATCGACCATCGACAGATCAAGATTCTTCGGCACAAAACCGGCGCCAATGCCCTGAATCTTGTGCGGGCTCGGCTTGATTTCGGCACCGGCCAACGCCTGCGTAATCACCGGAGAAGACGCCGGCTCGACGGCCACCGACAGAATCGGTTTCCCGGCGGTGTTCTTGATATACCGCGAGACACCGGTAATGGTTCCACCGGTACCTACGCCAGCCACCAGCACATCCACGGCGCCGTCGGTGTCGTTCCAGATTTCCGGGCCGGTGGTCTTCTCATGAATTGCCGGGTTGGCCGGGTTATCGAACTGCGCCGGCATGAAGTATTTGTCGGCATCGCTGGCGACGATTTCCGCAGCTTTCTCGATGGCACCCTTCATGCCCTTGGCCGGCTCGGTCAATACCAGTTCCGCGCCCAAGGCTTTCAGAACCTTGCGGCGTTCGATGCTCATCGATGCCGGCATGGTCAGCATCAATTTATAGCCACGCGCAGCGGCAACGAAGGCCAGACCGATACCGGTGTTACCGGAAGTCGGCTCGACAATGGTCATGCCCGGCTTGAGTCTGCCGCTGCTTTCGGCGTCCCAGATCATGTTGGCGCCGATTCGGCATTTGACCGAGTAACCGGGGTTGCGCCCCTCGATCTTGGCCAGGATGGTGACCCCGCGCGGCGCGATGCGGTTGATCTGGACCAGCGGCGTATTACCGATGGAATGGGCGTTGTCAGCGTAAATACGGCTCATGGCTGGGTCCTTATGCAGCGTTGAATTCAGCCTTCCAAGGTAAGCCCGTTGCCGATCACAGTCCAGTCGGGTCGAACGTCTGCAAACGCGCGGAGTCAATCGCTTTGAATCGTCAAGCCACACTCTTGAAGGAACAATGGCATGAAACGTCGTTACAGCTGGCCGCTCTGGACCCTGGCGGGTGTCGTGGTGCTGCTGGTCGCCCTGCATTTCGCCCTGCCCTATCTGGTACGCGACTACCTCAATGACAAACTTGCGGACATGGGCGATTACCGTGGCCAGATCTCCGATGTCGACCTCGCGCTGTGGCGCGGCGCATACAAAATCAACGGCCTGAAGATCGTCAAGGTCGATGGCAAGGTTCCAGTGCCGTTCGTCGATGCGCCGTTGATCGACCTGTCGGTAAGCTGGCATTCACTGTGGTACGACCATGCCGTGGTCGCGCAGGTGCAATTCCTCAACCCCGAAATCAACTTCGTCGACGGCGGCCCCAACAAGCAGAACTCGCAGACCGGTCAGGGCACCGACTGGCGTGAGCAGTTGGGCAAGCTGCTGCCGATCACCCTCGATGAAGTGCAGATCAACGATGGCCGTGTCACGTTCCGCAACTTCAATTCCAAGCCGCCGGTGAACATGAACGCCAGCAACGTCAACGCCAGCATCTACAACCTGACCAATGTGGTCGACAAGGAAGGCAAACGCGACGCGCGCTTTGAAGGCAAGGCGTTGCTGCTGGGGCACGCGCCATTGGAAACCACCGCCACCTTCGATCCACTGAGCAACTTCGAAGACTTCGAATTCCGCCTGCGCGCCCGTGACATCGAGCTCAAACGCATGAACGACTTCGCCGCCGCCTACGGCAAATTCGATTTCAACGCCGGCCACGGCGATGTAGTTATCGAAGCCAAGGCAGAGAAAGCCCGACTCACCGGCTACATCAAACCCCTGCTGCGCGACGTCGACGTATTCAACTGGCAGCAAGACGTCGAAAACAAGAACAAAGGCCTGTTCCGCTCAATCTGGGAAGCGCTGGTCGGCGGCACCGAGACCGTGCTGAAAAACCAGAACAAAAACCAGTTCGCCACCCGCGTCGAACTCAGCGGCAATGTTCACCAGCAGAACGTCAACGCCTTTGAAGCGTTTCTGCAGATTTTGCGCAATGGCTTCATCCAGGCATTCAATGCGCGGTACGAACGGCCGAAGCCAGATGAGGGTTAAGTTTTGCCGTTGACAAAATATTCGGCCATCCGCCGAGACTGAGTCAACATGTGACGCTCCATTCAGAGACTGAATAAGCCGTCTGCGTTCACAGTCGACCGGCGTGCGCGTTATAGTCGGGCATCCGATTATTTCGCCCCGCCCTGCCCGTAAGGTCAGCGTTACCGTTCGAGGATTTGCAGATGAAGTTCGAAGGCACCCAGGCCTACGTCGCCACCGATGACCTGAAGCTGGCGGTCAACGCCGCCATCACCCTGGAACGGCCGCTGCTGGTCAAGGGTGAACCGGGCACCGGCAAGACCATGCTCGCCGAGCAACTGGCCGAGTCGTTCGGTGCCAAGCTGATCACCTGGCACATCAAGTCCACCACCAAGGCCCATCAGGGCTTGTACGAGTACGACGCGGTCAGCCGTTTGCGCGACTCGCAGCTGGGCAATGAAAAAGTCCACGATGTGCGCAATTACCTGAAGAAAGGCAAGCTTTGGGAAGCCTTCGAGTCCGAGGAGCGGGTGATTCTGCTGATCGACGAAATCGACAAGGCCGACATCGAGTTCCCCAACGATCTGCTGCAAGAACTCGACAAGATGGAGTTCTACGTTTACGAAATCGACGAGACCATCAAGGCGAAAAAGCGCCCGATCATCATCATTACTTCCAACAACGAAAAAGAATTGCCGGACGCCTTTCTGCGCCGCTGCTTCTTCCACTACATCGCTTTCCCCGACCGCACTACCCTGCAGAAAATCGTCGACGTGCACTACCCGGACATCAAAAAGGACCTGGTCAGCGAAGCGCTCGATGTGTTCTTCGACGTGCGCAAGGTACCGGGCCTGAAGAAAAAGCCTTCGACATCCGAGCTGGTCGACTGGCTGAAGCTGTTGATGGCCGACAACATCGGCGAAGCGGTGCTGCGCGAGCGCGATCCGACCAAAGCCATTCCGCCACTGGCAGGGGCACTGGTGAAGAACGAACAGGACGTGCAACTGCTTGAGCGCCTGGCGTTCATGAGCCGGCGCGGCACCCGCTAAGAGGCTGCTGCCATGTTGCTCAACCTGTTCAACGAAATGCGTGCAGCCAAGGTACCGGTATCGGTGCGCGAGCTGCTCGACCTGATCAACGCGCTGAAACAGCGTGTGACCTTCGCCGACATGGACGAGTTTTATTACTTGTCGCGGGCGATTCTGGTGAAGGACGAGCGCCATTTCGACAAGTTCGACCGCGCGTTCGGCGCCTATTTCAATGGCCTGGAGAAACTCGACGATCACTTGCAGGCGCTGATTCCCGAAGACTGGCTGCGTAAGGAATTCGAGCGCTCGCTGAGCGACGAAGAACGCGCGCAGATCCAGTCCCTTGGCGGGCTGGACAAGCTCATCGAGGAATTCAAGAAGCGTCTGGAAGAACAGAAGGAACGCCATGCCGGCGGCAACAAATGGATCGGCACCGGCGGCACCAGCCCGTTCGGCTCCGGCGGTTTCAACCCTGAAGGCATCCGCGTTGGCGATGCCGGCAAGCGTCAGGGCAAAGCGGTCAAGGTCTGGGATCAGCGCGAGTACAAGAACCTCGACGATTCGGTGGAACTGGGCACACGCAACATCAAGGTCGCCTTGCGTCGCCTGCGCAAGTTTGCTCGTCAGGGTGCGGCGGAAGAACTCGACATCGACGGCACCATCGACCACACCGCCAAGGACGCCGGCCTGCTGAACATCCAGATGCGCCCGGAACGGCGCAACACGGTGAAGCTGCTGCTGTTGTTCGACATCGGCGGCTCGATGGACGCGCACGTGAAGATCTGTGAGGAATTGTTCTCGGCCTGCAAGACCGAGTTCAAGCACCTGGAGTACTTCTACTTCCACAACTTCATTTATGAATCAGTGTGGAAAAACAACATGCGCCGCACTTCCGAGCGCACTTCGACCCAGGATCTGCTGCACAAATACGGCGCCGACTACAAAGTGATCTTTATCGGTGACGCCGCG
Organism: Pseudomonas sp. CCNWLW23; assembly: GCF_037095675.1. Taxonomy (NCBI): domain Bacteria; kingdom Pseudomonadati; phylum Pseudomonadota; class Gammaproteobacteria; order Pseudomonadales; family Pseudomonadaceae; genus Pseudomonas; species Pseudomonas sp. CCNWLW23. The sequence goes on along the minus strand of NZ_JBAWKM010000012.1, from coordinate 175,199 downwards.
ATGGCGCCCTACGAAATCACCCAGGCTGGCGGCAGCGTCGAGCACTGGAACGAAGAGCCGGGTTACGTGTGGATGCAGCGCTTCATGGAGAAATACAAGAAGCTCATCTGGATCAATCCGTATCCGAAGGACACGTGGGGCTATACCTCGTCGACCAACATCGTCCGCGATCTGATCGAGGATCAGATGTATCCGCTGACGCTGCGCGGGCTTGAAGAAGGGATGCGGTTTCTTTCCAAATGACGACCTGACCGTTCCCATGCTCCGCGTGGGAATGCATCAAGTCACGCTCTGCGTCACAGGGACGCGGAGCGTCCCGGGCGGCATTCCCACGCGGAGCGTGGGAACGATCAACATCTGTGGGAGCGAGCCTGCTCGCGAAGCTTTTAGCGATCTTTGAAGCGCTGCAAATACTCGACATGCTCGCGGTGCGCGACGTCCTGCACTACCGGCCTCAATCTCACCTTCGCTCCCGGCAGGCATTGCGCCAACCGCGCCAACGACAGCGGCGTCAACGCGCCCAGGCGCGGATAGCCACCAATGGTCTGGCGATCGTTGAGCAACACAATCGGCTGCCCGTCCGGCGGCACCTGCACTGCCCCCAACGGAATCCCCTCGGAGATCATCGGCGCGCCTTGATATTGCAACGCCGCGCCGAGCAGGCGGATGCCCATGCGGTCGGCGCGACTGTCGATGGTCCAGGTGCTGTTGAACACATCAAACAGGCTCTGCCCGCTGAACTGGCCGATCTGTGCGCCGAGCACCAAATCCAAAGGCGCGTGCATTTTGACATCCGGCCGCAGCGCCGAAGGCATTTCGCGCACCGCTGACGCTTCGCCGCTGTAACCGAGCGCCGTCCCTTTGGCGAGCGGAAGGCCCATGCCATCAAGCCCGCCCAACTCTTCTCGCAGCACCGTGGCACTGCTGCCCAGTACCTTGGGCGCAGTGAAACCACCGGGTGCGGCCAAATAAGCCCGGGCGCCGAGCAACGGCTGGGTGAAGCGCAATGTCTGCCCTTTCGCCAACCGGAAACTGCGCCACGGCGCCAGCGGTTGGCCGTCGATCTGCGCGCCGAGATCCGCTCCTGCCAGCGCCAGCAGGCAATCCTCCTCAGCCACCACGGCAAACCCGCCGAGGGTGATTTCAACCACCGCCGCATCCAGTTCATTACCCAACAGCCAGTTGGCCCAGCTCATGGAGCACCAGTCCGCCGAGCCGCCCTGGGTCACGCCCAGATGTCGCACGCCAAACCGCCCGGCGTCCTGCAACAGGCACAGCGGCGTGCTGGCTTCGATCGTCAATCGACTCATGCCAGCGCCTCCAGTGGAGTGTCGTCGCCGCCCAAGCGTATGAATTCGGCGTGGTCGACCGCTTCGAAGCGCACCGTGTCGCCGGGTTGCATCAGGCTGTAGCCGTCGCGATGGCGATCGAAGAGTTTTGCCGGGGTGCGCCCGATCAGGTTCCAGCCACCGGGTGAGACCACCGGATACGCTGCGGTCTGCCGCTCGGCGATACCGACGCTGCCGGCGGCGACTTTCTTGCGCGGTGTGTTCAAGCGCGGCGCGGCGAGCATTTCTTCGACCAGGCCCATGAAGGCAAAACCCGGCGCAAAGCCAAGGGCGAACACCTGATATTCCCGTGCGCTGTGGCGACGAATCACCTCCTTCACCGCCAGCCCGCTGCGTTCGGCCAACAGGCTCAGTTCCGGGCCGACACTCAAGTCGTACCAGACCGGCAAGACGTGACACTGCCCAGCGCTTCGCGCATTCGGCGCCAGATCGACCAGCGCTGCGGCGATCAATTCGCGCGCCTGCGCCGGACTCAACAGCGTCAGATCGTAATGCACCATCAACGTCGTATAGGACGGCACCAGATCGATCAGTTGTGCACCAAACGCCGTGCGCAAGCGCTCGCTGGCGGCGAGCATCCACGGCATGTTGACTTCGGCGATGTCATCGAACAGACGCAGCATCAGGCAATCGAGCGCCACCACTTCAACCCGTGGATTCATGACGCACTCGACTGCTGCAAGGCCTGACGAATACGCCGCACGGCGGCCACGGAACTGGCGTTGTCGCCGTGGACGCACAAGGTGTTGGCGCGCAGGATCAAGGCGCTGCCATCGCTGGCGCTGAGTTCGCCGCCACGGGCGATGGTCAACGCTTGCTCGATGATTTTTTCGGCATCGTGATGCACGGCGCCCGGCAGTTGCCGTGAGACCAGCCGACCGCCACTGTCATAGGCGCGGTCGGCAAAAGCTTCAAACCACAGGGTTACGCCGTATTCATCGCCGATCTGCTGCGCCGCAGCGTTGTCCCGGGTCGCCATCAACATCAGCGGCAGGCTGCGGTCATACGCGGCCACGGCCTGCACCACCGCGCGCAACTGCGCCGGGTTGGCCATCATGTCGTTGTACATCGCGCCGTGGGGTTTGACGTAACTCACACGCCCGCCCTGCGCCTTGCAGACGCCGTCAAGGGCGCCGATTTGGTAATGCAGGATGTCTTGCAACTCTTGCGCGGAATAGGCCATGGAGCGCCGGCCGAATCCGACCAGATCCTGATAGGCCGGGTGCGCGCCAATCTGCGCGCCGTGTTCGAGGGCCAGCGCCACGGTTTTGCGCATGATGCTCGGGTCGCCGGCATGGAAACCACAGGCAACGTTGGCGCAATCGATGAAGGGCATGACTTCGGCGTCCAGACCCATGGTCCAGCTGCCGAAGCTCTCGCCAATGTCGCAATTCAATAGCAGGCGGCTCACGGTGAATACTCCTGTAGCTGCTGGTCTTTTTATCTGTAGGAGACATCTGCGCAGGGTATCAGTTACTGCGCGTCGAGTTGCTTGCCACGGGTTTCCGGCAGGCTCAGCGCCGCGAGAATCACCACGCCGTAAGACACCGCCGCGAAGGCGCCGATGCCCATGCTCAGCGGCACTTTCTGGCTGAGCAGGCCGATCAACAGCGGGAACAACGCCGCCAGTGCGCGGCCGATGTTGTAGCAGAAACCCTGGCCCGAGCCGCGAATCCGCGTAGGAAACAATTCAGTCAGAAACGCGCCCATGCCGCTGAAAATCCCCGAGGCGAAGAAGCCCAGCGGAAAGCCCAGCCAGAGCATCACGCCATTGCTGACCGGCATCTGCGTGTAGAGCAGAACGATGGTGAACGAGCCGACCGCGAACAAGATGAAATTCTTTTTCCGCCCGAGCAGGTCGGTCAGATACGCGCTGATCACATAGCCGACGTAGGAACCGACGATCACCATCGCCAGATAACCACCGGTGCCGAGCACGCTCAGACCGCGTTCGTTCTTGAGGAAAGTCGGCAGCCAGGAGGTGATCGCGTAGTAACCGCCCAGCGCACCGGTGGTCAGCAAGGAAGCGCGAAACGTGGTGAAGAGCATGCCGGGGGCAAAGATCTCGTAGAACTTCGCCGGGTTTTCCGGGGTTTGCGCAGCTTTGGCTTCGCGATAAATCTCAGGATCCTTCACCAGGCGACGGACGAAAATCACGAATATCGCCGGCACGATGCCGAGGATGAACAGCGCGCGCCAGGCATCTTCCGCTGGCAACACCGAAAACAGCAGCGCGTACAGAATCGCCGTCAGGCCCCAGCCCAGCGCCCAGCCGGATTGCACCATGCCCACCGCTTTGCCGCGATCCTTGGCGCGGATCACTTCACCGATCAACACCGCGCCGGCGGTCCATTCACCGCCGAATCCGAAGCCCATCAGGGTGCGGGCGATCAGCAATTGTTCGTAGTTTTGCGCGAAGCCGCAGAGGAAGGTGAAGAAGGCGAACCACAGCACCGTCAGTTGCAGGGTGCGCACGCGGCCGATGCGGTCGGAGAGAATCCCGGCGACCCAACCGCCGATGGCCGAGGCGATCAGGGTGCTGGTGTGAATCAGCCCCGCTTCGCCCGTGGTGATGCCCCACATCGCGATCAGCGTCGGCACAACGAAGCTGAGCATCTGCGTGTCCATGCCGTCTAGACCGTAGCCGATCTTGCAGCTCCAGAACGTGCGGCGCTCCTGCTGGTTGATGTTGCGGTACCAGTCGAACGGCCCGGGGCGCGTTACAGGTTTGGATAACGGGAGGGTGTCGGGAGCACTCATGGCAAATCTCCGCAGGGCTTTTATTGGTCTTGTTCGAAGCTCCGACGACGCCTATCGTGGGAACCGGATGCGCCGATTTTTCGTCGCCCTGCCCTGCGCCGTCCAACGAATAAAAACCCGCCTTAGGCATAAGAAAAATTTGTCAGCCGAGCCTTGTCCATGAATCTGAAGTTTCTCGAGACCTTTGTCTGGGTCGCGCGCCTGAAGAGTTTTCGCCTGACCGCCGACAAGCTGTTCACCACCCAGGCGTCGATTTCCAGCCGCATTGCGGTGCTCGAAGGCGAGCTGGGCGTGAAGCTGTTCCTGCGCGATTCACGCGGCGTCAGCCTGACCCCGGAAGGCTTGAAGGTGCTCGATTACGCTGAACAGATGCTCGACACCATGGCGGCGCTGAAACAATCGATCGAAACCCGTTCGAGCAAGGTCGGGCGGGTGCGTATCGGCGTGATGGACACGGTGATTCATACCTGGCTGAGCCCGCTGGTGGCGCAGATGACCGATCTGTACCCACGGGTGGAGATCGAGTTGGTCGCAGATACCGCGCTGAACCTCTGCGATCAGCTGCAAAAAGGTTTTCTCGATCTGGTGTTGCAAACCGATCTGATCCGCCACGAAAGCGTGCGCAGCCTGGAGTTGGCCAGCCATCCGCTGGGCTGGATCGTCGCGAGCAATTCGATCTACAACCGCGACTACGCCGACCTCGCCGAACTGGCGCAGGAGCGGATCATCACCTATTCGAAAAACTCACGACCGCATCAGGATATCGTCGCGCTGATGCAGGCCAGCGGCGTCATGGCGCCACGCTTGAATTGCGTGAACTCGGTGTCGGCGATCACCCGGTTGTTGCGCGACGGCTTCGGTATCGGCGCGCTGCCGCCGGTGCTGGTGACGGAGGAGCTGGCGCGGGGCGAATTGATCTTGCTCGACATCGAGCAGCGGCCGGCGAATCTGCCGGTGGTGGTGTCGTGGCGGGTCGGGGTTGAGTGGGTCGAGGAGATTGTGACGTTGTGTCAGCAGGTGCTAGCGGGGTATGCGCACAAGGTCGGCAAGGACTGCATCACCCTCACTGGATGATTAGTGGCGAGGGGATTTATCCCCGCTCGGCTGCGCAGCAGTCGTGATTGCGGCCAACGCGGTCTTTCAGAGGTACCGCATTTGCAGGTTTTGGGGCTGCTGCGCAGCCCAACGGGGATAAATCCCCTCGCCACAGAACTCATTCGCCACAGAACCCACTCGCCACAGAATCCCCCATGCCATAAAGCCTCTCTTGCCAGCGGATTGAGCAGGTCTTACAAACCGCGGACGTCGCGATCTTCGATCGGTCGGCTCTGGCGCAGGCGGCGGCCGCCGAGGACGACCCAGTCGATCAGGCGGAACAGGCATTCGACACCGAACGACAGCAGCAACGCGCCGCTCATGCCCCAGATCATCGCCTCTGGCGTCAGCAGGATCTGGTAGCTGTAGCCGTTCCAGGTTTCCTTGCGAATATCCGGATCAGCAGCCAGGACCACTTGCAGGAAGCGCACGTACCACGGGCCTTGCATCGCCTGGAATTGCTTGTCCAGCGCGACCTGGCGGGTGAGCAAGGTGTTCAGGCTGTCGGCATCGCTGCGGAAAATCGGGTCTTCGCTGGCCCGGTAATGCGCGACCAGCGCCTGCATATCGCCTTTGAAAAACTGATCGGCCGTGCCCTGGAAACCACGCAGGCCGGTCTGCGCTTCGATCAGGTGCGCTTCGACACGCTGGGCATAATCGTTGATGAATCCCGGCACCTGGACACCGATCAACAGGCCCGCCGCAAACAACACCAGCCGTAGATAACTGAGCAACATGGGTGCAAATCCTTATTCGGTCTTGCCCTGGCTGACGCATTCGCCGCGTCGCCACAGGCTCCATTGGCCCGGTTCGTAGCGGGTCCAGGTTTCGTTTTCGGTCAGAGGCTCGGTGGCAATCACCGTGACCACGTCGTTGGGCGTGGTTTCGGCCTGAAAGTCGACAATCACATCGACATCCTTGAGCCGCGCCGGGCCGAACGGTGCGCGGCGGGTGATCTGAGCGAGTTTGGTCGAGCAGTAACAGAACAGCCAGTCACCGTCGCTGAGCAGGCAATTGAACACGCCCTTGCTGCGATATTCAGCGCAAGCGGCGACCAGATCCGGCAGCAGCACTTCGATATCGACCGGCTCGGGGAAGGCTGCGCGTACCCGGTTGAGCAAATCGCAGAAGGCCGCTTCGCTGTCGGTATCGCCGACCGGGCGGTAGAAACTCTTGATCGGAGTGAAGTCGGCGAGTTGACCGTTGTGCGCGAAACACCAGTTGCGCCCCCACAGTTCGCGGACGAACGGGTGGGTGTTGGACAGGCAGACCTTGCCGACGTTGGCCTGGCGGATGTGGCCGATGACCACTTCGCTCTTGATCGGATAACGCTGCACCAGATTGGCTACTTCCGACTCGCTGCTCGCCGCCGGGTCCTGAAACAGACGCAAGCCGCGCCCCTCGTAGAAGGCAATGCCCCAGCCGTCGCGGTGCGGGCCGGTGCGTCCGCCGCGCTGCATCAGGCCGGTGAAGCTGAACACGATGTCGGTCGGCACGTTGGCACTCATGCCCAATAATTCACACATGTGCGGACTCTCGGGTTACAGACGCGGCTCGACCCGCATGCGCTGCGGATTGTTCGGCACTGGCGGGCGGCCGTAGCGGTCATCACCGGCGCCGCCGAACGGTTGATCATCGTCGCGCTCTTCGGCACGGGCCGCGGCCTTGGCGGCCTCGGCGCGTTCACGCCGCGCTGTCGAGGCGCGCTCGATCGGCAGGCGGATCAAGACGAAAACCAGATACGCCCCGAAGGCGATCATGCCGTACATGAACAGATCGGAAACCGCGCGCCAGGCGTTGTTGCCGACCTTGAACAGCATGTCCAGGGCGGTGATGGCGATGGCCGGTGCAACTTTGGCTTTCACCGGATCGACGATGGTCGGGCTGAACAGCAACACCGCCATCAGCACACGCAGCGGCTCGCGCAGCCAGCGCCACATCCAGGTGGTCAGGCGCATCCATACCAGCAGGCAGCCCACGGCGGCAAAGGCGTAAAGGCCCCAGGCGATCAGATAGTCGTTCTCGGTCATGGTGTCCATGGCAAGGCAGGCAAATAGGCGCTTATAGTAACGACTTTTCGCCCATGCGGCTTGTCCCAATACCAGACGGCCAGCAGCCGCCCCTGTGGGAGCGAGCCTGCTCCCGAATACGGACTGTCAGTTGCAACAGCGTTGCCTGACACACCGCTTTCGCGAGCAGGCTCGCTCCCACAAGGGCTGCGGCGCTTTCAAGACCTGCGAACAACCCAATTCCGAATATTGTCCGAGAGCCTTCCATGCCCCAATCCGCCAATGTCATGACTGCCCCGATTGCCCAGCGGGCGCCCGGCGCCGACCCGTATGCCTGGCTGCAGGAGCGCGACACCGACGCGGTGCTCGACTACCTCAAGGCTGAAAACGCTTATCAGGAAGCGCAAACCGCCGATCAGGCCGAGCTGCGTGAAAGCCTGTTCAATGAGATCAAGGGACGGATTCTCGAGACTGATCTGTCCCTGCCCTCGCCTTGGGGCCCGTATCTGTATTACACGCGCACCACCGCCGGTGACGAATACGCCCGGCACTACCGCTGCCCGCGTCCTGCCGACGACAGCCTGACCCTCGATGAAAGCCGCGAACAATTGCTGCTCGACCCGAATGCGCTGGCCAACGGCGGTTTCTTCTCGCTCGGTGCTTTCAGCATCAGCCCCGATCACCAGCGCCTGGCCTACAGCGTCGATGCTTCGGGCGACGAGATCTACACGCTGTTCGTCAAAGAGCTGTCCAACGACAGGGTCAGCGAACTGGAATTCGAGGATTGCGACGGCAGCATGACCTGGGCTAACGACAGCCTGACCCTGTTTTTCGGCGTGCTCGACGACACCCATCGCCCGCATAAACTGTTCCGCTATCGCCTCGATGGCACTGCCGCTGAAGAGGTTTTTCACGAGCCGGATGGGCGGTTCTTCCTGCATTGCTACCGCGCCAGCTCCGAACAGCAATTGCTGCTGTCGCTGGGCAGCAAGACCACCAGTGAAGTCTGGGCGCTGGACGCCAATCAGCCGCATCTGCCGTTCAGCTGCCTGGCGCCACGGGTCGAAGATCACGAATACGACGTCGACCACGGCCTGCTCGATGGCGTCTGGACCTGGTTTATCCGCACCAACCGCGACGGCATCAACTTCGCTCTGTATCAGGCCCCGGACACTGGCGTGCCGCCAAGCGAGGCCGAGTGGCAGAACCTGATCCCGCACAACGATGATGTGATGCTCGACGGCGTCAGCCTCAACGCAGAGGCGATGACCTTGAGCCTGCGCGAAGGTGGCCTGCCGATCATCGAGGTTCACCCGCAGGGCCAGGCGTCGTATCGCGTGCAGTTGCCCGATGCGGCCTACAGTCTGCATGTGCAAAACAGCCTGGAATTCGAGAGCGTTCGCATTCGCTTGCGCTACGAAGCGTTGAATCGCCCGGCCCAGGTGCGCCAGTTGATCCTCGCCAGCGGCGAGCAAACGGTGCTCAAGGAAACTCCGGTACTCGGCCAATTTGATGCCGATGCCTATGTCAGTCAACGTCTATGGGCCACCGCGCCGGACGGCACGCAAGTGCCGATCAGTCTGGTGATGAAACGCGAGATGGTCGGTAAACCGGTGCCGCTGTATCTGTATGGTTACGGCGCTTACGGTTCCAGCCTCGATCCGTGGTTTTCCCATGCACGCCTGAGCCTGCTCGATCGCGGCATGGCCTTCGCCATTGCCCACGTGCGCGGCGGCGGCGAGCTGGGCGAAGCCTGGTATCGCGCCGGCAAGCAGGAACACAAACACAACACCTTCAGCGACTTCATCGCTTGCGCCGAATTCCTGATTCTCAACGGCATCACCACGGCGGAGAAACTGGCGATCAGCGGCGGCAGCGCCGGTGGCCTGCTGATCGGCGCGGTGCTCAACCAGCGCCCGGACCTGTTCGGCGTGGCGATTGCCGAAGTGCCGTTCGTCGACGTACTCAACACCATGCTCGACCCCGAGCTGCCCCTGACAGTTACCGAATACGACGAATGGGGCAACCCGGAAGAACCGGACGTCTATGATCGGATCAAGGCTTACGCGCCGTACGAAAACGTCACCGCGCAGGCTTATCCGCCAATGCTGGTGATCGCCGGCTACAACGACAGCCGTGTGCAGTATTGGGAGGCGGCCAAGTGGGTGGCGAAATTGCGCGCAACCAAGACCGACGACAATGTGCTGCTGCTCAAGACTGAATTGGGTGCCGGGCATGGCGGCATGAGCGGGCGCTATCAGGGATTACGTGACGTAGCGCTCGAATATGCATTTGTGTTCAAGGTTTTGGGCCTAGCCTGAGGAACTCCGTCGGTCACTTGGGTCTTAATTCCAGACCCATTGTGGCGAGGGGATTTATCCCCGTTGGGCTGCGAAGCGGCCCCAAAACCTGCAAACTCAGTATTTCTGAAGCACCGAGTTGGCAGGATTTGCGACTGCTGCGCAGCCGAGCGGGGATAAATCCCCTCGCCACAAGAGCCCGTTCCTACGGGATCCGTGTATAGCCTTGAAATGTGATAACAAAAAGACCGCATCGACATGTCTGAACCGACCTTTCTGAACAACGAAATCCGCGACTGGCTGATGGACTGTGGCCTGTTCGATCAATTGCAACTGGCCGACTTTGCGGCCGCTTCCGGCTATTTCAGTATCAGCACCGTGGCTGAGGGCGAGGCGATTTTTCGCGAGGGTGATGCCGGCAGTTTCATGTGCATCATCCACACCGGCCAGGTCGCCGTGCAGAAAACCGGCGCCGACGGCCAGGTGATCACCATGGCCACCCTGCGCAGCGGTCGCGCCTTCGGTGAAATGGCCGTGCTCGATGGCGAGCGCCGCTCGGCTACCTGCATCGCGGCGAGCAACTGTCAGTTGCTCAATCTGGGCAAGGATTCGCTGGAAAAAATGCTCAACGACGCACCGAAAATCGCCGCAAAGATCATCCGCGCCCTCGCCGTCTCGCTGTCCAAACGCCTGCGCATGGCCGACGGCCAACTCGCCGCACAACAGGTTTAACCGCCGGGGGACTTGACCTTGTTGCCGTTCGGCTCGATGCCCGGCACCGGTTGATCCTTGCTCGGCGGGCTGGGCATTTCGATCGGTACCAGCGGCGGGCTGCCGCTGCCGGCGCCCGACTTGGGCAGGGTGATCGGGGTGATCTGCGGATACGGCGTCGGCGTCGCAGTGCCGGGCGAACCGGGTTGCGGCGTCGGGCTGACTGGAACGCTCTGCTGGGCCTGCACTGCAGTAATCGCGAGCGCGGCCAGGGTAATGACCGTTAGAATGGTGCGCTTCATCAAGGGCTCCGTTTGGCCTTTAGTCTGTGCTCAGGCTACTCCCAACGCGCCTGCTTGCCTTCCCCCTTGTAGAGATTTCCATGAAACGTTTCGTTCTGCTCGACACCACCCCGATCCCTGAAAACGGCGGTGCCCTGTGCCTGTTCGAGTATGGCGAGGATTTCGTCATCAAGATCCAGGGCGGCGACGGCGGACAGTTGATGAACACGCGCATGCACGGTTCTGAAGATGCGCTGGCCGAGATTCCCTGCCGCAAGGTCGCCGGCCGGCCGAATTCGCGGGTGTTGATCGGCGGCCTGGGCATGGGTTTCACCCTCGCCTCGGCACTCAAGCACCTGGGCAAGTCCGCCGAAGTGGTGGTCGCTGAGCTGGTGCCCGGCGTAGTCGAGTGGAATCGCGGCCCGCTCGGGGAGAAGTCCGGTCGGCCATTGCTCGATCCGCGCACGGTGATCCGCATGGAAGATGTGGCCAACGTGCTGCAAAGCGAGCCGAACGGTTTCGACGCGATCATGCTCGACGTCGACAACGGCCCTGAAGGTCTGACCCAGAAGGCCAACAGTTGGCTGTACTCCGCCGCTGGTCTGAATGCCTGCGCCAAGGCCCTGCGCCCCAAAGGCGTGCTCGCGGTGTGGTCGGCCAGCGCTGACCGACAGTTTTCCGACAAATTGAAGAAGGCCGGCTTCAAGGCCGAAGAAGTCCAGGTCTTCGCCCACGGCAACAAGGGCACCCGCCACACGATCTGGATTGCCGAGAAGCTCAAGGGCTGAGCTAAACTCTGCGCATAACCGTCATCAGTCTTTCTGCAAAGGTGAACCCATGAGTTCGTCCACCCCCACCAACACGTCGAAGCTGGACCGCATCCTCGCCGACAACCAGCGCGACAAGGAAATGGGCTACCGCGACAAGGCCCTGAAGATGTACCCGCACGTCTGCGGCCGCTGCGCCCGTGAGTTTTCCGGCAAGCGCCTGAGCGAACTGACCGTGCACCACCGCGACCACAACCACGACAACAACCCGCAGGACGGCTCGAACTGGGAGCTGTTGTGCGTGTATCTGCTAGTAATATGGAATGCGACACAGATGTCATGGGCATGGCCCCCATACATGCCACATTTCTGTGAAACTCGAAAAACGGTGCAGCTTCAAAAAGGCATGATCTCAACGACTTGATCACAACACGTGGTCCATTTGAATTTTTAAAGGTAAGAAGAAATGACAAAATCTTCGGCAGAAACTGCAAAGCTGGATCGAATTTTGGCTGACGCCAAACGCGACAAAGAAATGGGCTACCGCGATAAAGCGCTGAAGATGTACCCACACGTGTGCGGCCGCTGCACCCGTGAATTTTCCGGCAAGAGATTGAGCGAACTGACCGTACACCATCGCGACCACAATCACGATAACAACCCTCAGGACGGCTCAAACTGGGAACTTCTTTGCCTATTTTGTCATGACAATGAGCACTCTCGTTACACTGACCAACAGTATTTCACAGACTCTTCAATGAGTTCCCCCAAAATCTCAGTCGCTACCCACAACCCATTTTCAGCACTTGCAGATCTTCTTAAAAAGCAGGAAAAGTAGCCCCTGCCAAAAAATAATTCATTACTATAAAGAGTCTGATATTTAATTTCCACCTACCAATGCATAGGTTATTAACTTCATACTAATAAACACAAAAGCTTTGAATATCAGCAGCATAGCTCTTCCTTCCCACAGTCCATCAACCGGCCTAGCCACCGGTCCAATCGCCCACGTTGACAATCCATAAGCATAGCCGGAATGGGCCCGGTTAATGCTCAGGCAAAAAGAGTATATCTATTCGCAATGAACGGCAGCGCCCGCGAGCCACGCCGAATAGAAGGGACATCAGGTCGCCAGTTGTAGCTTCTCGACGCCGTGTACTGGTGTAATGAAATCAGACACTCACTTAGGTTAGGTTGCTCCCTAGATCGAGGCACCAGATCAAACAATGCCGCTCCTTTTCCCCTGATTGCAAGGGGCGGGCTAGTAGTTTCAGAACTTCAGCATTAATCATGATGGTATACGCGTATTTCTTAGCACACGCCATCGGCCTTAACGTCAAGAACTTCATGCGTTGTTTCGAAATGGTCAGTACGCTTAGCGTACTGACGGAAAATTAGGCATAACGTCCTAGAATTTTTGCTGGAAGGACGGCCAAGCCCCATATTTTTCTAAGAAAGCTGGACTGATAATTTTCAGATTGATGACGTGCTGCACCCTCTTCTCCCGTAAACACCGGCCTCCGAAGGAGTCTGCGCCATTTGCATACTCCCTATTTTAACATCAGCTGTTATCGCCAAGAGTAGGATTAGAACAGTTACCTAATTTTCGCTGACCCAGGGACCTAGCTTGTGAACCATGACTAGTGCTGGATTTTTGCCAATTAGCGTTGGGTTACTGTGGGATCGCCCACCGGATCAATCCGGAGGAAGCAACACCAATGACCCTCAACTTTTTGTCAGTGGCTGGTTCGCGGAGCCTACTCAGGACCAACGCACGGGTTGGGAAGGTTGAGCTCATATATAAAGAAACCGATTTTTACACCGTTATACCTAAATAAACCTAACAGTTAGTTAAATATAACTACCTGTTTCCTAGCAGGTTTCCCAGCCTATCATTTTTTTAGATTCATAATTTTTTTTGGCTAATGCGAGCTCGGACGTTGATAGCGAGCCATTCGAACCTGAAAATGGTCTACAGGCATTTACAAGGTTCGGTTCGTGATTACCCATGGTGCTTGGCCCGGGTCGCAGAAACGACACCACCAGCTCATTGAGGCTGTTTTCAATCCTCCACCTGTTTAATCAAACGAAAGTTCGATACACGGCTAACTCCCTCACTAAATTTTGACATTTGCTCTTGATTTGACAATGACATCAGCTCATTTGCTTTATATCTAAGCCGAGACTCTTTCAATCCAAATTGCAGAACAATTAAATCTCTATCAAATTTACTACGATTTGGCGCACCGCCATGCAAAGTCTTGGAGTGAATAATCAAGCAATCACCAGGCTTAACGTCTGGACAATAAGAATCGACAAGAGAGTTATCAAGTCGGGTATGCGACCCTCTGATAAAAGTAGTGCCCCCATTAATATGTGACATCGAATTCAAGGGAATTAAGACCCTTAAAAAAACTCCGCTTTCATTTGCAAAATATGTATTTTTAAAGTCTCGATGCCACCGAACACCAGGACCCGATTGCGCAGATTTTCTCGTCAAGTTGGAGAAGTGGAACAATAAATCTTCGGGCTCTCGATCCAACAAATATGAAGCGCAATACCAAATAGACTCAAACGCAAACAATCGAGCCAAAAGAGGTTCAAAGGAAAGAAGATTTCTTATTATATAGGGTTCATGATCCCACTCAGCCGGATTAATTTTTGGATTATCATCTGGAAAAATACGAGTGAAGTCACCAATGCTTATTCCTGCTCTATTGATAATGTGCTCACCCGAGCGAAATCGCGCGATCACCCGCCTCACAAGTTTTCCGGCTATACTTATTTCTTGCCTAGGGATGAGTGAACGAACCACCACATATCCATCGGAACGAAAGCTTTTCCGCACTCCCTCATTATCAATCAATTTGAGCAACCAATTTGTAAATTAAACACGATATTGCAAGCGAATGCACTCATACCAACCTAAATCTAGCTCAATCACGCGACAAGACCAATGAAATAACATTAATAGTTATTAAAAAATATTAAACCACAAAAAAACTTTCACCCAATCGCACTTTTGCCTAATGTGTCACTATTATTAACTCGCAGTAATTGCACGTGCCGCACTCTAAGGCACAATTTAAGATAGTTCAACGCAACGTCGATTTCACAGGCCTTTACACAATCAGTAGAAAAGCCGTTAAATAGTTCGCCGCTCCAGAAGCACAGGTAAAAATCAGCATATGGGCATAAAGCACCAACAGTTGCACACAACCAAAACTAGGGCTTGATATTGCCAGGGTACTACCTCGTGCAAACAGAATTTTACCTGCTAAAATAATAGACACATGTACATAACGATGAACAAAAATGAAAACTGAATCCGAATTAAATAAAGAAAAGATCTTTTACTTAAAAACCGGCTCTAAAGACACATTTATAATTTTTGCATCTGACAGCCTCGAGTATACGATAATTCAAAGCGGGCTTAGAATTAGGTCTGCGAATATCGGCTATGCCACGGCAAGAATACTAGAAACACTACTAACGTCTCCTGACACGATCATAGATCGAGAAATAATTATTGCAACCGCGTGGCCTGGTAGAGTAGTAACTCAAAACAGTTTAAATCAATCCATATCCGCTTTAAGACAAATATTCGAGGACGGCGATTCAGTAATCATAAAAACGGTATCCCGAAGAGGGTACCTTTTTAATGCAGGATACATCGCCAACAAAAAGGATCTTCAACTGATAAACGAAGAGCAGGTGGACAGCGAAGACAATTTCCACGATATTCTTCCCGAAACAAGGACGAATCCAAGAAGTAACACACCCACTACCAAAAGCACCTCGCTAAATGGGAAGTTCGACCTAACTTCTCACGGAGCTGTATCAGCTCTTATACTGCTCACAGCTCTGACGTCAATTATATTCTTTATTAAAATATTTTATACCTGGGAAGAAGGACTTTGGTATGCGACACGTAACGTAAAAATAGGTGGGAGTGAAATCTTGTATGTGGCGGAAGATGACTCTGCAATCGACACAATCCAATCAGTAACGAAGGCCACCATCCAGAAATTCATTCATTTATCTAATGATCGCACTTTTGTACTTGTAAATAAAATGCATAGCTATATCGACTTTATCTGCATGAGCAACCCAACCACGCCAAAATTTATACTTGCACATGAAAGTGCTTTAGATAGCATTACCGAAAAGCATATAGAGGACTGCCTAAATTGATTACCAAAAACATAACGATAACAGCTTGCATGATATTGATTATAGGCATGTCCTATATCATTTCTATTAGACCAAACGACATCGTCGAGGGCGATTACTTCTCTACAGGAATAATCATTACTAGTGATCGAACAATACTCAAATCCACTCAGAGACTATACTCAGACGGAGAAAAACTCTTTGGATATTATCAAGTAGGCGACCTGCGCAGCGAACAAAAATTCTCAAAAATATTTAGCCTTAAAGGCCATACGATTTACGAACAAAGTCTAAGCACCGATACAAAGCCCGAACTGTTTAATGACCGAGATCTCGCCTTTAACTCTTCTTATGTTTCGAAATCAAATGCACAGTTAACAGTCAGCAAAATCAAATCAACACCGTCATTTTGTTTTATGATCTATGAGCTAAGTAGCGCTCACTGTTACGACACAAAAAGGCTAAGCACAAACACCAATTCTAGAACGCGAGAAGACCACCGATATGAAAAATAGTGATTTTCCGTGAATGATGCTTCAATTGCATTTACAAGGCTGCGTTCCCCGCTATGATTTGCCAAATACAAACATTGCAAGCATCCATATCTATGAAACTCGAAGTTGAACAAAACCAATTGTTTTCCAAAGCGAAGCAACTGCTCGTGAGCTCGCTATCCTCTAACAGCATGTACAGGAGTCCGACCACCAAAGGAGCAGCATTTTGTATGTATTGGTTGATAATCTGCGGATCAATGGGAGCTGGCGTATATTACTGCTCAGAAATTATAGACCTACTGCATGCAAACTCTAAATTGCCACCAGTCCTAAGTTACGTAATACACCCTGTAAAACTAATGATAATCTTAACAGGAAGCGTTTGTTGCGCAGTAGCCGCCTATAAATTATCAAGTTATTACTATCAAGAAAATATCGCGATAGCTGCTAGATTTAAAAAATCTCTACATATGAATGATCTCAGTCTAAAGTACCAACCTATAGTAGATGCTAGAACAGGACTATGGATCGGAGCCGAAGCTTTACTACGGTGGAAGCATAAAGGAAAAGATGTCCCACCGTCGTTATTCATATCAGCCATTGAGAATACTGAAATTATTGCCGACGCTACTAGATGGGTATGCACGCGAGTTGTAGAAGACTACTGCACAGGAATTCGAGCATGCAATGATTTTTATATAAGTATAAATCTGTCTTCTCGTGACGTTATGGATCCAACATTTCCAGACTTCCTCAGCGAATTAATCCACCGATACAATGCCTATTCGATAAATCTAATGTTTGAGATCACTGAAAACGTTGCTCTCGACGAACCGCTGGCTGTACAAAATTTAAAACGAATTCGATCTCAAGGTCATAAAATTGCCCTTGACGATTTCGGCACAGGTTATTCATCATTTTCATACATAAACACTCTACCGCTGGACAAGCTCAAAATTGACCGCGTCTTTTTGTCGCCGACTTCAAATGAGACCAACTTCATAATCATAGAACAAATAACATGTCTGGCTAAGCGTCTTGATCTGGATATTATAGTTGAAGGTATTGAAGAAAAACATCAAAGCGATAAGCTTTTACAGATCGGAATTTTCTCCCTTCAGGGCTGGTTATATTCGAAAGCAATCTCCCCTGAAGAATTGGTTAGGGGTTTTTTCTCAAAAACTCATCCAAAAACCCATTACGTAATATAGTATCTAGCCCGTTCGTACGCTGAAAAGTTTCTTGGACTAGTCTGAGCTTCTCATCTTTCAAACACTTAAAAAGATCTCTCTTCAGTTACATAGCTTTAATTAGAAAGATGTTATATACACATGGATTGGTGTATTGATTTGACTATTTACCAGGCTAAGCTAGCCTCAGTCTTGCAACAATGACAAACTATACGCATTGGAGAAGATTTATGAAAACCAAAGCAATTTCACTTGTTTTCTTAGTATGCGGCATGTCGGCTCATGCAGATTCGTCTGGCGATGTTCACCTAGCGGATCCGTCAAGGACGCAATTTATTGAATTATCAGATAGATATAATTGTGATGCAAGTGGATACGATTCTAGGTATAGAGGAAATACCGCGCTCTCGCGAGTTGAATTTGCCCAAGTATTAATCCAATGCGGCCGAACAATTAGAAAAATTCAGGCAGGAGCAGAGATAGATGCAAGCCAGCAGGCAGACCTTAAAACACTCGAAACAATTGAAAATAATTTCTCTTCAGAGATACATACTTTGGACCCTAACTACCCTAACTAACCTAACAAAATTATAACCAGCCTTCCTTTTCTATGGCACTAAAATGCTAGGCTGGTAAGTATAATTTAGACTAGCTCGGCTGGTCGTTATCCTTGGGAATAGCTCCCAGCTGAGATTTTAAAAGAGGCATCTCACAGAACTGTTTAGTGCTACGACGTAATTTAATATCTTATTAGCTAGAGAACTGAATTCTATAAATGACGATATAAAGCGGTAGAAAACTTGTTAGATTGCATGAAGGTTAAAAATATAACATTCATTTTTGGAGTATTATTTCCTCCCCATTGCGCATGCACCTTCTCAACCATACTACATTTAAAATGTACTAATATTATTTAGCCACTTCCGCGCAAAATTATAGCTTAATGAGTCATAGACAACTTACCTAGACGGGGCGCTTCGAATTATTACCCCTCCTTCAAACTCACGATCAAAAATAGCATTAATTTATTTGGAGAAACTTGATGTATACCGGCATCGTCCAAGCTGTTTGCCCTTTAATTAGCGTGACGGTCAACCCAGGCCACAATCAAATGACCGTGAACTTCACAGAAGAATTGCTGGACGATTTGAAGATTGGAGCGAGTATCAGTGTCGAAGGTACGTGCCTATCGGTCACGCAAATTCAAGGTACCCAGGTCAGCTTCGATGCCATGACAGCTACGTTAGAGCGCACCAATATACGATATTTCCAATCCGGTCAGCTATTAAATATCGAGCGCGCGATGAAAATCAATGCCGAAGTCGGTGGCCACTTAATGGGGGGACATATCGCCACCACAGCGGTGCTCACAGAGCTTTCGATCACAGATAGTTGCAGCTTCGTTAAATTTTGTATACCTGCGAATTGGAGCAAATATGTTTTTCCCCGCGGTTTCATAGGTGTGAACGGATGTAGCCTTACTGTAGCCGACATGGAAGGTGATATGGTCACAATCTACTTGATTCCGGAAACGCTTCGCCGAACTACGTTTCCCTTCTACAAAGTCGGTGATTTTCTCAATATCGAAGTCGAACAACAAACTTTAGTTCTGGTCGATGTTGTGGAGCGGACCATCAAAGCCACCCTAGCGAGGAATAAACTGTTGCTCTGACGTCAGATTGGGAATAGTCATCGGAAGGCTATACTGTGTCAGATCCGCAGCGACTCACATCGTGCACGTGCTAGGAATAATCCGATCGTACTATACAGGATCCAATAATAGGCATACTTGTGAAGTGCAATTCATGAACTTACGTGGCGAATATATAATCGTGTGCAGCGAGTCCTTGAGATCTTGCAATCGTCTCGACCCAGTCGCCCGGTGTTCTAATTACCCGCTCGTCTCGGACAAAATGTTCAGAACCATCAGTGGCAGGATGCAGTCGCTATCTCGCGCAGCCCAGCAAGTGCAGATTACGCGTTAGGAGCCCCGAAGGGAGCCTCATGCAGTATTGGAAAATTGCAACGTGATCAATCGACATCACGCCAGAATGGACATTTATTGAAGTTTAGTAGACTTTGTACGCTACCTACTACAAGCTCAGTCTAGCGAAAACGCTGTGCCAAACGTGCACGACCATGGGAACGCGAGCATAATCAAAATAATGTAGGCATAAACTGATTGCAGATTATGAACCAGAAAAACCGTTGGGTAGTCGAGAGCATCGATCCAAAAGATGGCAGCGGAGATGTAATTATCAATCTTCCTGCCGAATTCCTTGCCCAAACCGGCTTGGCGATTGGCGACGAGTTCAGTATCGAGATGCAAAATGGCTTGATTGTGCTAAACCCGATAGTTCGCTCATCATTTATTCGGCCATCATCGGAATCCCCACGGGCCGCCCTACATAGGGCTTACAGGTCTTTGCTTGAAACCTATTTGCTTATCCCGCCTGACGCCTCAGATCTCGCCATACATAAAGCAATAGAATCCGGCTTTTCAGCCGCCAAGCTACAAGCGCTCTGCGATGACGGCGTCTTACGGTCTGTCGACAGAGAATGGATCATCCCAAGCAAAATGTTCCACGCTTGTCTAAAAGACGAATCGCCATTAGACGCCGGGGCCAGCGATCGGATGTACCGAGCTGTGCATATGGTTGCGATGGCTACCGCTGTTTTTGGCACATCCGAAAAAGCGACTCACTGGCTCACCAAACCAAAATCCCATCTCGCAGGAACAAGCCCGTTTGAATTACTTCAGACCACCGCTGGCTTTCATTACGCCGAAGAGATGCTGGTCCGCATAAGTGAAGGCCTGTACAGCTAAGCGCTTCTATCAGCGGGATGACTACAAGCAGCCGCCAAGAACATTTTCGGCAAATTGATCTAGCGAACTATGAGGGCTTCGGCCTTGCCGATCCAACCAGAACCCCCTCATTCCGAACGCAGTTGGGCCATCGCAATCGCACTCCTTTGAATCCCCAATCATCCACACCTCTGCCGGCGAAGCCGATACAGCGCGAATGGCATGGCTGTATATTTTGAAATAGGGCTTAACGGCACCCACCTCAAAGCTGTAGGAGTATCCATCCAGTGCAGGATAGAGACGTTCAATTGCCGCCGCGTAAGGTTTCGCGAGATTTGAACAAACCGCTACCCTGACGCCCGCGTCTTGCAGCATTCGAACGGCATGAATGCCATCTGGGTAGGCCTGAATGTCAGCAAGTTCGCGGCCGAGGTCTGACTCCAAGCAAACCATCACGGAGGGATCGACACTAATCCCGAAGAAATCAGCTGCCTGGCGTAAGTCCATAGGCAAAGACAGGATGCATTCCGCATCGTGCGGCTGAGGTCGGCGACCCTGCTCGATTCCAATTTTCAGGATTTTTCGGTAAGGGCTACTGCCTTTACTGATCTGTATGAGGGTGCCGAAGGCGTCGAAGATGACTACGGGAATAGGCATAACAGCTGGCTCTCGAAAGAATGCGTTTCCAGGCAAGTTGCACGATTCAGCCTATTCCGAGCACACATCCGCCAAGCCGCTGGAGACTTTACCTGCCAAAGGTCCTGCAGGCTCAAGCGACACCGTGCCCGCCGCCAGTCGATCAAGCAGCTGAACGTCTGTTCGATTGGACTTTGCTACAACCCGCCTCAAACTCTCGATGCGAGCTTTCGCACCTTTCTTCTGTCGGTTTGGGTTTGGGCGTATACGTGACGTGCTCATAAGTCAGACCTGCGATCAGCCAACAAACAGCCAGGAAACTTACACACCTGTGGATTTCCAGGCTAGCTCCATACGACTGCAATCTTCGTACTGGCCGTGTGCACGGTCAAGGACGTGACGCAATCACCATGCTGCCCCCCCCTAGTAAGTCACAAGCAAAGTGATAAGCGGGCGCTTTGTGCATCAGTGAGTGTTAATCGACTGACGACAGAGAGCTGCTCGCAGACGTGTTTGCGGTAAGCGCCGCGGCGATGAGCTCCTCCAAAGCTTCTACCAACTTCGTCACTGCCGGCTCGCACCCCGGCGCAACTCGAAGTAGCTCGTCCACTTTTCGCCCCAAGCTCGCGGCACTGGGTGAATACTCACGCGGATCGTCTTTAATTTGCAAAAATGTGCATATTTTATGCAAATTTTTGCCGACACTGTTCATCTGCCCCCGCTCGTAGCGAGAGATCTGAGAATGATGAACGTTGACCGCGTTGCCGAGTTCAACCAGCGTTAGTCCAAGACCCAAGCGAGCTTGACGGATCTGCGCCCCAACTAAGGCTACGTCGGATGAAGAGTTGAATTTTTTTCCCATAATGTGCAAAATATTTGCACATATTTTCACAGAAGGCGAGCAGAATGGCGGTCTACGTCGATTCAGAAGAGATCCTGTGGCGGGGCAAGCTCTGGTGCCATTTGGCAGCGGACACGCTGGATGAGCTTCACTCGTTCGCCTCTCGACTGGGCCTGCGTAAAAGCTGGTTCCAATCCAAGGGTTACCCGCACTACGATGTGACCGTTTCGGTGCGTGAACGCGCGCTGAAAATGGGAGCAATCGACGCTGATCGCGAGACAATCGTCGGTCGCTGCAAACAGCTGAAGATGGAGCTACGGCAGCAAGTGCTAGGACAAAAGGTGCTGGCACTCGCATGAGGTAGCTTAAACATGATCAAGGAGGATTGATGGCGCCAGTACCTCAACCGCGTCCGGTGGCTCTTACCGTAGCCAAGTACATGCTCAAAGCGCGGGAGAGCATGCGCTTCGAGGACGATGCCGATAGCCTTCAATACATTCGCTTCGGATACTTTGGCGAGATTGGCGGCTTACTTTCCTCCGTGAAAAAAGCAGGTCGTGACCGTTTGCAGGCCGCACAAAACGACTTGGCCGCAGAAGAACTGGGCGATGCGCTGTGGTACTTGACCATTGCGGCGCACCTTCTGAAAATCCCCGCCGACGCTCTCGGGGAGCACTGCATTCTTGTCCTTCGCGATGAGTTCGGCGAAAGCAAGAAAGCTCCCGCGCCGCCGATTACGTTCCGTCAGATAGACGGTCTTATCGAAACACAGCGCGATGAGGATACAATCCCCCGCCCAACGCAACTGGGTAAGCTTGCGCTGAGCGCCGGCGTGCTGGCTGAGATGTCGCATGCCAGCTTGGCGAGTATGGCGCCACCCAAGCGCGAGGCTTATTTCGGACAGCTGCTGTCGGAACTCGCCAAGACCTGCTCCAGCTTCAACCTGAACATTGAAGATGTGGCCTTGGGAAACCTGGAAAAAACGGCCAGTCGCTGGCCAGGTGAACAGAAGCGTGAATTTCCACTTTTCGATGAAGGCTTTCCGGAGCATGAGCAGTTCGAGCGCGAATTCACTATTGAATTCATCGAACGCGGCGAAGGCCAGAACAAGCATGTGGTTCAGCGCCTGAATGGCGTCTATATCGGTGACCGGCTTACAGACAACAGCAACGAGCCTGACGACTATCGCTTCCACGATGTCTTCCATTTGGCCTATGTGGCGCATCTGGGTTGGTCACCAGTTTTGCGAGCACTGCTCAAGCGCAAACGGAAATCCGACCCCGCTAAGGATGAGAACGACGATGGCGCTCGCGCAGCGATCATTGAAGAAGGCATCGCCACGTGGATTTTCGACCACGCGAAAAAATATGACTACTACGCAGCAACTCAACCTGGACGTCTCGACTACGGCCTCCTCAAGCAGATCCAAGGGATGGTTCGAGGTTACGAGGTTGAGCAATGCAAGCTTTGGCAATGGGAGCTTGCCATCATCGAAGGTTTCAGAATGTTCCGCGAACTGCGCGAGCATCGAGGAGGCTCGGTGGTAGTCAACATTACTGAAGGGACGCTGACTTTTCACAAGCCCCTCAAAGAGGCCTAAACGCAATGACCCCTACATCCTTCGTAAAGGCCTTGTCTGAATTCAGTCTCGACAATGTGTTCAACCCGTACGCAGACACCTGCCCTGTGCATGATCGCGCGGGCGCTGCCGCCTCTCGTCGCAAAAACCTGAAAACCTATCTTCAGGCTGTATCCAATCTAGGCACCGACACCATCTGGATGGGGCGTGATTTGGGATATCGCGGTGGACGTCGGACCGGTCTGGCCCTTACCGACGAATTCCACCTTTCCGAGATGACTCGCGTCTATCCAGGATGCGAGTCGCAACAAGCGACCCGGGGCCCAGCAATCGCCGAACGTACTGCTGCGGAGATTTGGGCCGTCCTGAAGGCCGTCGATATTCCTCCCCTGCTGTGGAATGTTTTCCCATTTCATCCGCATGAGCCAGGCAACCCATTCACCAACCGCAAATTCAGCGCAAAAGAGCTGGCATTGGTGGATGAGCTCAATAGCGAGCTGTTCAGTTGGCTTAGAATCAGGAAGATTATCGCGATTGGTCAGGACGCAGCGCACTATGCGTCGCGCTTTGGCCTGCCCATAGAAACCATTCGCCACCCGAGCTACGGGGGAGTCCGCGACTTCCGCGCAGGGATGGCCAAACTCTACGGCCTGCGCCCCCTAATTTCTCAAGCAAGTCGCCAGGCTTCGCTGCTCTAACAATTCCTTTCAACCAAGTTAAGGAAGCCAAGAATTCTTTAGTTATGGTTCCACCAAATTCTTGAGAAAGGTGAGGAAGTAGATAAGTGAGTGACGGGTGACTTCCAATCCGCGAGTTTTGGTTTCAGAGTGTTCAAGCTAGGCCATGGATCATCAATGGCAGCCCAGCATTTACGCTGCCTGAACGATAGGGATTGCAAATGTCGACGTATAAATTCACTACTGCCCAACGGTACGCCATATTTATAAACCACGGCATGAAGTGCTACATCTGCCGCCACCCACTGTACTTCACCTCCATGGAAGTGGATCACATTTTGCCCGAGCGGCTTCTCAAGGACGAGGTCCAATTTAGGGTTATTCGATCGTTATTCGGCCTCAAGGATTCATTCGATATCAATTCATATGAAAACTGGATGCCGGCGTGCGGGCCATGCAATCTGACAAAAGGGCAGACTGAATTTGCGCCTACTCCACTCATCCAAATTCAGCTTCAAAAGGCGTCGAATAAAGCTGCTGAGACAAGCGCCATTGCCGCCAAGGCTGTTAGCACCAGGCAGGTGTCCCTTGCCCTTGGCGCGCTGGAAAAAGCACGCGAAAGCGGTCAAGAATTCGATGAGGAAACACGACGACGATTGTCGGAGCTCGTGCAATTTTCTTCAGAGCAGGGACTGATACCCAAAGGGCAAACGTTCATGTTCACGCAGTCGTACCAATTAAGGACAACATCAGTCAAGGACGCGAGGAGTTGGGGCGTAACGCACTGGTCCATACCCCCTTTTTTGCAGGGGGAAGCACCCTTGGTCGTGCTTCTAAGGGAGGAGAACCTGCAAGATGAGTGCAGCGTGTGTGAATCGATGCAGCACGTTTTTCAGCCGATCAATCAGGAAGGCGGACCGGGTCCGGCATGCATGGAGTGCATATCGGCGCTGGGCTGGATGCCGCCTGTGGCATTAGGAGACTTGCCTACGCATGTCACCGCTCATGATTATGAAGTGCCTTAAAACGTAAGCGTCCGGCCATCAAGCACTGGGTGATTAAAACGGCTGCCACTTATGCGACAGCAAATGATCGATTTCATTCTCCTGCTGCGCCGGCAGGCTTGTGGGCACGCCCTTAAAATAGGCGTACGCCGACATGGCCATTAGCGAAAGCCAAGCAAACTCTGGGCAAATTGATCTAGAGAGCTAGGGGGGCATCGGCCTTGCCGATCCAGCCAGAACCCTCGCACCCCGAACGCATTTGCGTCATTGCAATCGCACTTCTTGGACTCACCTATCATCCAAATACCTGCTTGCGAAGTCGCTAGGCTTCACGGCTCTAACGATTGCTATCAACTAGGTAGAGAAGCCAAGAGACCTTTGGTGACACCCACCTTGCCAAAGGTCTCCGTATCCAAATACGCATGCGTTGCGATGCAGGTAAGCACTCCACATTCATATTTGGATTCCTTGCCCACAAACGAGTGAAGCTGGCTCAAGCCGATAAGGTTGCCCAGCGCACGCTGGCAGTACCACTGAGAGCGGTAGATCGCGGTCAGGTCCAGTTTGCCATCTGTGATTTTGAAGCTCAGATGACTCAAGCAAGGGACGTTGAGGGGTTTTGCATCTCGAGATGGGTCGAACACCGGTAATTCATACCCATGTCCGTCGAGTGGCGGTGCCAGATCAATATCGGGATCACTGACCCCCAGCTCGAACGCCGATTGGTACTTGGTACCGTTGTGCGTTTGAAGCAGACGCTCAATCAGGTCGTCCAACGGATTGATGGTCCCGGTCCCGTTTCGGCTCGGACGACTCATCATGCGCTGAGCATAAGTGCCCCACGAACTGCGTTTTTTGCCCTTGGCCAGCAACGCCAAGTAATTTGTGTATAGCTCGGGACGAGAAAATCGCCGGGCCAACCCATTGGGAAAAATGGTGCCCGCCACGGTCTCGACGCTCAGGTCTTCACGACTGCTGCGCAATGCCGCATCCACGGCCTTGATGATTTTCAGATCATCCTTGCCCAGCTTCTGAGGAGCGCTGATCTCCAGGATCAAATTCCGATCCTTGCGCTGCTTGCATCCTGCCAGATGTCGCGCCGCAGCCACCCAAGCCTGCCCCAAACTTTCAGATGCGATCAGTTTTGCCATTCTCTACTCCAAAAGCACATTCCGCATGCGCGCTTACATAGGCACCTGAAATCCAGGCGTGTCCGTCTACACCCCATTGGGGGCCCCAGCTATTGCGCACGTAGAACCATGGCGCACTATTTCCATCTTCATGCCCCACGCCAATGGCAACTACCGCATGGAGAAGTCCTGGCATGACTTGATCACCGAAAGCCACTAGGCCCGCTTCAGGTTTGAAGAATTCGGGCGTTACCCGCAGACCCAATCCGATCGGCTGACCGGCACTTATAAAACAGGCGATATCGGAAGGGTCAGCCGATACTCGCTGCAGCAAGTCACCGTAATGCTGAAGTCCCGAGGGCAGATCGGGAATGGGGAGCAAAGGCTCTTCAGAGCAGTAAGGGAACGCGGCTTCCTCCGGCTGACCGACACGAGATGCCTCTCGCATAGCATCGAAAGTGATTCCGCTGCCTGGCACCCAATCCGGCGTCAAAATGGCGGCCGCCCGATAAAGGTATTCAGGACTCAAATCGGCAGGCGATTTCGGTCGATTCAGATCCGACAATGCAAATGCCAGACAGGTCGGACGTCGCCCCTGAGGCCTTGCTGGCGAACCGAACCCATCGAGCACCACCTTAGGGATGATCACGCTAGCCCGTCCTTGAGCAACTGCTTACGCGAGTGCGGTGTCAGCCCGAGATTCAACGACTCAAACTTGGCGCATGAGCTGAATGTGTCGGCGGCTGCGCTCGAGGCATCCCATGGCGCACGCTCCGAGAGCCGCACGTTTACCGGCTCTGAATCACTGTCCCTTCCGCCAGTGAGGAGGTAGTCCATCATCTCTGTACCGCCGAAAACCGGCGACTTATCCACTGAAGGCGTCGAGGGTACGGTCAACGGCTCCAGATGAAATCCCCGCGCCTTTAACTCTTCGGAATCGGCTTCCCAGAGATATCCTGATGGCGCCCGGCTTGGCAATCGAACAACCAGTTGATCATCCGGGCGAGGCTCAAGGATTGAAGTTCGATCATCGCTGTCGAGCAGCCAAACCTCTTTGCGGGCATCCACCAAACGGTCGCCGAGCAGCGCTTTCTTGATCATCGCGGGCTTGGTCCGCAACATTTCCCGGACTTGATCAGCGCTCATGACGCCATGTCGGCTGAGCGACCATGCCGCCGCTTCGTAACTGACCCCCATGCGTAACGCCAGTTGATAAAGGACGCCAGGCCGGAACAGCGCCTGCTTGGTCCATTGCTTGCGCTGCATGATTTTGACGATCAGTTTGCGAGGCACCAGCAGGTTGTACCCGAACTGATCCGCTTCCTGCTCGACGAGCGCAGCCTGAGAACCGTAATAGATTTTCTCGTCGGCGCTGCTGCCGTGACCCATGAAAAAATGACCCAACTCGTGGGCACAGGTCATGTGAACCAGGCCTGCCGGACGATCCACATTGACCAATATTCCAGGTGTTTCATCACCCAGAAATGCCCCGAGCAGCTTCTCCATCGGGCGCAGCATGACCATCACCCCAGAATCAGCAGCGATCTGGAAAGGGTCGATTCGCGTGTATCCGTCCTGCTCGATGCGAGCCATAGCACCGCTCTCATCGATGACCTCGACCGCACGCTGTGCTGCTCGCAAAACAACATCGCGGAAGCCCATTCACTGTCCCTTGTGCTTGAGAAACTCGGCGAAGCGAGCTACCTCATCAATATCCTGCTGCGAAAGTCCATTTACTGCTCTGGCCAGAAACGCGAGCTGGGTGGGGCCGGAAGGCGCCGGGTCTCTTCCGGTCATCAGGTACTCCATAGACTTGCGGTAGAGCTTGGCAAGCTTGCTCAGCTCCGTCGCCTCCACTTTGCGGTTGCCCGACTCGATATTGGTCACCGCCGGACGGGAGACCCCGAGCGCATGAGCCACCTCATCTTGGGAAAGCCCTACGTATTCCCGAGCATCTCGCAGGCGCTCAGCCAGGCGCAGCCTGTCCTGATCATCCAGCGACGAACTATGCATGGGTCTTTTCCTTCAGGTGCTTAAGTATTCCTGACGTGACCAGCTTGACGAACTGTTCTTTGGTTTCGTATCCGCCGTTGCGGATCACGACATCCACCGGGATTTTGACTTTCAACATTTTCCCGATTTCAACCAGCGCTTCGATAGCCATGACCGATTCCATCGGCGCACCCAAGTCATCAACTGACAGCGGGTCATCAACGATTTCGAGCGCACGCTTATCCCAGAACTGGCCAAGGTATTTCTCAATGCCGTCTTTCATTTCGATGGTTCCGAGGTAAGAAAATCGTACATTTGAAGTTTGAATTTAAGTCCATACCGCAGAAATTGCAACGTCCGCCGACGCATCAATCTCTGGAGCCAGCTTTCCAGCACGGGACCTCACCTTCTTAACCAGCAAAGCAGGCGCGAAACTCGTCGAATGAAACCCACTGAACGCCGTTACCGAAGTTCAGACGGTCAACTACCTCCGTGTAGCCGGTATAACCCTCAGCGTTAAGAGCCCGCGCAACTTCAGCCGCTCGGTCGTGGATAAGGCGCGAAAGGCCATGAATTCTTGGTCGTTTTAACTCGACGTCTGTCACCGCTTGGGCGGAACCCTATTGCCTGAATACCCGCCTGCCTGAGGAAATTGAAGGCAACCGTCCGATAGCGAGATGATGAGACTGATACCGGCGGCGCTGGGCATTTATCTGTCGTTATCGGTGTACGCTGGCCGGCAGGAATGCCACCGCCCTGCATCCTCGCCGCCAGGCGAACTCTACAAAGGACATTGTTGATTACTGACGACAGACAGAAGGTCGTTCACGCTTGCCAATGGAGTAGTCTAATACTTGAAGGCATGATATTGGATGAACATAACGCTTATAGATAGTTACGGCCAGAACACATCTTTTTTTGAAGGACTTCGTGCTAATCAAATATCACAAGAGCACAGCGAAGATATCTCGGGTTTGAAAACCTTAGATTCGCACACTAATTTTCTGAAGAAGAATAGACAGCAAGCCAATGTACCTATCGCATGATAGCATCAGTACAACAACCATGATACAGATCATTTAAGTAAACTATTAACAGCAAACCGTAAAGGCAATATTCTTGCGGATTATGCTAAGAAGATAAGGTTTAATACATCATCGAATAAAACATCAGCCCCCGACTAGTGGCTTTCAAAGTTCACAATCTGAAAAGACAACCTATGAGTGCCAGCGGTTTAAGGCGTGCAGGCGGTCGTTAGGATATTTGCATCTTCGAAAACACTTGAATTGTGCAAACACCCAAAATTATCAAAGACATGCCAATCACTGCGGGATAATCAACCTTTTGGTCATATAAATAAATACAACCGACGGTTACAAGAATAACCCCCAAGCCCGCCCATATCGCGTACGCAATTCCTACTGGAACCGTGCGAACTACCAAGTTCAACATCCAAAAAGAAGTACCATAACCTAAAATTACAATTAACAACGGGAGGGGCGTACACAACCCTCTTACTGACTTTAAAGACATCGTCGCGGCAACTTCGGCACAAACTGCAATAAGCAAAAAAAGATAAGACATTTAGGAGACCCGATTTAAGACATGTTCAAAGCACAATATAACAGCGACCGAGCACCGCATGCATTCAGATTAAGTAAAAAATAATCAAAAAAATCATGAGCTAGATGATTTTTTATGAATAAAGAAAATAAATTGTCCTTCTGGCGCAGCTTCGGTGCGTGCAGCACACTATTTTGTCTGCAATGGCCGTAGGCGTTACCACCCTGCTACGGCGGTCTCGAAATCCATATAAAAACCACATACTTTATCGAAGCCCTATATACCGCGCTCAAAGCCCCTTGAGCACAATAAGACCAGCAGCCGAAAGTTTCTTTTTAGTTCGAGATCAATATCACCAAAATATAACGGAGGTAACATCATTTATATTCTATAAAGACTCACTCTATATCACACCACTAGGAAGAACTTGAGTTAACAGCATAGCCAGAGTTACTTTATTTATAATATTGCCAACCCCTAAGTTAGCATCACGATCGCGGCTATGCTAACGTCCAAATACAGCATATGGTGAGTACGCCTGACGCGGAAATCACTGGATTAGCGAGCTACTGTGAAGCTGAATTTCCCGTAAATAGTTCTCCAAATATGAGAAAAAATTCATAAGAGCGGCAAAACGGAAATGAAAGAAGCTTATCTCTCGCAACCGAAGCGACTGAATTTAGTTACCTAGGGGTTAGACGTGGCTACAACGTCTCAAAAGAACCTTTACACGCAAACTAAGCCGTTGCTACATGACTTGGGGTTAGGCTAGGCGCCGACTGGGCGATTTCCCCACCTAGTGCAATTATCTGGATCAGTGTTATATCGGCTCGATCCACACATTTGCTCAGCACCACCACGCAGTGCATCAACCAGCACCTGGTGTCGCACGCCGGTCTGTACAACCCGCTGAACGAAAGTCGAGCACGCAATCATCCCGCGCGACGAAACATGTTCTTGTAGCAATTTGCCACAAATGTAAGCGCCACCATCGTTTGACTTGTTTTACTAATCAACCCTCCCCAAGTGATGATTTTCCTTAAAGTCTATTGCTTATGTAAGTCCGGAGATTAAATATAATAAATAGAATTATCTATCAACCATCTTTTTACACCCATGAAAGCTGATAGTCTACCGCAACGCCTGATTTTAATTTTAAAATAGTTCAGCTATTTTGAATCGCAAGCTAGCATATCGGAGCGACATAAAAACCTGCGACTATGCAACTTAATCAAACGCATCAAAATCATTTCCATCCTCCTTTCCAATCTATAAGCAACGGAAACAGCTATGCACATAGCTACACCAAAACTCAGCTATGTAACGACACTGAATATCATCCAATACCGCATTAAATTTCATTATGATCTAACCGTGGATATCCGAATCCCACAAGGGACTCCGTAAATAAAAAGGACAATTGTCTCTCGTACTTAGATGCAACTTCACCCATACACCTCACCTCAAAATATTTACTGCCGATCTAAGAATATATCTCCAGTTGCAGTCAAGCTGCTTGAAATATGTGACGACTTATGAAAAAACTTCACAAATATTAACTTTTATGAATTCACAACATATCATTCTGTTTTTTGCGTCGTATCGCGTAATTTAGCGCCGTCGATTTCTGCGAGTGCTCGCTTGACCTGCAGAACAACAAAAAAACGCGAGCATGTATTTACAGGCATCGAATTCGTGAATCAGACGGTACAGCCGAGTAGGCAATGGCCGCGATTATACTACTATCCAGTTGAAAAGGTCTTATCATGTCAAATAAATTGTTGCTGGCCGGATCTCTCGCGATCACCGCGCTGAGTTCATCTGTAGTTATGGCTGCTGATACAGCAAGGCACTCAATTGAGGTTAGGGCAGTAGTGCCATCGGCCGTCTTCTATGCGCTTCCTGTCGACGCCAATCTTATCAACGGTGTCCAGCAAATGAAGTTCAACCCTAACACAATGAACTTAGACGAAATTCGAGGGCAATTTGATTTACTTAATACTGGCGGGAAAATAGACGCTAAGCTTGATGGCCCCGCTACATTGCTTTCAGGCTCTGACACCATTGATCTAGATGTTTCTATTAATGGCGTGAGTTTGGATTCAACCGCTTCCAAGACCGTTCTTGCTGATACTTTAGGAAAAACCAAATACCGATCTGCACTTGTAATTAGCGCAAAAGGAAAAGATCACAAAGCTGGTGACTACACTGGCTATGTAAATCTGGTTTTCGATGCAGGCATTTAACGCCATTACTGCTTGTTAAGCAAACTAGCCATAGCGGATAAACGCACGTTTGTCCGCTATTTTGTGAAGAATCTAAACCATGGCTTTATCAAAAAACTCGAGCTTCTTTACCAAGCTAACGACGTTCTTGTTTGCAAATTTGATCGCAGGATACGTTTTTGCAAATTCAACAGACCGCAGCTTACTGGCTCAGGCGAAAGATTTACCTAAGGAGTTTGAACAATATTTTTTTGACGTCCCTCTTGCAGTTCGTATCGAAGTTGATCAAAAACTATTAGGCGAAGCATTGGTGGTATTGTCTCGGGATGACAAAGTAACATTGATGGAGTTTACAGACACTAACGACAGTTCTTTTAATTCAACCGATAGAGAGAAGTGGGCGGCAGTTCTTAAAAAAGGAGTTAGTGTTGGTGTTTGCTCAAGTCAGTGTAACACCGAGATGCTCGCACTAGATTACAGCTTAGAGAATTCCATGGTGTCAATTCTGACTCTAAATGCTGAGCGCGACTTTAAAACCAAGCAATACCACGATCAACCCGAGTCGGGCAGTAGAGGACTGATCTTGCACAACCAACTAAACCTAAGTGGAGGTCAGGATGAAAAGATAGGAGGACGCCTTCGCCTGGAGGCTTCGGGTAGTATCGGCAACTGGAGCCAAGTCGTCAATATGCACTTAGTCCGAAGTGGGTATTCAGATACTCCAACGTATCACTCCATAAATGAGCTCTACACTCAGCGTGAAATGGAGGGCATTTTTGCGAGGCTTGGCTATTTTACTCCCAACTCTGAAGGGCTCACCCGTCCGCCTCGCCAGTTTGGATCTAGTCCTGACACTGCGTTGGGTATCATGGTTGGTAGCTCCGATAGTCTCGCAATAAGCAACCCCTTGCCGAGTATTTATCCTATTTACGTCACTGCTAATCGCCAAGCATCCGTCGAAATTTTTCGTGATGGCGCTTTAATCAATTCTCAGGCTGTTTCAGCTGGGCTTCAATCCATTGATACGCGCCAATTACCTGGCGGGATTTACCAAGTTGAAATACGTCTAATTGAAGATGGTAAAATCACCACAACCACTCAGGAACTCGTCTATAAACCCAATAATTGGCGAAATTTTGATAGTCGCTGGCGTTATAATATGTTTGCCGGAAGGGAAACTCAATTGCTCAGCAACTGGGATCAGCAATCCGACGCAGAAATGACTGCTGGAGCTTCCTTCAATTATCTAGCACATCCACGTGCGATTCTTGGATTGTCGGCACGGCAAGTTCGAGGTCAGTGGCAATCCGGCACTTCCTTAGACTGGATGATGGCCGATAACGTCAGCATGTATGCCAACATCTACCAGACACAAGATCATGGCACTGGGATCGATCTACAAAGCCTCTATAATTATAAATCCGGAAGTATCATGCTCAGCCATAATCGAAGTTGGCTTGATACTACTAACTCTTACGATCGACTCCCCGATGGCACGCGGCTGAAACAACGGCGCGTATATTCTGGCGAAAGTAGCAACTCCTCCATAGGAGTAAATCATCGCCTTAGTAGTAAAAGTTCGATGAATGCTCGTATATCTCACAGCGACGGCAACACTGAAGGCATTGGACTAGATATAGGTTGGTCGCAACGATCGCTGCTATTTGCAAATGATGCTAGCTGGCGTATTTCTCTTTTTGATCGTCCAGCTAGTTTTAGCAGCGGTGTATCGCGTAACCGAGGAATTGATTTAAGTCTCAATATTGCGTTAGGTGCGGACGGCGAAAATATTACTGGTACTGTTGGGTCACGCACCGCGCGCGACGGGGCTCGTGATCACAACGCTTCAATAAGTTGGCGTAAACAGATCCAAGACCATTTACTGCAAAATGTATCAGTTACGGCACTCACTGATACATATGGGATTGGCCTCGCAAGTCAAGCTTATTTTGATAGCAAAATGGTTGCCGGCGATGGGTACATCCAAAGGTCTTCCTATAACGGAAACTTAACAGGAGGATTTAATTTGGAAAGCACGTTTGTCGTCGGTGAAGAAAAAATGATGCTTACAAGTCAGCGAGAAACACGAGGTGCAGGGATGATCGTTGATGTCGAGTCGGATATTGACGACATTGTTTTACGCGCGGATGATTTGAGTGGCAACAGTACTAAATTGCTTCCTGGTCGAAATTTTATACCTATCATAGCCTATCGAAATAGCTCAATTGGTTTTGATCTCGAGGGAAATCACGCGCCTGCTGCGAGTATTGATCCACCGCGTACGAATTATCACATGAATAAAGGTGGTATCGACTTTAGGAAAGTGCGAGTTATGAAAGTCTTAACGGTCTTCGGTCGTCTATTGGATTCACAAGGCAAGCCTCTAAAGGGCCATCACGTAATTAATCATGCAAGTCGCGGCATCACCGAAGTTGATGGCTTCTTCTCCATGCAAATGAGTGCTGGCGAGCCGACACTTGAGGTGCGTAAGGATAATCAGCTGCTTTGTCGATTCCGACTAGATGCAGCTCAGCATCGAAAAGAAAATGATGTATTGATGGCTGGCGATATGAGATGCACACCAGAAAGTTTGGCCGAAGCAGGCTTTAAAGCGCAAGAGGTAGGTCGAAATGAAAGTTAAATTTAAGTTAATTAATATTTTGCTTTTCTTGCTTTCCTTTTCAGCTGAAGCGGCTAACATTGGTTTGTCTGGGGTTTTTCGCAATAACCCTACGATCGGATTCAAAAATTCATTTGAATATACGTCTCTTAGTCCAGCCATTGCGTGCATTGGTATTAGTAACTACCTTTGCAATAATAAAACCACTCAAAGCTCGGTCTTTCCTATAACTTTCAAGTCTGCTGGAAAAATCTCAGAACATAGTAGTGTTGGCGCAACAATCCCAACCGATTGGAGGAGATTTGATGTCGTAAATGCCAGAACAAACCGAACCGAAACGGTAGAGATTCGGTTCGTTGCTCTCCGAGGCAGGTTTAATACCCCGAATCTGTCCAATACCAAACTGGGTAGGGAAAACGGTGTTTACGCTGCCTATCTAGCTCAGTTTCATCTATGGTTGAGGGATGATCTAAGCAGTAGCAGTATATTAGATGATCCATCCGGTCCTTGTATTGGGGATATTAGTTTCGATTATAAGCGATTCAATAGTTATTCTAATTTTTCCTGGGAGTTCGAAAACCAGGGATTTTGTTATGTTAAGAATTCAATAGATTTAGACTTTCTCAATATTAATAACCTTGATGTTTTCTACGAAATACGTTCGCCTAAACCGATGGACATGATTGCTGGAGATTACAGCGGCTCAATAACCTACAGCGTAGGAAATGGTGGTGATTTTCATATGGGAGATCACTTGTTCCCTGATGATAATACCCTAACATTGGACGTGAATTTGTCAGTCGAGCACTCCCTTAAAGTGGATCTGCCGCCAAATGGTAATAAGATAGTGCTGGAACCCGAAGGTGGTTGGCGGCAGTGGATTGACCGAGGCCGCGTGCCTTCGCGTATCTTTCGGGACCAGAATTTTTACCTTAGCTCAACCGGTCCTTTCAAAGTCGGTCTTGAGTGCCAGTTTAAAAGCACTTCAGGCGCATGCCAACTAAGAGACAACATAGGTAATGTGACCGAAGTTGATACATTTATTAGTTTACCTGATTATTTTACTTACACAGGCGCTCCATTAAAGCGAGTGCACTTGAAAGATAGTACCTACGTCGACCCAATTCTCACCGGAAACGAAGGTAGGGGCATGGGGACTTTCCATTTTGATATACCTTCAGCAGCAATAACGTCGCTACTTGGCTCGTCGAGCAACACAACTTACTCTGGCCAAATAGTAATAATTTTGGATTCCGTGCTTTAAATCTGATTTGCAACTTGCTTATTTGTGAGTAATTAATTATGAGATTTATATTTTCAATGTTTTCGTTGTTTATAATATGTGCAAAAGCTTCAGCTGCGCCACAGATTAATGTTGGCCCTATATATGACTATATGGAAGCCGGTAAAACGACCTATTTAAAACGTATTTACAATAGCGGTGATAGCACGGCTTTCGTCAAAGTAAACGTGTTAGAAATTTTTTATAATGCGGATGGTTCTACTAGTGAGAGCCTTCTTGAGGATTCTGCTGGAACAGGTTATAGGAACGGGCTAGTCGCTAGTCCGGCACGGTTGATTATTCCTGCGCAAGGTATGCAGGCTACTCGTTTGGTATTCATGGGCGAGCGATACAAAGAACGATATTTTCGCGTACGCTTTGTGCCCGTCATACCTGAAAAGGAAGAACAACTTATTCTTTCAAATCAAGAGCAGAAAGATTACAAAAAAGGTTTTACTGCAGGTCTTAACGTCATGACAGGCTTCGGTACTATTTTTTTTGTTCAACCTCAAAATAGCCAATTTGATACTATTATAGATGATTCGGAAAAAAAATATGAATTGCGCAATAATGGCAATACGGTAGTGATTGTCGATGAATTTAAAGATTGTTCGCAGGTTGTCGAGTCGGAGTGCCAGCCCACTACCAAGAGTCATGTATTACCTAGTAAAGTTTTTAGCTTTAATAAAGAAAAAGGAAGAAAATATAGCTTTACGCTTATCGAAGGACCAGCCAAAAGACGGCTTTCTGTCCTTGATACAAATTAAATAAAATAGTATTAGATAATATCATGAAAAGAAAATACTACTTGGCCTTACTCGCCATTTTATTGATTTTTTCTAACTTATCGTTCGCTAAAGACACAGAGCTTCTTTACTTTGAAGTCTCGGTATCATTACCTTCTCGCTCATTTTATATCGTACCAAGCGATCCATCTTGGATTCATAATGCACAGATACTCCCTTGGAATCCAGCCACCTCTAGCTTAGGAAGTTTACGCAAGCATTTTGACGTTCTACATAGCGCTAATGGAATAGAAGCTCGCTTGGAAACTCCAGCCTACATCTCGGATGGCAAATCAAATATTGACCTAAAGGTTACACTCAATAGAGTAGATCTGAGTCATGTGAATGCGAAGGAAGTGGTGCCCGCGAGTGACGCTACAAAAGGCTCTAGGGTGCTTTTAGAAATTACTCCGCAGGAACCAACTGGTGGCTATAAGCCAGGAGATTATGCTGGCAACGTCCTCCTGATATTTGATGCAAAAATACCGGGTGCTTAATTTTGAGTCGGCGATTTTGCATGCCGATTTCGGATATTAATATGTCCCGTTTAACTAATGCAAAATATGGCATTCATTGTGGTTCAGCACCGGCCAAATCCGAGCATTACAGCATTAGAAAAACCGCAACCTGCGCTCATTTTTATTGTCCCGCTAAGGATTAGCTCATGTACACGGTATTGCCCAGGCTGTCCGCGCGCAGATTGTGGCGCCGCACACCGGGCAATATGACACTGCATTTTTGGAGATGCGCCTGACTTCCAACTTTAGCACCTAAAAAATGACACCGTGTTCTTGGTACTGTAGAAGCGGCGAGCATACAACACAGTAAGGTGGTCCTCCGCGCAGAATCGGACATCGAACGCTTCTTAAAGCCACGCCGAGCGTGAGAAGCAGCGTTGAACGTCTGATTCGTTGCAAGATGATCCTTACCGAATCTGGAAGTGGATGCTCCAGCCGACCTCAAGGATGTGTATTGAAATGCTGATATCGTCGGAATACTCTTCAACCATCGCTGAATCGGTAAGCGCCGAACTCGGCATAGAATAACCGCCCAGCTTAGCCTTGTTTGACGTTAAATTTGTCGTTGAGGTCAGCCCCCAGGTTTCGATGGAGGCCGACTCGGCATGCTCAGATTCTCAGATGGCGAGAACAGCCGGTATGCGCTCGCATTTTGCCGATCACATTAGCAATGCAATGGCGGATAGGTACCAGAGGGATCCTATATGGGTAGATATTAATAAAGTCTTCGACGAGTACCTACATCTGAACATATAAAGACAGGCTGTATTTGGCCGTGGTGCTCGAACTGTTTTAACGCCAAATCATCGCTTGGTCAACAAAGTAGCAGATATTCAGCGACGAAGCCTTTTTTTCACTGCTGATGGCGGTAGAGTGCCTAGAAAACCCGGGACGATTCACATCGAGCAAAATTACCAATTCGAAGCTCTAATAAAATCAACAAGTATAAAAATTTATGAAATCGTTGTTTTTATAAAAAAGAATCTTGTATAACTAGCTGCCCTGTGGAAATCTTGTCCGGACCTTTATGGAGTGGAGAAAATCATGCTAATACTATCTAGAAGTGCGGGCAAGGTAATCATAATAGGTGATAGCGTTTACTTAAGAATATTATCTGTAAAAGATTATAGCGTGAAATTCGAGGTCTCTGGGTGCTATTCAACAGTAAAGACCATTGCTCCCAATAACAGCATCACTCAGAAGAGAAATAAACATGCATTTTCTTTTTTGGAAACTACGCATCTCAATATAAAACAATAGAAGTTGCAATTTAGTTGAAACCTTACTTCGACCAAGAGGAAACTTACCCTCTACGAGCCATACGACAATAGTAGCGCACTGCTGGCCCTTATGAGAATTTTGTAAAGGCGGTATTTCACTCTATAGCATCTCCGATTTCACCCTTAGAAGCTCCTCGACATTAAAGGTGAATTTTTAGGCGCCCCACAAGGGCGTCTTTTTTATGGATTACACTCTTCAAAATTAGTTGTATCAATATCCCGGCATTAACGACAACATTAAAAAGGCTGTGGACAAAGTCAGCATATACAAGGAACGGCCGGTCAACGCTCGTTTTACAGTGATCTGTTCCTATTATTTGTTCGACTCAGACTTCTGCGAGTAGCCTCAGTTTGGAAAAAAGCAATCGTCGAGAAGAACGGCCGAGACAGTTGGCGACGCATCTGGCTCGATGCGCAAGACTCGCTGTTTCACTTTCGATGAGGTGAATCTGTGGCTCAGCCAACGCTGCCGAGCTATCAGGAGCGAGCTCCCGGACCCGCATACATAGGGCTTACGATGGCAGATGTCCTATAGCTGGAGCGGGTGGAAATGATGCCCACGCCCAGCGCTTTCAACTGCTATGTCGGTCGCACTGAGCGTGTCTCCAGTACTCGCCTGCTCAGCGAATGCCTTGCGAGCGCTTCGATCAGTGGGACAGCCCAGCCTTTTCTACCCTTCGCGGGTCGTCGACGTTGCCGATGAGACTTCTATCGCCAATCATAAGCGGCCTTTTTGATCTAGACCAAGTCAGCTAAGACTGGCAGCACTACATGCCGCTGATCGAGTGTGGCCTGCAGCGTCATGCTAACGGCGATCGCTTCATGACCCAGGTGTTGACTGCAGTGTCCATTATCGGTCTGGACTCCATTCTGGTGGCCGTGGAACTGGTGATTGAGTCTGGCAGTTCAAGCGCGGATCACTTCCAAAATGTCTTGGCTTGACCGACGTCCAGCGCAACACCACCGTCAGTGGAAACGAGCCTTCAGCGCAAGGTCGCACCGGCTGCCTAAATGGCCAGGTATGGCCAACTGCGAGCGGAAGATGAGGAGAGCCAAAAATGCGTGACTTGATGGCGTAACTTAAAGAGCTTCGCCTGCATGGCATGGCGCTCGCCTGGGAAGAACTGGCAGCCCAAGGAGAGGCCTCGGCAGCGTCCTCTAAATGGTTGCTGGAGCATCTGCTCCAGCAACCATTTAGATCGCTCCGAGCGCTCCGTGAATCATCAGATGAACAGGGCCAAGCTTCCCACTCCGTGATTTGGCTGGCGTTGACTTCAGCGCTTCCTGCTCTGATGCCTTTCTGGTCAAAGAACTATGAACCTAAGAGTTCACGGAAGTGGCCCAAAACATGGTCCTCTTAAGAGGCCCTGGAACGGGTTATTGTTGAAGACGATGATCCATTTTGATCTTGATCGTAAGATGCTCTGACACACGGTGGTTGGGCTGCTGTGATATGAAAAAAGACTCAATTGTTTAGCTCGCTGTCCTACTTGGTATGGCTGGCACGGTATTTTTTGTTTTAGCTATTCCGATCGGTGGTTTTCGATCGGTCAACGGGGCAAGGACTAGTCGAAACTTAAAATGCCTAAAGTCGGCATAGCAGCGCTTCTACGAGACATCTTACTGACGTCCTCCGTCTGTTTTCACGCTGCCCCCCTTTTGGACAATTTTTTGCGCAAAGCTACATTTTCAGATTCAAGCTCAACAATTCGACTCTCGGCCGTTTCAAGTTTAGCTTGCATGGAAACAATGTTTATAGCGTACATCTCATTATATTTTCGCGCAATCTCGAAATAGCGATTTCGCCATTCGTCTGCCGAAGCAGTGACACGTTTGCGGACAGTCTTGGCTCCAACCGCAACCAACTTATTTAAGTTTTGAAGCCACTCTTTAAGAACAACTTTTGTAGTACTATTATGCTTTCCACCTTGAAGAGTGACTTTATGGATCGATGCACGACGACAAACTTCAGCAAGGGACAATTTCCCATTATTATATGGATACAAACCGTCATTTTCTTCAATATCTCTCTCGATTGCCTCCATAGCTTTCCTCAGCTTCGTCAAAACCTCATCACTTCTTGATCGCGAATAAATTCTAAGCGGGCTTTCATGTGTCATGCAAAACCTCGGCTATCGACGCATAACTTTTAACTAAAGGATGGTTTTGCCACTGCTTTGAGAGGTCCTCCCAGCGAGACAACCAATTATTTAATTGACTAGACCATTGTGCGATAAGTAATGGCTCATCTTCATCGACCGCTCGTTGAAGATTATTTATTATTTCTGGAATAACATCTTCAGCCTTAACTTTGTTATACGTTGACAACAACTGGAACGAACACCCACTCTGACAATATGATGGATTGGCTCCGTTTTGTGACTTTGAACAGGGACCACCTTCTCCTGTAGGTAATGTACAATATATTCCTGGTGCAACTAACATCCAAGTCCTTCCATCAAATGTTTCACGTCGTGCAAATTCATAAGCATCTTGAGGTTCAAACTCAGACTTGCCCAACAATTTCAAATATTCAGCTTTTCGATTACGCAATTGCTCACCAACCGCTCCTCCCAACTTAGCTACGTCAGCGATAATATCAACAGCCATCAATATTACCAACTCTCGCTGAACAACCAAAACATCACGAGCAATCTGTTTATCACTTAATATGTAGCTTCGAATTGTCATTTGCGGATCTTCATGCCCAAAGCAATCCATCAATATAGTAGGGGAATTTACAAGGGAAAGCGCGACCACACGAGCTAATGTTTTCCTAAAGCGATGCAAATGCATATTAGGCGCTTCTACGGAAAGCAATTTTTTTAGCTTTAATTTTGCGCAATAAACATCCATAAATTTAGTTAGGGAAATATGCTTGGTACCCATATGGGATCGGCCAAAATCCCTCAAATGAACCCATAGGTGGTCACCAACCACATTTCCCCTTGCCTTTACAAGTTCGCTTAGCCGGATCTGCTGTTTTATAGCTGCGACCACAATGGCTGGAGCAGGAAAATCTCGAATACGACCACCGTGTTCATCAGATAACTTAAAAGTTTTGCCTAACAATCTGCTTGAATGTTCCTTTTCCTGAAGACAATTGACATTTAAGCTAGAAATCTCTGAGGCGCGAGGTCCACTGGCTAGACAAACAGGAAACAAGTGAGCGCCCT
Source organism: Pseudomonas sp. CCNWLW23 (assembly GCF_037095675.1). NCBI lineage: Bacteria > Pseudomonadati > Pseudomonadota > Gammaproteobacteria > Pseudomonadales > Pseudomonadaceae > Pseudomonas > Pseudomonas sp. CCNWLW23. The sequence continues at coordinate 133,956 of NZ_JBAWKM010000012.1, read as the reverse complement.
GAAGAATGCAAAGCATGCTCCAAGCGTCGGCAAAAGTTTTAGGCGGCCATTCCATGACGGGAAGTTTCTGATGAAGTATAAATCCTCTACGTCTAGTGGCCTTTAATTCCAGTTCATAGCCCAACTCAATTAAAGGTGAACCATCGGGCTTCGTCCAATCCCACTCCCGAATAATTTTGTCTCTGAATTCAGCGTTCTTTATTTGCTGAGTCCTAGGATGGAATGGTCGTACGCGTAGGCTTTTCGAAACGGGTGTATTCATCGCAGATTCTAACGCATCGAGTAACGTCGGTCCCAATTCGTTAATTATTTTTATAGATCGCCATCCGCATTCGCTTGTGAACACATCGGGAAACGGTTGCCACTTGCGTGAGCCTTCAGTTGCACGTTCACTATCTTTTTCTCCATATCGATCGCGCTCTGCCGAAACTCCTTCAACTCGTGCAGTCAACAATGGCGCGTCAGGGATAAGTCCGCGAAGATGAAAATTCACTAGCGTTTTGATTAAGGACGATCCTGATGATTTTAAATCTTTAAAATCTTCTTCTGTAAGCACACTCCAAAACTCGGTATCAGAAGGCGGATACGATAAAACTTTGCGCGACAGTAACAGTAAATTTGCCAACTCCGTACTCAATGTAGAAGCTTTAACAATGTTCTTAAGCCCCGCAACCAAGCTTCTAACAATTCCATACCTGACTATTTCCGCCCAAGCTCTGTTTACATTCACACAATTCTCATCTCGCCCAGGCAAAATATTAACCATTTCAATAATTCGACGTGATCGGTGTTGCATTTGCCCGTCAGGCAATGAGCTTGAGGAAAACTCCCATATCCCCCATTGATTGCCCATGCCCAAGCGGCGCTGCATCTCCAACAACTGTTCCTTTTCCATTCTACATACATCACAAATTTCAATACCGTCGCTCAAAACTTCTTGAAAAACAACCGATTCTTTTTGTGAATAAGCCATATCGTTAAACTCCAGCAGACAAAATAAGGACACTGTGTTCGCCAGAGTCTATTTTTTCTCTCCAGAGATTCAAATAAAACTCTACTTTATTAGCCGGCCACTGCTTCAACGTTTCATTATAAACTTCGAAATCCAAACAATCTGAGGACTGATACCATCTTACATCACCGAAATTTTTACGCTTCCATTCCAACTCGGCGGTATATCGAGCTATATGAGGCAAACTCTCTTCAAACACTCTTCCTTTTGGGCAACTAGCGCATCGATGACTTTGCCTGCAATTAGTAGACCCATCTCTTGGATTTCGCGGATCTATCCATTCAGGGGGATTACATGGATCAGAACAACTCAAACCACTATACGTAATGTTTTTTCTATATGACTCTAGTCTGCTTATCTGCTCTTGTGTTACATTCACTCCATCCGCTTTAGCTCTAAGGATTGCAAGATCTATTTTTCGATGAATTTCAATCTGATCAAACAACTCAGTAATTAAATCGCTGAGTTTTTCTTCCGACTCTCTTCTCCAAGCTATTGATCTCAAATATCGTCTAGTAGTAGCTAAAGACTTGTGACCTAAAGAAATCTGAGTTAGGAGTATCGAATAGTTCCCACCTCTGTGGACTGCTTCCGCAAAAACATCTCTAAAATCAGACGGTCTAAATATTGGTAGCTTGTCAGCGCAATCTTTTGCTTGATTATATTTTTCTATAAGAGACTTCAAGTATGCCCTCATTTGATTCATCGAGTGCTCTCCGAGAACACCGATATTTTTGCTGTCGTGAACTGCAATCCAAGGGCTTCTCAATGCAATGTCAAAAAGCTCGCACTTAGAATGATCGACACTTATTAAATTTTTCAGTTTTGCATTACGATCTAAAAGTCGTTTAATAATTTGATAGCTATGTCCCGCATGATTTTCCGGAGAGATTGTATCCTGCCAATTACCACCTCGTTCTTTGTAACTGAACATCCACACCAAGCCCTCCCCGTACGAGCGAAACCATCGCTCGGGGTTGCTGCAATCCAAGGCAAAAGTAGTGGTTGAGTTCCAACCGCTTCTGGCCATTAACAAGTTGCTCAGGCAGTACAAATCCCCACCGGTTGGGTACAGGCCAGGTAAAAGATCATTTTCAAGGTTAATGGGAGCGCCCGCACGCTCGTGTCCAATGGGGTGCCGAGGCCACCATTTCGTTGGCATCCACCCCCACTTTAAACCTATGAACTGACAGAAATCTTTGAGTGACGGAAGTGGATTACCGCTCTTCTGTATGAGATAACGATATGTGGCATGCATATCCGCCTCTGTAACGCTATAATTACGTTTACAGCTCAAAAAATCAGAATCTAACACTTTTCCGAGCTCAGCTAATGAGTCCGCTCTTTCCCATCGCTTCCAAATTTTATGAGCTTCACTAGTCAAAATGCGGACAAGTTTAATGCCCTGCTCTATCGAGGGACTATCCTTCCGAGAAACCCCGGGCCTGTTTTGTGCAACCGGCCAAAATATCGGTGGAAGCCCAAGGTTATTTAGCGAATTCTGAATGATTGAAGAGATTACTCTATAGACCTCGGGGTTTGGCGCAGAGTATTCTTCCGATAATGGACGCAACCATTTCACTCCATGAATCATTTCGAGTTGCATAACACTATCAACCCGACACCTCTCCTTATTTATTTGCGAGAACTCAAACGCGTCCAAGAATCGCCAAAAAACCCTTAACTGGGAAATCAAACTCCTTATCGATGCAGGCTTCTTATTCAAAGCCGCACCTTTTATAGCATCGAATAAATCATTCGCCAATCCTGGGCGACCAGTGAAATCACCTGCCCAATTTACGCTTATTTTTCTGCTTTCGGAGCTATTCGTACCAGCCCAAAACTCATTTATATTAAAACTTAAACCTGCCGAAATATATTCGTTATGACTACACCTAAGAACATGCTGCGATTCCTTATAACTCACCGTAGCACCGCTATCTTGAATCACAGTCATCAAGCCACCTTAAAGTTGGATGCTGAAACTCCATCATTAAACGCTCCTTGGCTGCCTTTAAATACAACAAAGTAGTTTCTTCACTCATATGCCCCATGAGCGGGGTCAGTATTATAGATATTTGCCCTGCCATAAGTCCGTGCAGCCATCCAACACTTGGAATCGTAGAAAATCTAAATTGAGATATTAAGTCTCGCATATAATTCACTAATGTATTTACCGCAAACAAATGTCGCGCCATGTGAGGACACCATCTCCAAGGTGTTGTTGCGCCACTAGACCATGCTTGCCTTACCCAAGAGTTAGAAAGAGGTTTCCCTCGCTTCCCTAACCAAAACGCATCGGTTTTTTTCGATTTCAGGCGCTTGTCACGCTCGTCTTTTGATTTCCCAGCTGACACCCATCGTGAAATCAAGGTAGATCGTCCTTCTTGCCGGTAGTGATTCATCCTATCTGCTAACTCGATAGGGATGTAAATTACTCGAGGCCTTGAACTTTCAGCTGAACCACGTGCTATTTTCGGACCTTTTACTCCCATACATATGGTGCAGGGAATTTCACCGGACTGGAGCCAGTCCTCTCGCCAACCGTTTTTTTCTGGACCGTATTCTCTTTCTGGCAAATCCTGTACCCTAAACTTTGTACCCTCGCTAATGCGCAAGCCAGTTCGCATTAAAAATTCAGCGAATAGAGCCAACACGACCCCATAGCGAATTTTCAAATTAGAATGCCAACGAGCCAATACAACGTCTGATGGAAGAGATAAAGAACGTCTGCGTGAAACCAATTCACCTGCCCTAGATGCCTTGCCATTGCCCCCCCTTTTAGAGGATCTATCATGCAAACCAACTTTACTCGCCATAACATAAAACGCCTCACGATAACCGCGCTCAGCCGCCCATGATAAAAAGTAACAAGCTTCTGCCACCCGAGCATTTATAGTTTCTACTGCAAGTTTTTTTCGGCTTCTGGACGCACTTCCACTAAGCATCCCCACCTGCCATTTATCTATCAAGTCATCAAGATAAACTACGTCCTTCCAGCATATTAGGGGGGTTGAGTTATTGCACCACAGTAAGAACTCCATAAGGCGTCGAGCCATCGCATCCAGGCTTGCAACAGTCTGACGAGTATTGAAGCGATAGCTCCCTTGCTTCCCTGGAATCGAAGGTCGCCACTCAAGACAAGCTCGCTCCCGGAGGTATCTATTCGCCTCAACCGGATAATCCCCATCAGCACCGATTAAGAAGGGTACATATGCCAGCTTGGCATAACCTAAATCTTCCATTTTTTTAGCATCCGGGAATATGACTTTCATGAACTTATCTTCGCGGGGCGGGCGTGTGGTCATAGAAACCTAGCTCAGATCACGAAGCTGTCAAAGTCCTCACAATTTCCTATGAGAAATAGATTTTAGAAATGTCTGCGTCGCATACCTTGATATTGCACTGTCAGATATGCCTGTATTGCCACGACAACGAACACTCGCGTTATACCGATCAGCAGTATTTCGGCGAAGGCTCGCTGAGCACACCAAAGATCGCCAAGGCCACGCATAATCCGTTTGCGGCCCTCGCTGGCTTGATGAAAAAAGAAGACTGAAGATCTTCATCGCCTGAGCTGGCCCTTTCGCGAGCAGGCTCGCTCCCACAGGGGATGTGGGAGCGAGCCTGCTCGCGAAAGCGGCCTGCCAGACACCACAAGTCTCGAATCTGCCCGCCCTCCCCCAATCCCCGTATAATCGCGCTCTTTTTCTCGAAGGCACCCCGCTCGTGGCAGACAAACGGTACAGCTGCATTGGTTTGTATAACCCAAAATCACCGGAGAACGTCGGTTCGGTGATGCGCGCCGCAGGCTGTTACGGCGTGGCGTCGGTGTTCTACACCGGCAAGCGTTATGAACGCGCCGCCGACTTCGTCACCGACACCAAACGCGTGCACTACGACATCCCGCTGATCGGCATCGACGACCTGAAAAAAATCCTTCCGCTCAACTGCGTGCCCGTTGCGGTAGAGCTGGTCGAAGGCGCACGGCCGCTGCCGGAATATACCCACCCCGACCGCGCCCTGTACATCTTCGGGCCGGAAGACGGCTCGCTGGATAAAGAGATTCGCGACTGGTGCGAAGACGTCGTGTACATCCCGACCACCGGCTGCATGAACCTCGCCGCCACGGTCAACGTCGTGCTCTACGACCGCATGGCCAAAGGCCTGAACACCCGCTCCGGGCCGAAATTCCGCTGAAGCGTCGCACATTCGATGGAACAAGCTGACCGCCCTGGCAGTCAGCTTATCTATCAATCGCACCCTGCCTGGAGATAGACCATGAGCGAGCTCAAACGCGTAGAACGCATCGAATCCACCCCGTTCCAGTCGCCTTCGCACAAGAACGTGCATGGCTGGGAGCGCGTCGGCTCGTTGACCGGCGGCGTGCTGATGGTCGGCAAGGGCCTGCGCCGTGGCGGCGTGTTCGGCCTGATTCAAGTGGCGCTCGGCGGCATGGCCGTGGCCCGTGGCATTACCGGGCACTGCTCGGCGAAAAGCCTGCTGGAAAAAGGCCGTCAGGACATGAGCAACGTGCGGGCGAAGATCGAACGCGCCGGGGAAGAGCTGAGCAAGCTGAAGACCAATGCCGAAGTGGCCACCGAAACGGCAACCGTTACCGGCAATGATTCGCTGACCTCGCCGAAAGCCGGCGTCTGAGGCTTTAAAGCAAAAGATCGCAGCCTCCGGCAGCTCCTACACGGAATCACGTTTTCCATTGTAGGAGCTGCCGAAGGCTGCGATCTTTTGATCTTTACGGGTTCAACAACCCACCACCTCATCAGCCCGCGCGAAAAATCAGATGATCTTCCCAGTCATCCTCCGGCACGCTGCCTTCGGCGAGCATGCGCCCGGACTGGGAAATCCGCTCATGGTGCACCGCATCGCGGTCGCCACACACCAGGTGATGCCATAACGGCAGATCCTTGCCCTCGCTGACCAGACGATAACCGCAGGTCGGCGGCAGCCATTTGAATTCTTCCGCCTGACCCGGCGTGAGCTGGATGCAGTCCGGGACAAACTTGATCCGGTTCGGATAATCGCTGCACTGACAGGTTTTCAGATCCAGCAGTTTGCAGGCGATGCGCGTGTAATAGACGCTGTTGTCTTCTTCATCCTCGAGCTTTTGCAGGCAGCACAGACCGCAGCCGTCGCACAGCGATTCCCATTCCTCGTGATCGAGTTGATCGAGGGTTTTGCGTTTCCAGAACGGTTCGACTATGGCGGCCATGGCTCAAGCATCAACATCAAGGTGGTGAAAAGGCCGCCAGTCTAGTGCCAGCGGACGCAAGGGCCAAGCGCTGGCGACTGTCGGTAAATCCGCTTGTCAGCGCCAGCGCCGCCCGCTGAGCAAACTGGTGGCTGCACTTTGAAACCAATGTGGGAGCGAGCCTGCTCGCGAAAGCGCTGTGTCAGACACGCTGTTGTCGACTGACACGCCCTCTTCGCGAGCAGGCTCGCTCCCACAGCGAAATCGGTGGTGAGTCAGTAACCGCGGGTGAAATCCACCTCGCCGCGCAACGCTTCACCCGCCTCATACGCTTTCAGATTCTGCACAAACAAATCCACCATCAGCGCCGGCGAGGTCGGTGCCGAGCTGTGCCCGGTCAGGAGCAAGCCCCACGCGGTCCAGAACGGATGGCGTTGCGGCAATGGTTCCTGACGACAGACGTCGATCACCGCGCCGGCCAGATGCCCTTCCTTCAAAGCTTCAACCAGATCAGCATCGACCACCGCGACACCGCGTCCAGCGTTGATGAACAGTCCGGTCGGTTTGAATTGCTTGAACAGCGCCGCGTCGTAGATATCGTGGGTGTGTTCGGTGTTCGGCAGCAGATTGACCACGTAATCCACCTCCCCCACCAATCGCGGAAGATCGGCCAGCGCGGCGACTTCGACAAACGGCGCCTGTTCGCGGGCGCTGCTGGCGATGCCATAAAGCTCGACGCCGAACGGCCGCAGAAACTGCGCAACGCTCTGGCCGATGTCACCGGTGCCGACGATCAGCACCTTGCGCCCGACCAGACTCTGGCCGCTGCGGTTGTCCCACTTGCGCTCGACCTGACTGACCAGCCGCGCCAGCACTTCGCGTTCGTGGCCGAGGATGTAGGTCAGCACGTATTCGGCCATGACCTGACCGAAAATCCCCACGGCGCGGGTCAGGCGATAATCGCGGCGCAGGCCGTCGGCGAGCAGCGGCGTGATGCCGGCCCAGGTCGATTGCAGCCATTGCGGTTGATGGCCCTGGCGCAGCAGGGTCGCGAGCAGATCCGGCTGGCCCAGCCACACCGGGCAATCGGCGGCCTGCCGCGCCAGTTCGGCGGAGTCGCCGCTGGTCAGGACTTCAAGCTCGGGCAGTGCCTGACGCAGCAGGCGGGCGTATATCGCGTGGTCGTGTTCAGCAATCAGAACGCGCATCTTCAAACCTTTCGCAAACCGTGCAGACAGCCGCCGGGTTTGGGCCGGCCATCGCGGTAAAAACAGTTCCAGGGTTAACCGAGGCCCAGGACAGGGCCTCGCGGGTCAGACCGGGTCGTTGCGTCGCAGCAACTCTTCGGGCAAGTGCTCGATGTACTCGTCCTCGGCCGGTGGCATCTGCAGGTGATAGCCCTGCTTGTCGAGGTTTTCCAGAACCACGGTGATGTCTTCGCTGGCCAGCTTGCGCTCGGGCGACAGCACCAGATCGAAGGAATGCTTCGCTTTGCCGAAAGCCGTCATCAGCGCATCCGGCACGCGCTCGAGCGCATCGCTCTTGAGCACGTAGAGATACATGCCGCTGCGCTTGGAGCTTTGGTAGATGGAGCAAATACGTTTCAAGGCTGTTCTCCGGCGGTGGCCAGGCTGTCGAGCAGCTTCTGGCCGAGCAATTCGCGGCGCCAGCCACGCAGCGAATCGGGCAATTGGTAAGGCCCCTCGGGGAAGCCGCTTTTGACCAGCGCTTCGAGGGTTTTCTTGCGCAGCATCAGTTCCGGGGCAATACCCAGGCGTTCGGCCTCGGCCTGACCCAGCGCGCGCAGTTGTTTGATCAACGCAGCGGCTTCGATCGGCAACGGCTCGGGCACTGCCGGCGGCCATTGATCCGGCCCCACACTGCCAGAGCGCTTGATCAGATCAAGCAGAAACTGACCGTCCTGACGTACGGTACGCGGGTGCATGTCTTCGATCTTGCCCAGCGCCGCGAGGTTATCCGGCTGCGTGCGGGCCAGGGGCCACAGCGAGTGTTCCCGGACGATGCGGTTGCGCGGCAGGTCGCGGGCGCGGGCTTCTTTTTCGCGCCAGGCGCACAGCTCACGCAGCACGGCGAGTTGCGCTCGGGACAGCTTCCACGCCAGTTTCGCCTCGCGATAGACCTCGTACGGATCGGTCTCGCGGCGCAGGTTGGCAACCAGTTCGGCGCCATCCTCCAGCACCCAGGCGAACTTGTCGGCGGACAGCTTGGGCCGCAACTCGACGAACACCTCAGCCAGATGCACGGCGTCTTCGGCGGCATAGCTGATCTGGGTATCGGACAGCGGGCGCTGCAACCAGTCGGAGCGGGTTTCGCCCTTGGGCAGGTCGATGCCGAGCACTTCCTGCACCAGACGCGAATAGCCCATCGAGAAGCCGAGGTTCAGGTAAGCGGCGGCCAGTTGCGTGTCGAACAACGGCGCCGGCAGGCTGCCGGTCAGGCGCAACAGCACTTCGAGGTCTTCGCTGCAGGCGTGCAGGACTTTGAGCACCGCCGGGTTCTCCAGCAACGCGGCCAGCGGTTGCCAGGCGTTGATGGTAAGCGGGTCGATCAGGTAGGCGCGTTTGCCGTCGCCGATCTGCAACAGGCCGGCAATCGGGTAGAAGGTGTCGACCCGCATGAATTCGGTGTCGAGGGCAACGAACGGCAGCTGCTGCCACTCGGCGCAAAACTGCGCGAGGCTTTCGTTGTCGCGAATCCAGTGAATATCGATAGCCACACGGCTCTCCCTTGAAGAATGGCGCGCAGTATATATCGCCACCGACGATTTACGCGCCTTTGAAGGGCAAGAGCTGTAAGGAAATGTCTTGCCTGTCAGCAAGAATAGTCTGACAGCAGAAACAGAAAGGCCCGTCGCATTGGTGCGACGGGCAGGGAACGCTTCACTGCTTGGCCAACACGCCGTCGATCACTGCGCCGCGACAACCGGCGAACATGTCCAGCGCCGGCTGATAGACGCTGCTGCGCACTTCCAGCAGGCCGAGCATCGAGTGGAACAGATTGTCCTGGCTCAGCGGTTTGTCACGGCTCAGTTGCAGGCAATGGGTGTCGACCGAGTATGCCTTCTGATAGCTGTCGGAGAACCACGCCAGCATCGCTACATGCTTCTGTTGCTCGGGCGCCAGCATATAAGGCGTGCCGTGCAGAAACAGGTTGTATTCGCCCAGCGATTCGCCGTGGTCCGACAGATAGAGCATGGCGGTGTCGACTTTGTCCTGATTGCTGCGCAGCACATCGATCAGGCTCGCCAGCACATGGTCGGTGTAGACCAAGGTGTTGTCGTAACCGTTGACGATACTTTCGCGACTGCAATTGTTCAGCGCGTTACTTTCACAGACCGGAGTGAAGTGTTCGTACTCCTTGGGATAACGCTTGAAGTAATCGGGGCCGTGACTGCCCATCTGATGCAGCACCAGCACGGTGTCCTTGTCCAGATGTTCGATAAAACTTTGCAGCCCTTGCAGGAGGATTTCATCGCGACATTCGCTGTTGGCGCACAACGCCGGGTCTTGCAACTTGCTGACATCCTGCACCGTGACACGGTCGCAAGTGCCTTTGCAGCCGGACTGATTATCGCGCCAGATCACATTGATGCCGGCACGCTTGAGTACGTCGAGCAAGCCCTCTTCATTCCTGGCCTTGCTGGCGTTGTAATCCTTGCGGCCCATAGTGGAGAACATGCACGGTACCGAGACTGCGGTTTCCGTGCCGCAGGAATGCACGTCAGTGAAAGCGATCAGCCCCGCTTCCTTGTCCAGTTGCGGCGTGGTGTCTCGGTCGTAACCGAGAATGCCGAAGTTCTGCGCCCGCGCACTCTCCCCCACCACCAGCACCGTGAGGGATTTGCGTGGCTGTAGCTGCAAGTCGGGATTGCGCTGGGCATCTTCGCCGATCTTGATGAACGGCTGCTGCGCCGAGACCACTTGCTCTTGCAGATAACCAATGGATGCGCCGATGTAATTGCTCGGCACCAGCATCAGGCGAATTTCGTGGTGATTGCGAAACAGCGACGACAAGCCTTGATAGTTGGCCAATGCGACAACACCGATCACCGCTGCCGAGGCAACACTGACAATAACTTTGCTGAACAACTCGCGATGCCAGCGCCGATAACTGACCGGAACTTTCCACAACAACAAACACGGCAGGACACCCAGCAAGAGAATATAAGCAAACAACTTCAATGAGAGCAGATCACGCACTTCCGTGACGTTGGTCTCGGCAAAGTTGCGCAACATGCCGGCATCGATCATCACGCCATATTGGCTCATGAAATAAGCCACGCCGGCGCTGACTAAAAACAACAGGGTCAATAGTGGTTTAAGCAGTGGCCGGAAAGCGAATAATGTCAGGACTATGTTGAACGCGGCAAAGATCATCACGCCAAACGCAACGCGCATGGCGATGCCCTTGCCATCGGCGGCGGTGATCTCGAACAGATGTTGCCAAAGCACCAGATTGAAACCGAGCAACAAAAAGGCGCTGGCAAACAACGTCACCCATTCCGGGTGCACGGCTTTTAACTTCAACATATGAGTGACTGTTCCTGAAAGAAGAGCCTCGTCGATTGTGAAAATTTCATTCACCGAGGCATGCCAAACTTTAGGCGGCAGCGAATCAATTTTTCGTGAAAAAGATGCTAATGATTAGTTGCCTCGGAGTACGAACGTGAAGGTTTGCGAGTATTTGAGAATGGTTCAGGTTTTATTCAGTTTCAGGCACTTCGCAATGTCCTGTGGGAGCGAGCCTGCTCGCGAAAGCGCAGTGTCAGCAAATGAATGTCTGTCTGGAGGAACGCATTCGCGAGCAGGCTCGCTCCCACATCGGGACAGGGGTGTTATCGAGTTTTTAGGTCTGGCCCGCGACTTTCTGATTTGCCGACGTCGGCGACGCCAAGCCTAATCATCAGCCTCCGCACTCAAAGGCCCGCCGATGAATCACACCCGCCCCGCCGCTTGGCTGATGCTCGCGATCATCCTTGTCGCACTTAATCTGCGCCCCTCAATGGCAGCCATCGGGCCGCTGCTGTCGGCGATCCGTGGCGATATACCGTTGAGCTTCACGCTTGCCTCTCTGCTGACGATGCTGCCGGTGATGGCCATGGGACTGGCGATGTTTTTCGGCCTGAGCATCAGCCAGCGCCTGGGCGACCGACGCACGGTGCTGCTGTCGCTGTTGATCATCGGGCTGGCGAGCGTGTCACGGCTGTTTATCGATTCGGCGATCGAGCTGATCGTCAGCGCGATGCTGGCCGGCATTGGCATAGCCCTGATTCAGGCATTGATGCCGGCGCTGATCAAATCGCGCTTTGCTGACAACGTGGCGTTATGCATGGGCGTCTACGTCACGTCAATCATGGGCGGCGCGGCGATTGCCGCCTCGTTCGCGCCACTGGTGATGGTGCAGGCCGGCAGCTGGCGCGTGGGGCTGGCCATCTGGGCGGCGTTGGCATTGGTCGCGTTGCTGGTCTGGTGCTTGCAGCCCGCGCAAGCCATATCAACGGTGACCCGGCGGGAGTCTTTCATCACCCGCCCTCGCGCCTGGTTGCTGGCGATTTTCTTTGGCCTCGGTACGGCGTCCTACACCTGTGTCCTCGCCTGGCTCGCCCCGTATTACGTGGAAAAAGGCTGGAGTGAACAGAACGCTGGGCTGCTGTTGGGTTTTCTTACAGCGATGGAGGTCATTTCCGGCCTGGCAGTGCCTGCGATCGCCAATCGCAGCCGTGATCGGCGTGGGATAGTGGCGGTTCTGCTGTTGCTGATCATCGGCGGTTTCTGCGGGCTGATACTCGTCCCGCAATATTTGGCCCTGCTGTGGCCTTGTCTGTTGGGCCTGGGGATTGGCGGTCTGTTTCCGATGAGCCTGATCGTCGCGCTGGATCATTGCGACGAGCCGCAGCGTGCCGGTGGCCTGACCGCGTTTGTACAGGGGATCGGTTATCTGATCGCCAGCCTCTCGCCGCTGTTGGCAGGGATGATTCGCGATCGGCTGGGCAATTTCGAAGGCGCGTGGTGGGCGTTGACGGCGGTGATGGTGATCATGCTGCTGATGGTGATGCGCTTCGACCCTCGCCACTACGCGCGCCACTTGCCTCGCCCGGGCTAGAGGCCTCTGGCCATCTTTTGCGCACGAGATTGGCAACGTCGTGTTGCTAAAAGTTTCTGTCCCACATGTGTCCGTGAAATGTCCTACAAGGGTTTCTCCTGGCACCATCGTTCCGTTAGGATCGTACGCACACGTTTGCGCGAATTCTGCGCAAGGGGGCACAGCGAGACGGAACTCATGCTGAACAGTAATTTGCTTCGCAAGCTCGACATGCAGGACTTGATGGTATTCGTCGCCGTGTACGAGCAGAGCAGTGTCACCGATGTCTCGGAAACCCTGTTCGTCAGCCAGTCCACCGTCAGTTATTGCCTGAAGAAACTGCGCACCAGTTTCGAAGACGAACTGTTCATCAACACCCGCACCGGCATGCGCCCGACCTACAAGGCCTGCAGCATGTACGGCCATGTGCAGAAGATCATCGAAAGCATCAACCTCTGCCACGCCGGTGCCCCGGCCTTCGACCCGAGCCGGCAGGCGGTGACTTTCAACATTTGCGCCCCGGAATACTTCGAGCAGTTGATCCTGCCGCGCCTGTTGAAGCGCTTCGACTTTGACGACTTGCCGGTGATGGTCAACATGCACAAGTTTGAAACCGATGTGCCGGCCGAAGAGCTGCGCGACGGCAGCCTCGATCTGGTGATCAGTTTCGGCCCGCACTTTCACCGCCAGCATGCAGATCTGAAATCACGGATGCTGCTGGAAGATGACCTGGTCTGCGTCTTCGACAAACGCGCCACGCCACTGGAGCCGCGCCTGAGCCTGCAAGCATTTACCGAGCGTCGGCATGTGTTCCCGACGCCGTGGACATCAAGCACCAACATGGTCGACGGCTGGCTGGCGCGGCAAGCGCAAAAGCGCCAGATAGTGGCCCGATCGAACAGCTACAGCGCCGCATTGAAGATGATCACCGGCACCGACTTCATCCTCACCCTGCCCCGACGTATCCAGCGTTTGCTGACCAACGACGCGGTGTTCAACCACTGCGAGGCGCCCAATGGCTTGCCGGGTTTCACCCTCGACATGCAGTGGAGCCAGAACGCCGATCAGGACAGCGCCAACGTCTGGCTGCGCGAGCAGGTGATTCAGGTGTGCAGCGAGCTGGAAAACGCCTGAGCGTCAGACGCCGATCGCGGCTTTGCTGTAGGACTCGCGATCGATGTCGAGCAGTTCGACACACAGTTGCACTTCGAGCCCAGCCGGCCATTCGCAGAGTTCCTGCAACACCGCCAGCAGGCTTTGCGAGAGCTGCTTCTTGATCTCCGCCGAGCGCCCGCTGAGCAAGGCCAGTTTCACATGGACGAAGGCGCGCTCGCCCTGCGCCGTGCCGACCTTGAAGTTGTCGATCTTGATCGCGCGGCTCTTGATATCGAACTCCGCGCCGAACTGACCGGAACCGACCAGCGTGTTGTTGAGCCGAATCAGGGCGATGTCAGCGTTCAACTGCGTCAGGTTGGCGGTGTATTCCATGTGCAGGTGTGGCATTGCGGATCTCCAGTCGGCGGATGCGGGGGGCGTACATATACCACAATCACACAGCGTCATTTGTGGGAGCGAGCCAGCTCGCGAAAGCGTCCTTTAAGTTTACACACCCGCGCCTCCCGAACCGCTTCGCGAGCAAGCTCGCTCCCACAGGGTGGTGTGGTGCTTGTCAGGACGGAATCAGCGGCCGTTCACTCATGAACGCTTCGAGCCGCGAGCGCAGCCAGCGTTCGGCCGGGTCGCTGTCGACGTGGCTGAGCCAGACCATCGACAGGTCCAATGTCGGCGTCTTGAACGGAAACGGTTCCTGGAACAGCGCCCCGGACGCCGCCATGGCCGCTGCGGTGTAATCCGGCAGGCTGGCGATCAGGTCGGTGCCGGCCAGCAACGCCGGCAATGCGCTGTATTGCGGCACCGACAACACCACCTGCCGCGTGCGGCCCAGTTCCGCCAGCCACTCATCGGCGTAGCCACTGACATTGGCCGTGTGCGACACCAGCACATGCGGGCGAGCGCAATATTCGTCGAGGGTCAGCGGCGTATCAGAGGCATCGGCACGCAGGATGCTCGGCTGGATGTGCCGCAGCAGTTTGCGTTTGGCGTTGGCCGGCAGGCCCCGGGTCTGGCTGATGCCGACGGTGATATCACCGGCGGCCAACAGGTCGGGAATGCGCCAGTAATCGACATGCTGCACCACGAACACCACGCTCGGTGCTTCCTGGCGCAGCGCGCGCAACAGCGGCGGCAGCAGGCCGAATTCGACGTCGTCGGACAGGCCGATGCGAAAGGTCATGGTGCTGGTGGCGGGATCGAAATCGCGGGTCAGGCTCAGCGCCGCCGACAGTGAATCCAGTGCCGGTTTGAGATGGCGGTAAATGTCTTCGGCGCGGGCCGTCGGTTCCATGCGATGGCCGACGCGGATGAACAGCGGATCATTCAGCATCGTGCGCAAACGGTTGAGTGCCGAACTGATGGTCGGCTGGCCGAGGAACAGCTTCTCCGCCGCGCGGGTCACGTTGCGTTCGAGCATCAGGGTCTCGAACACCACCATCAGGTTGATGTCGGCCTTGCGTAGTTCATTGCGGTTCATCCATCGCCCCTGCTCCCCGGAATTGCGGCAGTGTAGAAAGGCCTGGGACCCGACGTCCATCAGCGTTTACGCGATTTACTGCACACTCACGGATTCCACGCCCAGGCCCATAACGCGCGCGTCATCGCTCACTCCGAGACTGCGCGGGCTGACAGCGTCCGGCAAATGCAGCTCGAGTCTCACCGCGCCATCCTCCGGCAGGGTTTGCCTGACCTGTTCATTCAACGGGATTTCCAGAGAATTGCCCTGAAAGGCTGTCAGCCGAGTCGAAAGAACTTCAACGCCGTTGAGCCTGACGATGACTCGCTGAGCAAGAGTTGGCGGCATGACGAACGCCAGCGCCTGGATCGAAATCGATTTAGCTTGCGCTGGCACGCGCAGCGCCATTTCCGCGTCATGGCCCTCACTCCAGGTGCCCCACGCTTCCGGCGCCCCCCAGCCTTTGATCAGTTGTCGACTCTTGCGATCGAATGTGTAGACGACGCCAGGACGGCTCAGCGCGATGGATGCCAGCGCCCGCCCCTCATCGATCATCGGCAGACATTGCTGACAACGCTTCCAGCCTGGTGCAAGCACAACGAAGTCATCGACCCGGGTCAGCAGATCGCTATCGCTGTGAACGCTTTTGGCCGCCAGAGCCTGCGCTTCATCGTCCAGGATATATAGAGAATCGGCTTCGTACTCTCCGGTTTGCAGCCGATGCCGAGCCACGCGCTGCGCCTTGTCGAGCGCCGAAATGCTCATGCGCCCCATGTACACCGAGTCGGTTTTCAGTCCATGTGCTCCAGCGAAATCAGCGATCGCTTGCCAGCGTTCGGGCTGGTTTTGCGGCAGCAACCCGCGAACATTCCTGTAGTGGCCGGCCGCGCTGTTCCAGAAGGGGTCGCGCATCGGACTGACCCAGTCCGATGCGGGGGCTACCATCCTTGATGCGCGCAGCCCCGCCCAGCCGTTGTGCGTATCTGCCACCTGCACCACCAGCGCCAAGGCGAGTAACCCTATGGCAACTGGCGCGCGAAAGCCCCGCACAAGCAGGTACACGAGGAACAGTTCGATTGCATAAAAGACCGGCCAGAACATGCGCCCTGAAGCGCGAAAAATACTGGCCAGCCGCTCGATGAATGTCGGCAACGGATAGTTGAAAGTCTGCGTCCCAACACCGATGAGATGGGATAACGCGAACAGGGTCAGGCCGATCATTGCGAACACCAGCCACCACCGCTCGCCCAGCGCAGCCCTCGGCGAAATCCCGCCGCGCAACCCTGCCACCGCCGCCAGCGGTAACAGCATCAGCACACCGAGGCCGAAATAATTGAAGCCTTCATAATCGCCGCCGCCGGTGCGGATGTCCGGCAATACCTGCGACCAGCCATCCGAATCGAATGGCGCCAGCAGATTCATCCGGTAAAAACCGAACCCCCCACTGCCGGCGCCGTCGGCAATGCTGAAGTATCCGGCCTGCCAGCAACACACGCTGACCAGTGCGAACAGACCGCCGAACTCGATCAGCCCCTCACGGCGAGTCAATCGGTCAAAAATGACTTTGCCGAGCAGATCGGCAAACCAGATCAACGCCACCATGACCAACAGATACGCATGCACCAGAGCTGTCGCCGCCAGCAGACAGCCCCAGGCCAGCCGCCGCCGTTGCAACGCGGGATGCAGCGCCAGGTAAAGTGCCGCCAGTAGCAGAAAGTGCCCGGCCAGAGACAGATGTCCTCCGGCACGAACAAACATCGGCGGGGAAAACAGCAACAGTCCCGTGGCCAGAAGCCGGATTACGACGTTATCCGTGATCAAGCCGAGCAGTTTCCAGCCGAACCACGCTTGCAGTACGAAACAGATGAGCAACCACAAGCCAAAATACTGGAACGTCTCTGGCAGCCAGGCGTTGAACGGTTTGAACAGCAGTGCCAGCAGCGGATTGGAGTCAGAAAAGATGATCGCACTGCCCAACTCCATGCCGTAGGACGGGTTGAGCCCGAGGGGAAAAGTCCACGGCGACTGGCGGAAAAAAACCCAGCCCAGATAATGCGTAGCCGGATCGCCCTCGCTGAGCCAGGCAATGTTCTGCGGATCGAGTGCACGCGGACCGATCACCATGAAAAAAGCAAGCACGCCCAACAGCAACGGCAGAATCGTCAACGCTGAAGATCTGTTCGAGGGCTTCATCGATACGTCCAGAAATTATGCAAAACGAAAGTAAATGCCGGCACCGTCAGGGCCACCGCGCCGATCCCGAGCAGATAGTGCAACCCAGCCATTTGCGCCGCCCAGGCAACCAGCATCGCCAATAGAAAACCACCCGCCGAGACCGACACAAAGCGCAGTAACGTGCGCCCGTGCAGGCGAGCTGAAAAGCTCCAGGTGGTGTTGATCACATAAGACACAACAGTCGCCACGGCAAAGGCGAAACCATTGGCCAGCGGCGGTTCGGGCGCGATGAAGCGGATGAACAGCACAGCCACCAGCGCATGCAGCGCAGTGACGAACAGCCCGGTCAGGGCAAAGCGCAGACCACGGCGGACCAACGCTGAACGCTCACTGCCGATCACGGTTTCTGCGCCAGCACGAAGACGCTCAAACCGGCCAGCCGGTTTCTGCCCATCAACGGCAATTCCAGCCGGCACAGGGTCTTGAGCACGCTGTTGACCCACGGGTGATGGCGCTTGAGTTGCGACTGTGGCTGTGCGGTCGGCGGACCTTGAGGCATCAGGCGCAACGCAGCGGCGATAGGAAACACCGCACCGAAATAGTAGGCGCCGCGCTGCACGGTCAAACCGGCATCGCCCGCCAGGGTTTCGAATTGCGCGAGGGTGTAGCGGCGCTTGTGCTCGAGAAAATCATCATGACCGCTCCAGAGAAACTGGAACGCTGGCACCGTCATCAGAAAACGACTGCCCGAAGGCACTTTATCGACATAGCTTTTGAGCAGGCCGAGGTCGTCGTCGACATGCTCGAGCACGTCCATCAGTAACACCAGATCGGCATCGATGCTGTCGATGCCGCGTCGGTAATGCACCGGTTTGCCCGCGCTGGTGGCGCTCGCATCGGCGGGGTAACTGATGTCGACGCACCACGCCTCATGCGCGTCGGTGTGGGTCAGCAAATGGTGCGAGAAAAACCCCGAGCCGGCACCGACATCGAGTATTCGCCGGATCGGCATGTCACCCAGCAATCGCCGGGTCGCCGCCGCTTTGCAGCAGTAATACCAATGCTCATCGATACTGTCGCCGAGGATGTCGGTTTCCTTGAGATCCATCTGTCAGTCCTTGGGGTCGTAGACGCGACGCACCAGAAAAACCGGTCGGCGTTTCGATTCGATATAAGTGCGGCCGAGGTATTCGCCGAGTACGCCAATACCGATCAATTGCAAACCGCCAAGGAACGTGACCGCGACCATCAGCGAGGCATAACCGGGCAAGTCGACGCCGTGGATCAGTGTGCGCAGGACAATGAACATAGCGAACGCAAACGACACCAGCGAAACTGTCGCTCCCAGGTAGGTCCAGACCCGCAGCGGTTCGGTGCTGAAACTGGTGATGCCTTCGAGCGCGAAGTTCCACAGCCGCCAGCCATTGAACTTGCTTTGCCCGGCCACGCGCTCGGGGCGCTCGTAGTCGACATGAGTGGTGCGGAAACCGACCCAGGCGAACAGACCTTTCATGAAGCGCCGCGACTCAGGCAGGGTCAGCAACGCATCGACCACGCAGCGGTCCATCAGGCGGAAGTCGCCAACGTTCTCCGGCAACGGCTGTTCGGCGATGCGGTTGTGCAGGCGATAGAACCAGTGGGCCGAGGTCGACTTGGCCCACGTGTCGCTGCGGCGGCTGACGCGATGACCCAGCACCACTTCGTAACCTTCGCGCCAGCGCTCGATCATTTGCAAGATGACTTCCGGCGGGTCCTGCAGATCGGCGTCGATCGGTACCACGATCTGCCCGCCGGCCATTTGCAGACCGGCCGACAACGCCGCTTCCTTACCAAAGTTTCGACTCAGGTCGACGATGCGCAGACGCGAGTCTTGCCGCTGCCGTTCAAGCAAGCGCTCAAGGGTCATGTCGGTGCTGCCATCGTTGATGAAGACCAGTTCAAGATCGATCAGCGCCTGCGCCTGAAAGACCTCGTCGATGCGCGAAAGAAAGCTGTCGAGGCTGTCGGCCTCGTTGAAAACGGGGATCACCAGCGACAACGCCACCTGCCCGGCCTGTTGCGTTCCGTGCTCAGTCAAAGGAGTGCTCTTTTTATAGTTTGTCGGTCATCGAAAGTTTTTCGAGGCCATGAGCCGTCCCGTATTAAGCAGTAGCAGGCACGCACGTGCAAGCATGACACGGCGTCATATCGGCCAATTCGCCGGGCAGTCGCGGCGCTCTGGGCAGGGTCTTTCAGAAACATCCGCGAACGATTGGAAACAAATCCGCGATAGCCAAAAAAACCCGCTGCGCTAGGCTTGCGTCGATGCGCCACACAGGTTGGCGCGCACATCCATCGCAGGGAGCGAACCCCATGTATTTCGAAATCTACCGACAAACCCGAGGCACCCCGAGCACTGGCAAAGGCCAATGGCGCTGGCGTCTGCGCGCGCGCAACCACGAGACCGTGGCCAGTGGCGAATCGTATGTGAACAAGGCTGATTGCTTGCATGTGATCAATCTGATCAAAGCCGTACAGGGCGAGACGCCGATCAAGGAAATTTGAGCGACGCCCTTTTCATCTGCAAAGCGGCACCGTCTGTCGCCCTGCAAAGGGTTTATTTGAATGCTTGTCAGCGGTGTTCATCAAAGGTGCATGTACTGCAATTTTTGCTGCCATGCACCCAAGGATTTCAGCCATGTCCCATGAGCACCGCTACCTCGTCAGTTTCATCGTCGACAACCAGCCGCAAAGCCGCACGCTGATCCACGATGGCGAGACCCTTGATCCGGGTCTCGCTGAAACCCTGGTCAAGACCGCTTTCGCCGAATTGAAGACCGCTTCACTGAGCGACGTCCAGGTGCAGAAACGCACCAGGCCCGACGAAGGCGACAACGTCCCCGGCCACTATCAGCAGCCATGAGCCGATCCCGGGCCGCCACCATCCATCGATGCTGCGGAGGTTACGCGCCATGAAATCACTCGCCGCGATCTGCCTTGCGGTCTTGGCTATGAGCGTCCAGCCAGGCCATGCAGACACTATCGACGCCTTCATCGAAGAGGCGGCACAGCAAAGCCTGTTCCAGCACAACAGTTCGCGCATCGCCTTGGAAAAGGCAACCTTGCCCGAAGTCAAAGCGTTCGCCAGACAAATGATCTCCGACCATGAGCGTTTCGATAAACAAATCAGGCAGCTGGGGCAAAGCCAGCATATGGTGGTTCCCGCCGAACCCTCGGTGGCATCCAAAGCCAAGCAGCTACGCCTTGAATCAAGGGATGACTCGTTCGACCGCATTTACATCGACAGCCAGGCCGAAACCCTTGAGCAAAAGCTGATGCTGTTCAAGAAAGAAGCGATGTCATCACAAAATCCGCAGCTCAAGGCTTTCGCCCAATCCGCATTGCCGGACATCGAGAAACAGGCAAAAACTGCCCGCGACCTGCAGGAAAAACTCAAGCCCTCCGCTGGCGCACTGAAATCCGTCAACCCCTGACTAACGGGGAACAATCAAAGCTGTAATAGAACCACGGCCACCAGTACGGCAATTACTGCCGATACCGCCAGCACTTGAGTCGAAGTCAAGGCCAGCGCCGCGTCCTTTGAGCGGCCGATAAAGCGGCCACGGGTCTGATGCCGATCCGGCTGCGCTTCGAACAGGTTGTCCGGGTGCTCGTTGTCTTCAGG
This sequence comes from Pseudomonas sp. CCNWLW23, assembly GCF_037095675.1. Lineage (NCBI taxonomy): Bacteria > Pseudomonadati > Pseudomonadota > Gammaproteobacteria > Pseudomonadales > Pseudomonadaceae > Pseudomonas > Pseudomonas sp. CCNWLW23. The sequence continues at coordinate 113,225 of NZ_JBAWKM010000012.1, read as the reverse complement.
CTCATTGGTCTGCTGACCGGACCATGCACTTCGCGCCATCAAACGGTCGAGCAGACCGGGCATGACCGATTGGCCGACAACCGCTTTGATCGTCGACCACCCCAGCCACAACTCTCGCGGCGGGTGCTTTACCACACTGAAGATCGCCCGTGCTGCCACGTCGGGGTCGTGAATCGGTGGCACCGGTTGGGGACGCTTGGGCAATTTGTTGCGTGCCCAATCGAACTGCGGGGTATTGATCGCCGGCAATTGCACCATGCACACGCGAATATTGCGGCGCTCATGCAGCAACTCACAGCGCAATGAATCAGTAAAACCGCGCACAGCGAACTTCGCCCCGCAATAGGCGGCCTGCAACGGAATGGCGCGATAGGCCAGTGCCGAGCCGACCTGGATGATCAGGCCCTTGTTGCGCGGACGCATCAACGACAGCGCCGCCAAGGTGCCATGAACCGTACCGAGATAGGTCACCTGAGTGACGCGCTCGATCTCGGCGGCGGACAATTGTTCTATCGGCGAGAGCACCGTGACCATCGCCGCGTTGACCCACACCGCCAGCGGCCCAAGCGTGGCTTCCAGTTGCTGCGCGGCCTGCTGCACGGCGAGCGCATCGGCGACATCGACGCTAACCGCTTCGACCTGAACGCCATACGCTTGCAGCTCTTCTTGCGTGGCGGCCAGTCCCGCCGGATCACGCGCCAACAGGCCGATACGGTAGCCGCCAGCGGCAAACCGGTGGGCCACCGCGCGACCCACGCCAGCACTGGCGCCGCTTATCACCACCAAAGGTTGCTCCTGCATGAACCGTTCTCCCTGATGCTCAGTCGATCGGCCCGATGTTGATCATCAGGTCATCGCCCAGTCCTTGCACCTTGGCCAGTACGTCCACCGGCGTTTCGCTGGAAAAATGCACGACGTAGCCCATGCCGCTGCCGTCCTCTTCGATTGCACTGACCCACGACTCCACCTCGTCAGCATCCAGCCCCAGCGCCTGACCGAACTGGCGGTTGCGGTGATCGGAATCGGTTTCGTCCATCGGATAATCACTCATAGCAAACATCTCCTCGGGGATCGTCCCCTCACTGGTTGCTCAATGTGGTCTTAAGGATGGACGCCGAACGTTCACTGACAGTTCGTTTTTTCAGCCGAGCATCGAGCGCAGCTTGCGCAACAGATCCACCGGCGCGTAGGGCTTGGCGATCAATTCGAACTCATTGTCAGCCAGCTCATTGGGCGTCGACTCGTCCGCGCAGTAGCCGGTCGTCAGCAGGATCTTCATGGTCGGATAGCGCTGGGTGATTTCCCGCGCCAGTGCCAGCCCGTTCATCTCACCGGGCATGACCAGATCGGTGAAGACCAGCTCAAAGTCGCTACTCTGCAACATCGCCAGTGCCTCGCTCGCGTCTGCAGCGATGGTGGTCCGGTAACCCTGTTCGGACAGTACGAAGCGCGCCAGTTCAGCAACTTCGGCGCGATCCTCGACGATCAGGATGCGCTCCGTGCCCTTGAGATTTTCTGCGGTTTCAGCGGAGCCAGGTGCCGATAGCTGACTGTCATCCGCCGGGAAGAACAGGCGCACCGTGGTGCCGAGCCCCAGTGTCGATTCGATTTTGACCACACCGACGGATTGCTTGACGAAGCCGTAAACCATCGACAAACCGAGGCCGGCACCGTTGCCCTCCTCCTTGGTGGTGAAAAACGGTTCCATGACCTTTTCGAGATCGTCAGCGGCAATGCCCACGCCGTTATCGGCGATTGCGATGCAGACGTAACGCCCCGCCGCCAGTCCGCCCTGGTGCGGATCGGTCGCGTCCGGGACAACGACGTTGCGCGTCTGCACGGTGATCACGGGCTGTTGCTGTTGCTGCTGCCCCAATGCATCGCGGGCATTGGACAGCAGATGATTCAGTGCCATCTCGGCCTGCGCCGGGTCGAGCCGGCAGTTCCACAAATCCTCGGCCAGTTCGAATCGCGGTTCCAGATCGGCGGATTCATGCGTCGGCAGCGCAGAGCGCTCAAGCAAGGCATTGAGATTGATCACCCGGCCTTCGAGCCGCTGTCGGCGGGAGAATGCCAGCAGATGCTGGGTCAGCAAACGTGCTTTTTCCGCCGCCGCGCGAGCGTGGCCGGCGCCGACCACGATGCGTTGCGGATCAATGCTCGGCCGCTTGGCGGTGTGCTGGATCAGCTCGATGTAGCCGATCATCACTTGCAACAGATTGTTGAAATCGTGAGCGATGCCACCGGTCAACTGGCCCAGCGCTTCCATGTTCTCGCTGTAGCGCAAACCGTCCTCGGCGTCGCGTCGGCGGCTGACGTCCATTTGCGAGGCGAAGAAATACACCAGTTGCCCGCGCTCGTTGAATAGTGGCGCGATGAACAGCTCGTTCCAGAACGACGAGCCATCCTTGCGATAGTTGAGTACCTCCACGCAGGTTTCGTGTTGATGTTTGAGCGCTTGCTTGACCTGTTGCAAGACGGAACGATCAGTCTGCTCGCCTTGCAGAAACCTGCAGTTGCGCCCGAGCACTTCTTCCAGCTCGTAGCCGCTGAGTTCAAGAAACGCATTGTTGGCAAAAATGATGGGATCGTCGGGCTGCGCTGGATCGGTGACAATCATGGCCATACGGCTGACCTGCACCGCCGCGAAAAACACATCTTTGCGTTCTTGCGAAAGGGTCGCCGCATCGGCGCGGTCGACGATCGGCCTGGATTTTCTGGGCAAGTTGACCTCCGCTAAGTGACTCCGTTTCGCTGTGACCATCATCAGCGAGCGAAGTGCCAAGGCCGCACACCGCAACGGCGGGTGTCCGATGAATTGTCCCGGTACTTCGATGGATCCGAATCGCCTCGCTGATTGTCGAAAGCTCACCGAGAACTGCACGCAAGATCTGAAATCCGATCCGCCAGGGAGAACCACCGTGGATTTGTTGTTTCTGGGCACGTCTGCCGGCGTGCCGACCCGCCAGCGCAACGTCAGCGCAACAGCATTGATCGCCTCTGCCGGCAAGGGCTGGTACCTGATCGATTGCGGTGAAGGCACTCAGCATCAGGTGCTGCGCACGCCGCTGTCACTGAGTGAATTGCGGGCGATTTTCATCACTCATGTGCACGCCGATCACTGCCTGGGCTTGCCGGGTCTGCTGGCGAGCACCGGCATGTCCGGACGCACGCGGCCGCTGGACATTATTCTGCCGGCGGCGCTGCAGCCATGGCTGAGAATGAGCCTCGAGGTGACGCAATCGCATCTGCCCTTCGAGATCAACCTGCACGCCGTGGAAACGCTTACCGAATGGCGCAACCTCAACGTCCAGGTGCAGACCGTCGAGTTGTCGCACCGTGTGCCGTGTCACGGTTATGTATTTACCGAGTCCGATCCGGAACCGCGTCTCGACGTGCAGCGACTCGACGCTGAAGGCATCGAACGCGGCCCGCTCTGGGGTCAGTTGGCCCATGGTCAGGACGTGGAGGTTGACGGGCGAATGCTGCACGCTCGCGACTATCTGCTGAGCGCGCGACCTGATCGGCGCATCATCGTCTGCGGCGACAACGATCGGCCGGCACTGCTGGCAGAAGTGGCGCAATCGGCGGACGTGCTGGTGCATGAAGCGACATTCGTGCAGGCAGCAATCGACCGCGCTCGAGCCAGTTACGGCCACAGTAGCGCCGCCGCTGTCGCCGGTTTCGCCGAATCCGCTGGGGTGCGCAACCTGGTGCTGACGCACTTTAGCGCGCGCTATCAGGCCAACCCGGCGCTGAGTCCATCCATCGAAGATGTGCGCAGTGAAGCGGCGGCGCTGTATGACGGCCACCTGATTCTGGCGCGGGATCTGCAACGCTATCACTTGGATCGGCTGGGTCATTTGCAACCGGTGGAGATCGAGCGCAAGCCGCTGCAGGTCGCACCGTAATTTGATAGCGCGTCCGCCCGTCTGGCAGGCGGACGCCGGTGGCAAGGGTTACTTCTTGGCTTCTTTGTCCGGATCCGCCGAGCGTTCCAGAAACGCGTCGGTCAGTTGCGGCAAATGCTTGAGCAGCCATTCAGCCATGGCCACTTCCTGCGGCAGAATCTGTTCGCAGGCCTTCTGCGTCTGCGTGTCCCCCGCCGCTTTCGCCGCTGCGATCAGCACGGTATAGCTGGCGACCTCCATGTTCTCGAAAACGTAGCCGGCCATGGCGCCCTTGATCACTTCATCGCTCATCAAGGAGCCGCCGACAGCCTGACCGAACGCCATCAATTTGCCGCCCAGGTCTTTCATCGTCGAGGATTCACCGCCCAGACGTTGCAGGCATTCGTCGATGAGTTTCTGCTGGCCGAGGGTTTCTTCGATGTGCTGATCGATGCGCGCCTTGAGCTGCGGGTAATGTTCCAGACGCTTGGATTGTGCCTTGAGCATTTGCTCGGCCTGTTGCTCCATGGCATGGGCATCACGCAGCCAGTCGAGCAGGTTTTCCTGTGGAGTAGCCATTGTCGAGTCCTCTTCTTGATGATTTCACAGTGATCAACCGGGGCGCGCCGCTCGATGTCCGGCGCGCCCCACGTGCCTTACAAACCAGGCTTGGCCTGCGCGCCGGAGCCCAGATCCGCACCGGTGACCGGCTCGCTGTTGGGGTCGGACATGGTGCGCATCTTCATGTTTTCCAGCAGCGCTTCGTCGGCGCTGTCCAGTTGCACGGTGGCCAAGCCATCGCCGCCGTCGACCGCTGGCGTCGGGGTTTCGACGAACTCCCAATCGTCGCCCTGATTCCACGGGCCGCGCATGCTTTCGGTGCCTTGCGACATGTTGAAGTAGACGTTGGTGAACTCAGGCATGCCGGGCAGCTTGCCTTGCGGGAAGTTTGGCTGAATCGAATGCAGGGCTTTTTCGAACGACAACTGGTGGGCGATCTCACGGGTCATCAGAAAGCCCAGAGCCTCTTTCACGCCGGGGTCATCGGTCACGTTCATCAAGCGCTCATAAACAATCTTCGCCCGTGCCTCAGCAGCGATGTTGGAACGCATGTCGGCGGTCGGCTCACCGATGGTATCGACGTACGCCGCCGTCCATGGCACACCGGCAGAGTTGGTCAGCGGCGAACCGGCACCGTAGAGCAGGCTGGTGATGTGCGAGTCATTGCCGTTGCCATTGAGCGAGCGATACAGCTCGCCCTCCTGCTCGACGCCTTCGGCCATCCGGCCTTTCGCGCCCTTGTTGAGCATGACGATGATCGAGCCAATGATTTCCAAATGGCTGAGTTCTTCAGTGGCGATATCCATCAGCAAGTCCTTGCGTCCCGGATCGTCCTCGGCCAGGGCTTGAGTGAAATAGCGCGAAGCCGCCGCCAGTTCACCTTGTGCGCCGCCAAACTGCTCGAGCAACAGATTGGCCAGCCCCGGATTGGGCTCGGCGACACGAACGGTGTATTGAAGTCGCTTGTTATGTAGAAACATGACAAATCTCCTCAGTCGGGTAAGCGTGGCAAGTTCTGGGTAAAAGTTTGCCTACCCTTTTGTGAAGCATTGTCGTTGCGGAAATTTCAAAAAATTTGCGGCGACAGGACAAATGGTTTGAACCGCGCGAACAAGCGAAACGGGGTTATACCGCTGGGGATATTCGCACTGGAATGACCGGAACTTATTGCCGGAATCGAGTCTCCAGCGCGCGATTCGATTTCCGGCGCCGCGATCACTAACGCAGCAAATGCACCACCAACCCAACCAACGCACAGCCCAGCAACACCTGAATCACTCCGCGCTTGAAGCGAAACAGGGCAATGGCCGCGGCAAGCGCAATCAACGCCGACGGCCAATCCAGGCTGCCACTGAAGCCTTGCGGCCAGAGCACGTGGTAGCCGAAGAAACACGCCAGATTGAGAATCACCCCAACCACCGCAGCGGTGATCGCGGTCAGTGGGGCGGTGAATTTGAGTTCGTCGTGCGTCGACTCCACTAGCGGACCGCCGGCGAGGATGAACAGGAAGGAAGGCAGAAAGGTGAACCACGTCACCAGCGCGGCGGCGACCGCTCCGGCGAAAAACACCTGATCGGCGCCGAACACCTGCGACACATAAGCCCCGACAAAACCGACAAACGCCACCACCATGATCAGCGGCCCCGGTGTGGTTTCGCCCAGCGCCAAGCCGTCGATCATCTGCGTCGGGGTCAGCCAGCCGTAGTGACCGACCGCACCTTGATAGACATAGGGCAGCACCGCATAAGCTCCACCGAAGGTGAGCAGCGCTGCCTTGGTGAAGAACCAGCTCATCTGCGTCAGTGTGCCCTGCCAGCCGAATAGCGCGGTCAACACGCCCATCGGCAACGCCCACAGCGCGGCGCCAATCACGGCGAGCGTGGCCAGTTTCGTCCAGCTGAAACGGGCATGGGCCGGGGTTGGCGTGTCGTCGTCGATCAACGCCGCGCCGAAAGACTTCTTCGCTGCGCTATGCCCGCCGGCCCTGAATTTCTCCGGCGCCAGTCGACCGCCGAAATAGCCAATCACCGCCGCACCCAGCACGATCAACGGGAACGGCACATTGAACGCAAAAATCGCCGTAAACGACGCCGCCGCAATCGCCCACAGCCAATTGTTCTTCAGCGCCCGCGAACCGATGCGATGCGCCGCCTGCACGACGATGGCCGTCACCGCAGGCTTGATCCCGTAAAACAGCCCGGCGACCATCGGCACTTCACCGAAGGCGATATAGAGCCACGACAGGAAAATCAGGATGAACAGCGAAGGCAACACAAACAACGCCCCGGCCACAATCCCGCCCCAGCTCCGATGCATCAGCCAGCCAATGTAAGTCGCCAACTGCTGCGCCTCAGGCCCGGGCAGCAACATGCAATAGTTCAAGGCATGCAGAAAACGCCGCTCGGAAATCCAGCGCCGCCGCTCGACCAACTCCTGGTGCATGATCGAAATCTGCCCGGCCGGCCCGCCGAAACTGATGAAGCCCAGCTTCAACCAGAACCAGAACGCCTCGCGCAGACTCACGGCCTGCGGCCTAACGTCGTCATCACTCACCAACGGCTGAACTTCACTCATCGAGCTGTTCCTTTTATGCAGTCGGCAGGTTGTACCCGAAAAGCCTCACGAACGAAACGCCAGAAACGAAAAAACCCCCGTAATCATCAATGATTACGGGGGCTTCGTCTTGTTCAATAATGGCGGAGAGATAGGGATTCGAACCCTAGGTACCGGTGAAGGTACAACGGATTTCGAATCCGTCCCATTCGGCCACTCTGGCATCTCTCCAACGGCGCGCATCATAACAACACTTTCGTTGGTTGCGAACCCCCCAAACGAAATTTTTTCCGTGCTATCAGATGCTTGCGTCGATTAAAGCGGTACGCCCAGACGAGCGGCGACTTCTTCGTAGGCTTCGATGACGTCACCGAGGCCTTGGCGGAAGCGGTCCTTGTCCATCTTCTTCTTGGTGTCCTTGTCCCACAGACGGCAGCCGTCCGGGCTGAACTCGTCGCCGAGGACGATGGAGCCGTCGCTGAACACGCCGAATTCAAGCTTGAAATCGACCAGCAGCAGGCCGGCGTCGTCGAACAGTTTGCTCAGGACTTCGTTGACCTTGAGCGACAGTTCTTTCATGCGCGCCAGTTGCTCGGCGGTGCCCCAACCGAATGCCACGACGTGGGATTCGTTGATGAACGGGTCGCCCTTGGCGTCGTCCTTCAAGAACAGTTCGAAGGTGTACGGGTTGAGCTTCATGCCCTCCTCGACGCCCAGACGCTTGACCAGGCTGCCGGCGGCGTAGTTACGCACGACGCATTCGACCGGGATCATGTCGAGCTTCTTCACCAGGCATTCATTGTCGCCCAGCAGTTTGTCGAACTGGGTCGGCACGCCGGCCGCTTCGAGTTTTTGCATGATGAAGGCGTTGAACTTGTTGTTCACCATACCTTTGCGATCAAGCTGTTCGATGCGCTTGCCGTCGAACGCCGAAGTGTCGTTGCGAAACAGCAGGATCAAGCGGTCAGCGTCGTCGGTCTTGTAAACCGATTTGGCTTTGCCGCGGTAGAGTTCTTCACGTTTTTCCATGATGGGCTCCGCTTGCTAAGTAGGTGGGCTAGGCGATGTGGCGCCAGTCGAGCCCTGAATCTTGATCGGCCAGTTGCAGCCAGTCCGGGTCGCACCCGAGGGTGTCGACAAAACATTGCCGGGCCAGCTGCGGCAGGTTGTTCTTGCTGCTCAGATGGGCCAGCACCAGGTGTTGCAAACCCTGCCAGCCCAACTCGGCCACCAGGAATGCCGCCTGATGGTTGTTCAGATGTCCGCGTTCGCCGCCCACCCGTTGCTTGAGAAAGTACGGGTAGTGACCACGGGCCAGCATGTCGCGGCAATGGTTCGACTCGATCATTAATGCATCGAGGTCCCGATAGCCATCCAGCACCCGCTCGCAGAACGATCCCAGGTCGGTCAACAGGCCGAAGCGCCGCTGTTCCTGATCGCTGAAAACGTACTGGGTCGGCTCCTGCGCGTCATGGGCCACGGCAATGACCCCAACGTTCAGTGCGCCGATCTGCAGTTGCTCGCCGCCGGCCAGAAAGCCTGCCGGTTCAAGCGGTTTGCGCATCCCGCGCAACGTGCCACGACTGAGGTAGACCGGCAGATTGTAGCGCCGAGACAGTAAACCCACGCCATGCACGTGGTCGGCATGTTCGTGGGTCACGAGTATCGCGCTCAGTTGCGCCGGGTGAACACCCAGGCGCAACAGACGTCTTTCGGTTTCCCGCAGGGAAAAACCACAATCCACCAGCACGTACGTATCAGCACTGGCGATCAGCGTGCCGTTCCCTTGGCTACCGCTGCCGAGAACGGCAAAACGCATATCGGATCAGCCCAGGTTGTCCTGAATCACGCTCAACACTTTACGCGCGACATCGGCCGGCGCGACGGTGTTGATGTTCTTTTCGACGGTAACCTGGATGTTCTCGCCCACCTTGCTCAGGCGAACCTGATAACGCTCGGCGCGGGCTTCGACTTCTTCCTTGCTCGGCGCACTGCCGAACAGGCTGCTGAAGAAGCCAGGCTTGTCGTCTTTCTTCTCGGCTTTTTCGGCCAGGTTGATGTAGTACAGGCCCAGGCTGCGGTTGATGTCTTCAACGCGCCATTCGCCCTGTTCCAGCGCACGGCCGACGCTCGACCAGGCGCGGTCCAGATCGGTACCGACGTTCAACACCGGGTTGCCGCTGCCGTCTTCGTTCAGGCTGACACGGCTCGGCGCATCGAAATCACGCGAGGCCAGCATCGACACCGAACCGCCCTTCTCGGAGGTGCGGCTCATGCTCGCGAGCATGTCGTCGACCAGCGCAGCGTCCAGGCCAGTGTTGACCGAACGGTTGGTGAAGGCCACGTCGGCCGTACTGCCGGCAGGACGCTCGGCGCTGACCACGTAGATTTCACTGGTGTTGCGCTGCACGCCCGGCTCGATGCGCACACGCACGCGGGTTTCGCTGTCGCTGGCGATACCGGCCGCACTCAGGCGCTTGGCCATCGACGCGGACAACTCGTCGGAGTGCTGCCAGGTGGTGGTGAACTCACCGGTCTGCGGACGCTGTTCATCCAGACGGAAACCGTTGTCCTGGAAGAACTGCAGCGCCACTGGCCAGACTTCGGCCGGCGGGTGCTGGGCCACGACCCAACGCGAATCACCGCTCTTCTGCAGCGAGTAATCCGTGGCATCGGCAACCGCCGAAAGCGGCTGAGGACGCGGCACGACGTATTCGCCCGTCGCGGTGTCATCGGCCACGTTGCGCGGGATCGGCAACAGCGGATCGAGACGTTTGGCAGTGCTCACATCCGGTGGCAATTGCATCGGTGCAGTCTGTTGCGCTTGCAGGTAATCGCTTCCACGGTCGCGGAAATAACCTTCCGGCCCCCAGACCCATCCGCAGCCACTGGTGCTGGAGATAATCAAGGCAAGTGCGGAAAGTCCGGCCATTCGCTTCATGCGTTGTACTTCCTCAATTAAACCAGGACGTTGCACTGGCGCAGGGCCGAGCGCAGCGTTTCATGACAAGGGGTGCTCAGCCAGGTCAGTGGCAGGCGGATGCCTTCGTGCATCAGGCCCATTTCGACCAAAGCCCACTTCACCGGAATCGGGTTGGCTTCGATGAACAGGTCCTTGTGCAGCGGCATCAGTTTTTCGTTGATTGCGCGTGCGGTATCGGCGTCGCCCTTGAGCGCGGCCTCGCACAGGTCAGCCATTTCGCGCGGGGCGACGTTGGCGGTGACCGAGATGTTGCCTTTGCCGCCCAGCAGGATCAGCTCGACAGCGGTCGGATCATCGCCGGACAGGACGATGAAATCCTTGCTCACGCCATCGATGATCGCTTTGGCGCGCTTGAGGTCGCCGGTGGCTTCCTTGATGCCGATGATGTTCGGCACGGTGGAAAGGCGAATCACCGTCTCGGCCTGCATGTCGCAGGAGGTGCGGCCGGGAACGTTGTAGAGAATCTGCGGAATGTCGACCGCTTCAGCGATGTGCTTGAAGTGCTGGTACAGGCCTTCCTGGGTCGGCTTGTTGTAATAAGGAACCACCAGCAGGCAGGCATCGGCGCCGGCGGCCTTGGCGTTGCGAGTCAGCTCGACGGCTTCGCGGGTCGAATTGGCGCCGGTGCCGGCGATGACCGGAATGCGCCCGGCAACCTGTTTGACCACGGCTTTGATGACGGCGATGTGCTCTTCTACATCAAGGGTGGCCGACTCGCCGGTTGTACCGACGGCGACGATGGCATGGGTGCCGTTCTTGAGGTGGAAGTCCACGAGTTTGCTGAGGCTGTCCCAGTCAAGACGCCCTTGTGCATCCATGGGAGTGACCAGTGCCACCATACTGCCCGCAATCATGAAACCGCTCCTGCCGGAAAAAGAGAGCGGTAATGGTACTGGCGCCAAGATGCTTGCACAAGCGAAGTACTGCGCCGCCGCCATTCCCCTTGGCGCCGCTTTTCGCTACCCTTCAGACTTTGATCGGTACAGATCAGCTTGTACGCCGGGTTTCAGCCTCCCCTTTCGGCCTCCCAGGCCCCGTTCCTGCGTCGCATCGACGCGCTCCCGCACAGCGGAGCGAGCCGCGAACGCTGGCCGGGGCTCTTTATACGGACCGCCAGAACAGGCACTCCCGGCCGCCAATGCCCGTCAACCTACCGACCGCTCATCGCTTTAGGAATGCTGCATGTCCACCCCCACAGTTCGCGAACAATTCCTTGTCATCAGTGCCCTCGGCGCCAACCCCATGGAGCTGACCAACGTCCTGTGCCGCGCCAGCCATGAAAACCGCTGCGCCGTCGTCACCTCTCGCCTGACCCGCCACGGCGAGTGCAGCGCCCTGGTGCTGGAAATTTCCGGCAGCTGGGACGCCCTCGCGCGCCTCGAAGGCAGCCTGCCATTGCTGGCCAAGCGTCACGCATTCACCGTCAACGTGGTGCGCAGCGCCGCTCTGGAAAATCGCCCGCAAGCGCTGCCTTACGTGGCTTACGTCAGCTCGGCGTATCGCCCGGACATCATCAATGAGCTGTGCCAGTTCTTCATGGACCACAACGTCGAGCTGGAAAACCTCACCTGCGACACCTATCAGGCGCCACAGACCGGCGGCACCATGCTCAACGCCACGTTCACCGTGACCCTGCCGGCCAACACCCAGATCAGCTGGCTGCGCGATCAGTTCCTCGATTTCGCCGACGCGATGAACCTGGATGCCCTGATCGAGCCTTGGCGCCCACAAAACCCAATGTAAGGAAGCTTTCATGGCCGTTGTCATCGACCAACCGGTTGCGGATTTCACCGCACCTGCGACCAGCGGGCAGACCGTCAGCCTGTCCGAACTCAAGGGCAAGCAAGTGGTGATCTACTTCTACCCGAAGGACAGCACCCCGGGCTGCACCACTCAGGGCCAGGGCTTTCGCGATCAATATGCGGCGTTCAAGGCTGCCAACACCGAAGTCTTCGGCATTTCCCGCGACAGTTTGAAGTCGCACGAAAACTTCAAAGGCAAACAGGAGTTCCCCTTCGAACTGATCAGTGACAAGGACGAAGCGGTTTGCCAGTTGTTCGACGTGATCAAGCTGAAAAAACTGTATGGCAAGGAATACCTAGGCGTTGATCGCAGTACTTTCCTGATTGATAAGGACGGTGTGCTGCGTCAGGAATGGCGTGGCGTGAAAGTGCCGGGGCATGTTGATGCCGTGCTGGCGGCGGCTGAGGCTCTGAATAAAGCCTGATGTTTTTGCTGCGTCTGTAAAGACGCCTTCGCGAGCAGGCTCGCTCCCACAATTGAAATCTAATCACCGTGGGAGCGAGCCTGCTTGCGAATAGCCTCTCTGTAAAATCCGGATCAACCGCTAAAGCAACGGCGCCACCACCGGCTCCTTGCGAGGCCACGCATCCAGCACAGCCTTGAACAGCGTCGCCAGCGGGATCGCGAAGAACACACCCCAGAATCCCCACAACCCACCAAACAACAGCACCGCGCAGATGATTGCCACCGGATGCAGATTCACTGCTTCCGAAAACAGCAACGGCACCAGCACGTTGCCGTCCAGCGTCTGAATGATTCCGTAGACCGCCATCAGGTAGATGAACTGATCGCTCCAGCCCCACTGGAACAGCGCAATCAGCAGCACCGGTACGGTCACCACTACCGCACCGACATACGGCACCACCACCGACAAACCGACCAGCAACGCCAGCAGCGCCGCGTAGTTCAGGCCCAGCGCGATGAAGGCGATGTAGGTCACGCCGCCGCAAATCACGATCTCGATGCCTTTGCCACGTATGTAATTGGCGATCTGCCGGTTCATTTCCTGGGCGACGCGGGTGATCAGCGCGCGCTCGCGAGGCAGATAGCCGCGCACCCACTCGCCGATCATCGCCCGATCCTTGAGGAAGAAGAACACCAGAATCGGCACCAGCACCAGGTAGATCATGATGTTCACCAGCAGTGGCAAACTCGACAATGAGAAAGTCAGAGCCCACTGACCGAACTTGCCAATCTCGCCCCGCGCCGCTTCGATCGCTTGCAGGACTTGCTCGTCAGACACCAGATGCGGATAGCGCTCGGGCAATAGAAGCAGCAGCGATTGCCACTTGGCGAGCATGCCCGGCAACTCGTTGAACAGGGTGATCAACTGATGCCACAGCAATGGCAGCACCACGACGATAAACAGCATCAGCGCGCCCATGAACAGCGCAAACACCAGCCCCACGGCCACCCCGCCGGGCACACGCAGCCGCTCGAGCGTCACTACCAGGCCCTGCATCAGATACGCCAGCACCATCCCGGCCAGAACCGGCGCAAGCATGCCGCCGAGGGTAAGCACGGCGGTGAAGGCGAGAAACAGCAGCACTGCCAGCACCACCGCTTCTTCATCGGAGAAGTAGCGCTGAATCCAGTCGCGTAACACTTTGAACATCAATAATCCCTTCGATTTTAGGCGCGGCGCTTCAGGCTTTTTTCAACCAGTAACGGTAGACGCCAGCCTCGTCTTCTTCGCGCAACAGCGCATGACCGGCGAGTTTGGCAAAGGTACGGAAGTCGCGTTGCGAGCCGGCATCGGTAGCGATCACCTTGAGCACAGCGCCACTTTGCAGTTTGTTGAGTTCCATTTTTGCCTTGAGCAACGGCAACGGACAGTTCAGGCCACTGGCGTCCAGTTCCACGTCATGGGCTACAGCGTCAGTCATTGCGTCACTCCGGTTCGGGTTGTCGAGCTGCCTAGAATATCTGGTCGCGGCTTCGGTGTCCGGCTACAGTAAGGTCTTTGTCCTCCAAGGCTTTGTGCATGACTTTTCTGCGCCCTACCCTGCTGACGCTCGCTTGCCTGCTCGCCTCACCAGGCTTTGCCGACGATCTGCCGTCACTCGGCGACGCCAGCTCTGCCATTGTCTCGCCGCAACAGGAATACCAGCTCGGCCGTGCCTGGCTGGCCATGCTGCGCAGTCAGGTTTCCCAGCTCAACGATCCGCAGCTCAAGGATTACGTCGAATCCAGCGTGTACAAGCTGGTGGAGACCAGCCAGGTCTCCGACCGCCGCCTGGAATTCATCCTGATCAACAGCCCACAACTCAACGCCTTCGCAGCGCCGGGCGGCGTGGTCGGGGTCAACGGCGGCCTGTTCCTCAACGCCCAGACCGAAGGTGAATACGCCTCGGTGCTCGCTCACGAACTGGCGCACTTGTCGCAACGTCACTTCGCTCGAGGCGTCGAAGCCTCACAAAGAATGCAGGTGCCGATGATGGCCGCGTTGCTGGCGGGTATCGTCATCGCGGCGGCAGGCGGCGGTGATGCCGGCATCGCCACCATCGCTGGCACCCAGGCTGCGGCGTTGCAGGAACAACGGCGCTTCTCGCGGCAGAACGAACAGGAAGCGGACCGCATCGGCATCCTCAACCTGGAAAAGGCCGGTTACGACCCGCGCTCGATGCCGACCATGTTCGAGCGCCTGATGCGCCAGTACCGTTTTGACGCCAAACCGCCGGAATTCCTCCTGACTCACCCGGTCACCGAATCGCGTATCGCCGACACTCGCAACCGCGCCGAGCAGGCGAAACCGGGCGGCATCGAAGACAGCATGCGCTACCAGTTGATTCGCGCGCGGGTGCAGTTGATCTACGAGGAAACCCCGGGGCTGGGCGCCAAGCGTTTCCGCGCCCTGCTTGATGAGAACCCGAAAAACGATGTGGCGCGTTACGGCCTCGCCATCGCGCAGATCAAGGGCGGCCAGCTCAACGAAGCGCGAGAGAACCTCAAGCAATTGTTGGCCAAGTCGCCGAACGAGATCATCTACAACCTCGCGCAGGTCGATCTGGACATCACCAACAATCGTCTGCCCGATGCGCAGTCACGGGTCGACCGCATGCTTACGCAGTTCCCGGGCAACTACCCGCTGAATCAGGTGCGCGTCGATCTGCTGTTGAAACAGAATCGCGCTGCCGATGCCGAGAAGGCACTCGACAGCCTGCTCAAGTCACGCCCGGATGATCCGGACGTCTGGTATCAGGTTGCTGAAACCCGCGGCTTGTCGGGCAACATCATCGGCCTGCATCAGGCGCGCGCCGAGTATTTTGCACTGGTCGGCGATTACCGCCAGGCCATTCAGCAGCTGGACTTCGCCAAGCGCAAGGCGGGCAACAACTTCCCGCTGTCCTCGCGCATCGATGCCCGCCAGCGCGAGTTGATGGAGCAGGAGCGCATGGTCAAGGACATGATGGGCTGAGTCTTTCCCGACAAAGACAAAAGCTGCAGACACAAAAAAACCGCCTCTTTCCGAGGCGGTTTCTTTTTACCTGCCTGCTGGCTTATTCAGCCAGTTTGAAGGTGATGAAGCTGGCACGGCCCTGACGCAGCACGCGCATCGACACCGAACGGTTCTTCGGCAACGCCTTGGCGATGTCGGTGAACTCCTTGGCCGAGCCGATGGCTTGATTGTTCAGGTGGGTGATCACGTCACCCGGTTGCAGACCGATCAGGGCCGCAGGACCGTCCTGCACTTCCTTGATCACCACACCACCTTTGAGGTCGTAGGTTTTCTTCTGCTCGTCGGTCAATTCACCGACCGCAACACCGAGGCGGTTGCTGCTGCTTTCAGCGCCGGATTTCGGCAGACCTGCCAGCTCCTTGTCCTCGTCCGGGATTGCGCCGACGGTCAGCTCGACGTTCTTGCGCTTGCCTTCACGAATCACTTCCAGATTGGCTTTGGCGCCAGCCTTCAGCGCGCCGACCAGATGCGGCAGATCGGCGGACATGACGATCGGCTGACCGTTCATGCTCAGGATCACGTCGCCAACCTGCAGGCCGCCCTTGGCCGCAGGGCCGTCATCCTGGATCTGCGCTACCAGCGCGCCAGCTGGCTTGTCCAGACCGAACGACTCGGCCAGATCCTTGTTCACTTCCTGAATGACCACGCCCAGCCAGCCGCGGCTGACTTTGCCACCGCTTTTGAGCTGATTGGAAACATCCATCGCCACGTCGATCGGAATGGCGAAAGACACGCCCATGAAGCCACCGGAGCGGGTGTAGATCTGCGAGTTGATGCCGACCACTTCACCGTTCAGGTTGAACAGCGGGCCACCGGAGTTGCCCGGGTTGATCGGCACGTCGGTCTGAATGAACGGCACATAGTTTTCGTTTGGCAGGCTACGACCGACGGCGCTGACGATGCCTTGGGTCACGGTGTGGTCAAAGCCGAATGGCGAACCGATCGCGACGACCCACTGGCCGGCCTTCAGGTCCTGGGACTTGCCGAGCTTGAGCACCGGCAGATCCTTGCCTTCGATTTTCAGCAACGCCACGTCAGAGCGTGGATCGGTGCCGACCAGCTTGGCTTTCATCTCACTGCGGTCAGCCAGACGGACGAGGATTTCGTCAGCATCGGCGATCACGTGGTTGTTGGTGAGGATGTAGCCATCCGGCGAAATGATGAAACCCGAACCCAGCGATTGCGCTTCACGCTGGCGGCCATCGCCACGTGGCGAGCGCTGCTGAGGCGGCATGCCGCGCTCGAAGAATTCGCGCAGCATCGGTGGCAGGCCTTCCAGATCCGGCATCTGCTGGTTGACCCGACGGTCCGGCAGTTTCTGCGTGGTACTGATGTTCACCACCGCTGGCGACGCTTGTTCGACCAACTGGGTGAAATCAGGCAGATCGGCCGCTTGCGCAGCAGGCACCGCCTGACCGAGCAACAGCACGGTGGCGAGGATGGAAAGATAAGACTTCAAACTTGGTATCGACATACAGCTCCCGTTACGACGAGCAGGGTTAAGCGATATGGAGCAAAGGAACACCGGAAACCACAGACCGGCATTTTTGTTCCGGGAACAACAAACAAGGCCAGAGCCGTGAGGCTCTGACCTATAAAAAATTTTCAGGGGTTTTGCAAATGAAAATGCTCAGCAAACATTTCGACGTCTCGACGACGAAGTGGAAATGACTGAAATCAGCTCACTGCTTGCTGGTCGCAGCGCCATCGTTGTTACGCATCGATAGAGCGATTCGTTCGGCGGTGCCAATCGGGATTTCGCCGACCACCGTGACCATCATTTCGCCTTGCGGCGTGGTCAGGCGCCGGGATACCGCGACGGTCGGGCCCAACTGAGTGCGGGTGTCAGTGGCCGTTGCGCCATTCAACGGTTCAAGGAACACCGAGAAACGCGCCAGACCATCGTCATACATCAAGCTGCTGACTTGGGTCTTGGTCTGCGCATCCTTATGCGAACTGCTGCTGGTCAGCTCAAAGCCTGGCGGGAGCCAGTCCGAACGCCAGTTTTGCACGGTTTTAGCTGCAGAAGCCTTGTTGCTTGCGATATTGATCGGCTTACAATCCGGGTCCGCCAACAAGTCCTTGTCCGACGGGATTTCATCCGTGTCGAGGCTGGTGAACTGGAAACGCTCGAGCAACTGCCCTTTGTCGTTCAACAGTAACGACTTGAGCGGCAGCCCGGTTTTCTTGTCCAGATGCAGCTCGAAGCCGTAACGGTGCTGATCACGAGGGGTCAGCGACACGATCACTGCATCACGACCGGCCACGCGCGACTTGCCAATGACGGCAAGGTCATACCAATTCTTCAGCTTTTTGGGATCCAGCGCACGGGCGGCAGCGTTGGGTGAATCACCCAATCCCGCAATCAGGGTGCCGCTGACGCATTGAGTACGTCCATCAATGCGCACGACTTCCTGAGCCGAACCGTCGAGCTGCAATAACCGCTCGCGGACCTGGCCATTCTGGACGCGATGCCAGATGTTGTGCGTGGAAAAACTGCCGTTGCGCTCGTAAACGAAAGTACCGTGAAAGCTTTGCTGCTGCTCGGCCTGGCCCAGACGGGTCAACCAGTCCTGGGCCTCGTCAGCGTGGGCTGGAACTATGAACCAGCCACTGAGCAGAAGCGAAAGTAGAGGGATGGCGCGCATGATCCTCCTTAACGGTTTTCCAGGCTTGCGGCACGTGCGTATGGCAGCGCGCTTTCAGTTCCTTTGAGTGCAGCCTGCTGAGCATGCTGACGCAGGTAGCCTGGCAGACGCTGATCATGCCAGCCTGGCTGACCTTGCAGAACGCCGTTGGCCATAGGGCCAGTCGCTTCCGAGCTTTCGCTATAACCAGCCAGAACTGCCGGACCCTTGACCTGTGGAGTAGCCAGAGTAGGCTGATTCGACTGCTGCGCCAGCTCAACACCAGCGATTTCGTCCTGGTTGTACAGGCGAACACCGGCCAGAACGGCCACGGTTACCGAAGCGGCAACAGCGAGGCGACCCAGGTTACGCCATGGGCTGCGGGATACTTTGGCCGGAGCCGTTTCGTCTTCCAGCGCAGCGGACACTGCCGCAGCGATATCCAGACGCGGAAGCAGCAGATCCTTGTGCATGGCTGCCCGAGCGATCTGGTAACGAGCCCAGGTCTCACGGGTATCAACATCATCCAGTGCGCTGAGCACTCGACGCAATTCCAGTTCGTCCGCTTCGTTATCCATCACTGCGGACAGCGATTCCTGCAGGGCTTCACGACTCATGGCGTTCCTCTCTTGGCTGTCGCCGCTGTCTCAGTTTTCCTGCAACAACGGTTGCAGGGCTTTGTCGATGGCCTCCCGAGCGCGGAAAATCCGGGAGCGCACGGTACCCACCGGACACTGCATGACGCTCGCAATGTCCTCGTAACTCAGACCATCGAATTCACGTAAAGTTAAAGCCGTACGCAAATCCTCTGGCAGTTGCTGGATGGTCCGATGGACAGTGCCTTCGATCTCATCCCGCAGCAATGCACGTTCTGGTGATTCGAGATCCTTGAGGCCGTGATCGCCATCGTAGAACTCTGCATCCTCCGAACTTACATCGCTATCCGGCGGCCGACGGCCGCGGGAAACCAGGTAGTTCTTTGCCGTGTTAATGGCAATACGGTACAGCCACGTATAAAACGCACTGTCACCGCGGAAATTTCCAAGTGCCCGATACGCCTTGATAAAGGCTTCCTGAGCAACGTCCTGGGCTTCATGGGTGTCGTGCACAAAACGCACGATCAACCCGAGAATTTTGTGCTGATATTTCAGCACCAGCAGATCGAAAGCTCGCTTGTCGCCACGCTGTACGCGTTCGACCAGCTGCTGATCCTCTTCCTGGGTTAGCATGAACACTCCTCGATAAGCCCGGAGGAGACTTGCATTACTAAACGACCAGACTTGCAAACATAGACTCGGGCTTTTCGCAAAAGTTCTCCCCCTCCAAGCAAGTTTCCTGCGGGCTCTGATTTGGCACGCACGAAAAACGCAGCGCGGGATAAACCGGCTGCGCGAATAATCTTGTTATCGGTTTCGCCGGCAGGAATCCAAACGCAGATTCCGCACTGAAGCCGACACTGTCCCTGGTTTCTGGCACCGTCTATTGATCTTGGGCCTTTGGCAAAAGTTCCAATTATTTATAGCCGTACCCACCTGACATTGCGCAACCCTGCTCGGAAAAGACTGTTTCAGCGCCGATACAGGTGTCATTTTTCAAAACCGATGAAAAAAACTTCCGACGAAGCACTGCGCTTTTTACTGCGCAGTAGTCTCACAATGCCATCTGGGCCCGGCTATTGTGCCGCCCAACCCCTCTATATACTAGTGGGCTGTGTGGCTGTCTTGACTCGCCGATCCAGCTGTCTTGCGCCAACCCCGACCCGGGTCGCTTTGAGCGGAATCCTGAAATGAGCCAACAGTTCCAACACGATGTTCTGGTGATTGGCAGCGGTGCTGCCGGTTTAACTCTCGCTTTGACCTTGCCCGGTCATCTGCGCATTGCCGTATTGAGCAAAGGCGATCTCGCCAACGGTTCGACCTTCTGGGCCCAAGGCGGCGTCGCTGCGGTGCTCGACGATACCGACACTGTCGAATCCCATGTCGACGACACCCTAAATGCGGGCGGCGGCTTGTGCCATGAAGACGCCGTACGCTTCACCGTCGAGCACAGCCGCGAAGCCATTCAATGGCTGATTGACCAGGGCGTGCCGTTCACCCGCGACGAACAGTCCGGCACTGAAGACGGTGGTTTCGAATTTCACCTGACCCGCGAAGGTGGCCACAGCCATCGACGGATTATCCATGCTGCCGACGCCACCGGCGCTGCGATCTTCAAGACCTTGCTGGCCCAGGCCAAAGAGCGCGATAACATCGAATTGCTGGAACAGCGCGTCGCCGTCGATTTGATCACCGAACGCCGCTTGGGCATGGAAGGCGATCGTTGCCTGGGCGCTTACGTGCTGAACCGCGCCACCGGCGAAGTCGACACCTACGGCGCACGCTTCGTGATTCTGGCTTCAGGCGGCGCAGCCAAGGTCTACCTTTATACCAGCAACCCCGACGGCGCCTGCGGTGACGGCATCGCCATGGCTTGGCGCTCCGGCTGCCGCGTAGCCAATCTGGAATTCAACCAGTTCCACCCGACCTGCCTGTATCACCCGCAAGCCAAGAGTTTCCTGATCACTGAAGCGTTGCGTGGCGAAGGCGCGCATTTGAAGCTGCCCAACGGCGAGCGCTTCATGTATCGCTTCGATAAACGTGCCGAGCTGGCGCCTCGTGACATTGTCGCGCGGGCCATCGACCATGAAATGAAGCGTCTGGGTGTCGACTGCGTATATCTCGACATCAGCCACAAGCCTGAATCGTTCGTCAAAAGCCACTTCCCGACTGTTTATGAGCGCTGCCTGGGCTTCGGCATCGACATCACCAAACAACCGATCCCGGTGGTCCCCGCCGCGCACTACACCTGTGGCGGGGTGATGGTTGATCAGCACGGTCGCACCGATGTACCCGGCCTCTACGCCATCGGCGAAACCAGCTTCACCGGCCTGCACGGCGCCAATCGCATGGCCAGCAACTCACTTCTGGAATGCTTCGTTTATGCCCGTTCGGCAGCGGCGGACATTCTTGCGCAACTCGATGACGTCGCGGCACCAAGCGCCCTGCCCGTCTGGGACGCCAGTCAGGTGACCGACTCGGATGAAGACGTGATCATCGCGCACAACTGGGACGAATTGCGCCGATTCATGTGGGACTACGTCGGCATCGTGCGCACCAACAAACGCCTGCAACGGGCGCAGCACCGGGTGCGTCTGCTGCTGGATGAGATCGATGAGTTTTACAGCAACTATAAAGTCAGCCGTGACCTGATCGAGTTGCGCAACCTGGCACAGGTTGCCGAATTGATGATCAGCTCAGCCATGGAACGCAAGGAAAGTCGCGGGCTGCATTACACCCTCGACTATCCGGATATGCTGCCCGAAGCGCTCGACACTATTCTGGTGCCGCCCACCTACGCCGGCTGAACTTGAGCCGCACTCGCAGGCGTCGGTGCAGATCCGCCGCTTGCGAGTCACGTGGCACGCAGATTGACCTGACCCGCCACTCTCCGCGCAGGCGAAAGCGCAGCACTACGATCAATGGCAGCGCCAGACTGTCCGGTCGTAACTGCGCAGCCTGCCAGCCATCAGCCTGATTCCACACCTGCCAGCCATCGCCGTCGCGCCGCAACCCGCAAAATGCTTTCGGATGACTCAGCAGAATCTGCCGTGGCAGCATCCAAAAACCGTGCAGCGCACAGGCGCAAGCGCCGAGCAGACTGGCCCAGAGCGGAATCGACAGCAGACACAGCGAACCCATGGCGAACGCCTGGGCCAACAGATACGCCGCCAGCAACTGCCGTGAGGCATGCCAGCGGCATTCGAACGTATTACTTGGGCTGGACACGATCCAGAATCATCCGGACCATGCGTTGCAGCTCGGGATCTTCCGACTCGCTGCGCTCCATGAACCAGCCGAACATGTCCTGATCCTCACAGGTCAGCAAACGCACGTACAGATCGCGATCCACTTGATTCAACGTCGCGTAAACCTCCTGCACGAACGGCACCAGCAGCACGTCAAGCTCAAGCATGCCGCGACGGCTGTGCCAAAAGAGGCGATTCAGTTCAACTTGTTCGACCATGGAGCCCTCCTCGAATTTGCCGGGCAGTATACAGCCCCGGCGCGGGCCGCACAGTCGGCTTTGGTCGGGCACCCGTGATCCTTTATCAACTACCCATTTCAACCCTGCCCCCTTATGATGTGCCCCAGTCTATTTACCCTGCGATGACCCATGGCCGATTCTGCTTTTTTCTGCACCCTGTCTCATGAAGGCGTACTCGCGGTTCGCGGTGCGGACGCCGGAAAATTCCTGCAAGGCCAGTTGACCTGCAATATCAATTACCTGAGCGACACCCGCGCCAGCCTCGGCGCCCGCTGCACGCAGAAAGGCCGGATGCAGTCGAGCTTCCGCATCCTGCTTGAGGGCGACGGCGTGGTGATGGCGATGGCCAGCGAGCTGCTCGAGCCGCAACTGGCCGACCTGAAAAAGTACGCAGTGTTCTCCAAATCGAAACTGACCGATGAAAGCGCCGCCTGGGTGCGCTTCGGTCTGGCGCATGGCGATGCAGCCCTGACCAGCCTCGGTCTGGCACTGCCCGCCGAAACCGACAGCGTTGTGCGCCATGAAGGCCTGATCGCAATTCGCGTCTCGCCCGAGCGCGCCGAACTCTGGGTGCCTGCCGCTCAGGCGCCAAACATTCAAAGCCAACTGTCGACTGCGCTGCCTGAGGCCGAACTGAATCAATGGCTGCTGGGCCAGATCCGCGCCGGTATCGGCCAGGTCATGCCTTCCACTCGCGAACTGTTCATCCCGCAGATGCTCAATCTGCAGGCGGTCGGCGGCGTGAGCTTCAAGAAAGGCTGCTACACCGGCCAGGAAATCGTTGCGCGCATGCAGTACCTGGGCAAGCTCAAGCGGCGCCTGTACCGCCTGCGCCTCGACGCGGCCGAGTTGCCGGAGCCCGGCACTCAACTGTTCACCCCCAGCCACAACAGCTCAATCGGCGAAGTGGTGCTGGCGGCCAATGCCGAGGGAAACATTGAACTCCTAGCCGTGTTGCAGGCCGAAGCTGCCGAAGCCGGTGATTTGCGTCTGGGCGCCCTCGAAGGCCCCGCGTTGCACGTGCTCGACCTGCCTTACGAACTGGATCGCGACCGCGAAATCCAGCGTTGATCGCAGCATTGTTGCAACACCCTAGAGAGTCCAAATGAGCGAACTGGCGGAAAAGGTCCAACAGGATTTGGTTGCGGCCATCGATAACGATGACCTGGTTCTGCCAACGTTGCCGGAAGTGGCCCTGCAGATTCGCAAGGCCGCCGAGGATCCGGAAATCAGCGTCAGCGATCTGAGCAAAGTCATCGGCCGCGACACCGCGCTGTCGGCGCGCCTGATCAAAGTGGTCAACAGTCCGCTGCTGCGCGCCGCGCAGGAAGTCACCGACCTGCACACCGCCATCACCCGTTTGGGCATCAACTACAGCAGCAACCTGGCGATCGGTCTGGTGATGGAGCAGATCTTCAATGCCCGCTCCGAGGTGGTCGAACAGAAGATGCGCGAAGTCTGGCGCAGCAGTCTGGAAATCGCTGGCGTCAGCTATGCGCTGTGTCGTCGTCACACTCAGCTCAAACCCGATCAGGCGGCACTCGGCGGGCTGGTGCATCAGATTGGTGTGTTGCCGATCCTGACTTACGCCGAAGACCACAATGAACTGCTCTCGGATGCGGTCAGCCTGACCCATGTGATCGAGCAGATTCACCCATTGCTGGGCGAGAAATTGCTGCGGGTCTGGGAGTTTCCCGAGCGCCTGGTGCATTTGCCGTTGCTGTATCAAGACTTCAGCCGCGACTCGACGCGCATCGATTACGTCGATGTCGTGCAGGTAGCCAATTTGTATTGCCGCAAGGACACCGATCATCCGTTTGCGCGGATTGACCCGTTTAGCGTGCCGGCGTTCAGGAAGCTGGGGATTGATCCGGAGAACAAGCAGTTCTGCGCGGATCTGGAAGAATCGCGGTCGATGTTCTACTGACCTGTGGTGAGGGGATTTATCCCGTTGGGTTGCGAAGCGACCCTAGACTCTGCGATCCGAACCGCGACTGCTGCGCAGCCGAGCGAGGATAAATCCCCTCGCCACAAAAACCCCTTGCCACAAAAGTATTACCCGGCAATAAAACTGACCCGCACCTTCAACCCTGCCTGCTCGCCATCATGCAAGGTGATCTGCGCCAGATGCGCGCGACAGATCTCGCCGACAATCGCCAAGCCCAGACCTGAACCGGCAACCTGCTGATTGCGCCGATAAAACCGTTCGAACACCCGATCACGCTCGTGCAGCGGGATGCCCGGCCCGTCGTCCTCGACCTCAAGCACCGCCGGGGCCGTGACCCGCAGAATCACATTGCCGCCCGATGGCGTATGCGCCAGCGCGTTGTCGACGAGATTGCTCAGCAGCTCATTGAGCAGCGTCGGCTCACCGCGCAGCCACACCGGTTCATCCGCTTCAAGCGCCAGCGCCACGCCGCGCTTGTGCGCCAAAGGCGCCATGGCCATGCCCAGCTCTCGGGCCAATTGACTCAGATCGAGCAACTGCGCGCCGCCCTCGGCAATCGCCCGCGCGCCGTTTTCGACCCGGGCCAGCGATAGCAGCTGATTGGCCAGATGGGTCAGGCGATCGGTGCTTTGCGCGGACGATTCAAGGGTGGTGCGCCAGGTCTCCGGCTCGTTCGAGCGCAGGCCCAGTTCCAGGCGTGCCTTGAGTGCGGCCAGCGGCGTACGCAACTCGTGAGCGGCATCGGCGATGAACTGCGCCTGCCGCTCGAACTGGCCGCGCAGACGCTCGGTGAAATGATTGAGCGCGCGGACCAAGGGCCCGAGTTCATGCTGCACTTCCACCAGCGGCAGCGGCCGCAAGTCGTCGGGCTGGCGTTCCTCAACAGCGGTTCTTAACCGCTCCAGCGGGCGCAACGCCGCACTCACCGCGAACCACACCAGCAGCAATGCACCGACAGCCAGCATGCCCAAGCGCAACAGGGTGTCAGCCGCCAGACTGCGCGCCATGCTGACCCGCGCTTCGTCGGTTTCAGCCACGCGGATTTCCGCCATGCCGTTCATGTTCGGCTCGCTTACGGCCTTGAGCAGACTGACCACACGCACGTTCTGGCCGTTGTACTTCGCGTTGTAAAAGCGCGCGAGCGCCGGATAGCTGTCGGTACGCGGCGTGCCGGGCGGCGGCCCGGGGAGATTTTCGTAGCCGGAAATCAGCTTCTGGTGAATGTCGTTGACCTGGTAATAGATGCGCCCGGCGCTGTCGTAGGCGAAGGTGTCCAGCGCCACGTAAGGCACGTCGGCGCTGAGACTGCCGTCGCGCTGCGACAATCCGGCAGCGATGGTGCGTGCCGAGGCCAGCAGCGTGCGGTCATACGCGGTGTCGGCGGCTTCGCGACCGTTCCAGTAAGCGCTCAAACCACTGGCAAGCATCAGCACCACCAGCAACCATCCAAGGTTCCACAGCAACCGCCAGCGCAGGCTGCTGGGCTTATGCATCGCGGCTTTCCAGCAGATAGCCGAGGCCACGGAAGGTGACAATGGCCACGGGCTGGCCATCGAGCTTCTTGCGCAAGCGGTGCACGTAGATTTCGATGGCGTCGGGGCTGGCTTCTTCGTCGAGGCCGAACACCTGCGCGGCCAGTTGTTCCTTGCTCATCACTCGCCCCGGCCGCGCGATCAACGCTTCGAGGACGGCTTGTTCGCGGGAGGTGAGGGTCAGCAGTTCGTCGCCGAGGGTGAAGCGCCGCGTATCGAGGTCGTAAGCCAGCACGCCACAGCGCTGCTGACGCTCGCCGCCCAGCACACTGCGGCGCAGCAAGGCTTTGACCCGCGCTTCCAGTTCCGTCAATTCGAACGGCTTGGCCAGGTAGTCGTCAGCACCGAGATTGAGGCCATGCACGCGATCCTTGACGTCACTGCGCGCGGTCAGCATCAACACCGGCAGGTTCTTGCCCCGCGCACGCAGCCGCGCCAGCACCTCGAAACCGTCCATGCGCGGCAGGCCGACATCGAGGATCGCCACGGCGTATTCCTCACTGCCCAGCGCCAGGTCGGCAGCTACGCCATCGTGCAACACATCCACCGTCAGACCGGTGCTCTTGAGCGCCTGAGCCACGCTTTCGGCCAGTTGCAAATGGTCTTCGACGAGCAGGACACGCATGGATTTGTACCTCGTTCAGGGTTGGCCGACGCCGCGCTTTGCCGCGGAGTTTACAGCCGCAACCGCCGCTGTGAAGCCCGAAAACCGTGAAAGACAACTGAAAGGTTGTTGAAAGGTTAGCCGGTTAGAGTCGGCCCACGGACAGTTTCGACTGTCGCCGCTGCCGCCACACAGCGCAACGAAAAACGCCATGAAGCGTTTTCGACTCATAAGAACAATAACGGAGTACCCCAGCATGCCCTCCATGCGCACCAAGGCTGTAATGCCTGCTCGCCTTGCTCGATTCCACCGTTGCACTGTCGGTTTTTCGCCGCAGTCCTGTTTCCCCTCCGTTGTTTCAGTCGTTGCGCTCGCGCCGCGAGAGAACTGCGCCTGCCGCTAGGTTTTCGCGTTGCCCTTTGGTCATTCGGTCCATCCATAACAACAACTCCTCTGGAGACTCAAATGAACGTATCACTGCGTAAAGTCGCTCTCGCCGCTGGCGCGATGCTGTTTGCCGGCCAACTCATGGCCGAGCCGAAACGTCCGGAATGCATCGCCCCCGCCTCCCCCGGCGGTGGTTTCGACCTGACCTGCAAACTGGTGCAGAGCGCACTGGTCAACCAGAAGCTGTTGAGCAAACCGATGCGCGTCACCTACATGCCCGGCGGTGTCGGCGCGGTGGCGTACAACGCGGTGGTCGCGCAACGTCCGGCGGACGCCGGCACTCTGGTGGCGTGGTCGAGCGGTTCGTTGTTGAACCTGGCCCAGGGCAAGTTCGGCCGCTTCGATGAAACCAACGTGCGCTGGCTCGCGGCCGTCGGCACCAGCTACGGCGCCATCGCAGTGAAAAGCGATTCGCCCTACAAGACCCTCGACGATCTCGTTCAGGCGTTGAAGAAAGATCCAGGCTCGGTGGTTATCGGCTCCGGCGGCACCGTCGGCAGCCAGGACTGGATGCAGACCGCACTGATCGCCAAGGCTGCCGGGATCAACCCGCGCGAACTGCGTTACGTGGCACTCGAAGGCGGCGGTGAAATCGCCACGGCCCTGCTCGGCGGCCACATCCAGGTCGGCAGTACCGACATCTCCGACTCCATGCCGCACATCCAGAGCGGTGACATGCGTCTGCTCGCAGTGTTCGCCGAAAAGCGTCTCGACGAGCCGGAAATGAAGGACATCCCGACCGCTCGTGAGCAAGGCTACGACATCGTCTGGCCGGTGGTGCGCGGCTTCTACCTCGGGCCAAAAGTCAGCGACGAAGACTACGCCTGGTGGAAAGACGCGTTCGACAAACTGCTGGCTTCCGACGAGTTCGCCAAGCTGCGCGATCAGCGCGAGCTGTTCCCGTTCGCCATGACCGGCCCGGAACTGGACACCTATGTGAAGAAGCAGGTCGCCGACTACAAAGTGCTGGCCAAAGAGTTCGGCCTGATCCAGTGATCGTCTCTGTCTAGTGGCTGCGTCTCCTACGCGGGGACGCAGCACAGGAGCTCCCATGCTTATTCAACGCATTTTCGCCTCGGTGTTGCTGCTGGTGTGTGCCGGCCTGGCACTGATGGCGTGGCCGTACCAAGCGGCTTTTTCCTATGAACCGGTCGGCCCGCGCGCCTTTCCGCTGCTGATGCTCGGCCTGATGGGGCTGGCGCTGCTGTACATGGTGTTTCGCCCGGCGCCGATCAAACACAACCCGGATGAGCCGCCGCTGGATCGCGAAACCCTGACCAAGATCGGTCTGTGCGTGGTGTTGCTGCTGGTGTTTGCCGGCACCTTCGAACCCCTTGGCTTCATCATGGCCAGCATCATTACCGGCGTACCGATGGCCCGTCTCTATGGCGGCCGCTGGCTGCCGAGCGTGGTGATCATCAGCCTGATGGCGGTTGGTCTCTATCTGCTGTTCGATCGCTTGATGGATGTTCCGCTGCCCCTCGGCCTGCTCAGCGTCCTGGAGAACTGATATGGATACCCTTGGCTATTTGGGTCAGGGCTTCGGCGTCGCGCTGAGCCCGTACAACCTGGTGACCGCACTGTGCGGCACCCTGATCGGCACCGTCGTCGGTCTGCTGCCGGGCCTTGGTCCGATCAACGGCGTGGCGTTGCTGATTCCGATCGCGTTCGCACTCGGCCTGCCGCCGGAGTCGGCGCTGATCCTGCTCGCGGCGGTCTATCTGGGCTGCGAATACGGCGGCCGGATCAGCTCGATCCTGCTGAACATTCCGGGTGAAGCCTCGACTGTAATGACCACCCTCGATGGCTACCCGATGGCCCGCAAAGGTATGGCCGGTGTCGCGCTGTCGCTGTCGGCGTGGAGTTCGTTCATCGGCGCGTTCATCGCCACCTGCGGCATGGTCCTGTTTGCGCCGCTGCTGGCGAAATGGGCGATTGCCTTCGGACCGGCGGAATACTTCGTGCTGATGGTGTTCGCGATTGTCTGTCTCGGCGGCATGGCCGGTGATCGACCGCTGAAGACATTTATTGCGGCGCTGATCGGTCTGTTCCTTTCCACCGTCGGCATCGACGCCAACAGTGGTGTGTACCGTTTCACCGGCGACAACATTCACCTGACCGACGGCATTCAGTTCGTTGTGCTGGTGCTGGGTCTGTTCTCGATCAGCGAAATCCTTCTGCTGCTGGAAAAAACCCACCACGGCCAGGAAGCGGTGAAAGCCACCGGCCGGATGATGTTCAACTTCAAGGAAGCGGCGTCGGTTTTCGTCGTCAACGTCCGCTGCGGCGTGCTCGGTTTCATCATGGGCGTGCTGCCCGGTGCCGGCGCAACGCTCGCCAGTGCCGTGGCCTACATGACCGAGAAGCGCATCGCCGGCACCAGCGGCAAATTCGGTGAAGGCGATCCCCGTGGTCTGGCCGCGCCGGAAACCGCTATCGGCGGCGCGGCGTGCGGCGCTCTCGTTCCGATGCTGACCCTCGGCGTTCCGGGTTCGGGCACCACGGCGGTGATGATCGGCGCGCTGTCGCTGTACAACATCACCCCGGGTCCACTGCTGTTCCAACAGCAACCGGACATCGTCTGGGGCCTGATCGCGTCGTTGTTCATCGCCAACGTGATGCTGGTGATCCTCAACATCCCGATGATCCGCGTATTCACCCGCATCCTCGCCGTGCCGAATTGGGCGCTGGTGCCGATCATCGCGATCATCACCGGGATCGGCGTTTACGCTGTGCACGCGACCACCTTCGATCTGTTCCTGATGATCGGTATCGGCATCTTCGGTTACATCCTGCGCAAGCTGGATTTCCCGCTGTCGCCGCTGCTGCTGGGCTTCATCCTCGGTGGCCTGATGGAGCAGAACCTGCGTCGCGCCCTGTCGATCTCCAATGGCGCGCTGGAGATTCTCTGGTCGAGTCCGATCACCTTGGGTTGCTGGATCCTCACCGCGATCATGCTGCTGATGCCGCTGATCCGCATCTGGCGCAAGCGTTCGGCGGCACGACGCGTCATTGCCGATGTTTGATCGCTTGTCCCTGAAAGCCTGGTGGGGCACCCCGCTGGTCGGTCTGCTTGGCGGTTTCATCGCCAGCCAGATCGGCTGGCCGCTACCGTGGATGGTCGGCTCGTTGCTGGCGATCATCCTGGTGCGCTGCCTGACGCCGTGGCAACTGGCGGAAATCCCTGGCGGGCGCAAGTGCGGCCAGTGGATCGTCGGCATCGGTATCGGCCTGCACTTCACCCCGTTGGTGATGGAACAGGTGCTCAGTCATTTCGGTTTGATCTTCTTCGGTGCGCTGGTCACGAGCCTGTCGGCGGTGGTCGGCGTGTGGCTGATGCGCCGCACCGGCGAGGATCGCGCCACGGCTTTTTTCTCAAGCATGCCCGGTGGTTCCGGGGAGATGGTCAACCTCGGCGCGCGCAACGGTGCTCTGCTCAGCCATGTGGCGGCCGGGCAGAGTCTGCGGGTATTGGTGGTGGTGTTGTGCGTGCCGGCGGCGTTCAAGTATCTGCTCGGTGACGGCACGCCGATTTCTCACGCCGGCAGTGTCGATTGGCGCTGGCTGGCGATTCTGTTTCCGGCGGGCGCCCTGCTCGCCTGGCTCTGGCAGCGGCTGCGCCAACCCAATCCATGGCTGTTCGGGCCGTTGCTGGTCAGTGCGGCGGTGAGCATTACGTGGGATCTGCACATCGGTTTGCCCAATGGCGGCAGTCAGATCGGTCAATGGCTGATCGGCAGCGGTCTGGGCTGTCACTTCAATCGGCAGTTCTTCCGCCGCGCGCCGTCGTTCATGGGCCGGACGTTGATCGGCACCGCGCTGACCATGTTGATCGCGTCGCTGGCGGCGCTGGGCTTGAGTGCATTGACCCATCTGGATCTGCGTTCACTGACTCTGGGCATGATGCCGGGCGGGATTGCCGAAATGAGTCTGACGGCGGAGACCCTGCAACTGTCGGTGCCGCTGGTGACGGCGATGCAGGTGATGCGGCTGTTGTTTGTGCTGTTTCTGGCGGAGCCGTTGTTCAGGTATTGGAATCGTATTCCAGAGTCCTGACTGACTGATCGTTCCCACGCTCTGCGTGGGAATGCCTCAATGGACGCTCCGCGTCCGCTTTGGGACGCAGAGCGTCCCGGGCTGCATTCCTTTGCTGCGCGTGGGAACGATCTCAGGCGAGAGGTGGCAAGCGCCAGTCGATCGGCGTTTCGCCATTCTGTTCGAGAAACTTGTTGGTCCGGCTGAAATGCCCACAGCCCAAAAAACCCCGATAGGCCGACAACGGCGACGGATGCACCGAGGTCAGCACCAGGTGTTTGGTCGCGTCGATCAGCTTCTGCTTGCTCTGCGCATGGGCGCCCCAGAGCATGAACACCAGATGCGGCTGCCGTTCGCTGACCACTTCAATGATGCGGTCGGTGAAGTGTTGCCAGCCCTTGTCCTTGTGCGCGTTGGCGTTGGCGCGCTCAACCGTCATGGTGGTGTTGAGCAGCAGCACGCCCTGTTCGGCCCAGCTCTGCAGGTAGCCGTGGTTGGGAATGTCGATGTTGAGGTCGCGTTTCAGCTCTTTATAGATGTTGACCAGCGACGGCGGCGCCGGCACGCCCGGTTGCACCGAGAAGCACAGACCGTGGGCCTGGCCCGGGCCGTGGTAAGGGTCCTGGCCGAGAATCACCACTTTCACCTTGTCCAGCGGCGTTGAGTTCAGGGCATTGAAAATCATCGGTCCCGGCGGATAGATCTCCTTGCCGGATGCCCGCTCCTGCTGCAGAAAGCTGCGCAACTCTGCCATGTAAGGCTGGTCGAACTCAGCACGCAGTGCCTCCTTCCAGCTCGGTTCGAGTTTGATACGGTCGTCAGCAGTCATGGTCATTTCCGGCAAAAACAATG
Organism: Pseudomonas sp. CCNWLW23; assembly: GCF_037095675.1. Taxonomy (NCBI): domain Bacteria; kingdom Pseudomonadati; phylum Pseudomonadota; class Gammaproteobacteria; order Pseudomonadales; family Pseudomonadaceae; genus Pseudomonas; species Pseudomonas sp. CCNWLW23. Next base: position 81,847 of record NZ_JBAWKM010000012.1, on the reverse strand, counting down.
GGGCGAACCCTAGGAAAGCCGACCACGCTTGTCAATTGATCTGACGCAGATCCGGCACTTTCCCCCATAGCGATCATACTGTTCGCTCAAATTCCCGATCGAGGTCACGATGAATCTGCACTTCGAAGAACTAACCGGTACCGACGGCGCCCGCATCGGCATCGCCAGCCTGGATGCCGAAAAATCGCTGAACGCACTGTCCCTGCCGATGATCAATGCGCTCAGCGACAAATTGAACGCCTGGGCCACTGACCCGCAAATCGTCTGCGTGCTGCTGCGCGGTAACGGCAGCAAAGCCTTCTGCGCCGGTGGCGAAGTGCGCAGCCTGGTCGAAGCCTGCCGCGCTCACCCCGGCGAAGTGCCGCCGCTGGCCGCGCAATTTTTCAGCGCGGAATATCGCCTTGATTACAGCCTGCATACCTATCCGAAGCCGCTGATCTGCTGGGGTCACGGTTATGTGCTTGGCGGCGGCATGGGCCTGTTGCAGGGCGCGAGCACGCGGATCGTCACGCCGAGCAGCCGTCTGGCGATGCCGGAAATCACCATTGGACTGTATCCGGACGTTGGCGCCAGCTGGTTTCTTGCGCGGTTACCGGGCAAGCTCGGCTTGTTTCTCGGTCTGACCGGCGCGCACATCAACGGCCGTGATGCGCTGGATCTGGATCTGGCCGACCGCTTCCTGCTCGACGAACAGCAACCGCAATTGATCGAAGGCTTGCTGCAATTGAACTGGCAGGAACAGACCGCCATGCAGCTCAACAGCCTGCTCAAGGCTTTGCAGCAGGAAGCACTCGAACAAATGCCCGAAGCGCAGTGGCTGCCGCGTCGTCAGCAGATCGACGAACTGCTTGATGTCAGCGACGTTGCCTGTGCGTGGAAAGCCATCAGCCTGCACCGCGACAGCAGCGATCCGTTGATTGCCCGCGCGGCGAAAACCATGGCCGAGGGCTCGCCGCTGACCGCGCATCTGGTCTGGGAACAGATCAGCCGCGCGCGGCACATGTCGCTGGCCGAAGTATTCCAGATGGAATACACCCTGAGCCTCAATTGCTGCCGTCATCCGGAATTCAGCGAAGGCGTGCGCGCGCGTTTGATCGACAAGGATCAGAAGCCGCACTGGCACTGGCCGGATATCAATAACGTGCCGGATGCAGTGGTCGAGGCGCACTTTCATAAAGTCTGGGAGGGGCGGCATCCGTTGGCGGATCTGACCCAGTATTGAGGTGACGCGAGGCCCGCGCTGGCGACTGGATTGCCATCGCGGGCCGGCTCAATCGGTCATCTTGTCAGACATTCAGTTCGTAGAACTCAATGATTTCCTTGATTGCCCGCTGCGCTGCATCGTCGCCCTTTATCAAAATATCCTCGACATCCCTCAGTGGCGGAAGCGGGTGCAGACGCTCGGCAATCTGCGTCGCGCTGTAGTCTTGAATCGCTGTTCCTTCGCTGACTCTTATGAAGCCAATAGCGCTTTCACCAGCAGCAAAATGACTGGAAACCCGGATTTTCGGCGCCATGCCGTAATCCACCACGATCACCAGATCATCGCGCTCACGATGAAACTTGAGGTTGTCGATCGTCAGCCTGCGCTCGGAAAAATCGATTCCGTCCAGGCCGCCTCCGTTGTTGATGATCACGTCTCTGCCGAGGCCATCGTATCGGTAGATATCATTTCCAGCACCGCCGGTCAGCGTGTCATTGCCCGGCCCACCCAACAGCAGATCATCACCGAGGCCGCCGGTGAGCACGTCATCCCCGTGCATGCCTCGGATCTCCCCCGCGCCGCTTATCGTGTCGTTGCCGCGACCGCCCACGAGTGGCAGCGCTCGTCCGTCTCGCAAGGAAGTTGAAAGGGTGGGATGGTTGACGATGACACCCGTACGAAAAGTCTCGGGCGCAGGGCCGAGCTGACTTGATTCCAGGAGCTGCTTCAAATTTTCGACCGACCCATCGGCGAACTTGACGAGCTCAATACCGGCGCCCTCAAGTTCACCGTTGAGGGGCAAGACGATGCGGACTTTCTGTGTCCCGCCCCATTGGATATCGAGTGTCGGGTGAAGCATTTTCGCTCTCGGCGGGTTGCGGTAAGCCCCGCGACCCGGGTTGGGCTCCAGCTCGACATGGGTGCTCTCTATCAGCGCAGCACCCCAGCTCAATTGCAGTGCATCGCGCTGCGCATCTGCTGGAAGAACGACCGTGTCCTGATCGATCAATCCGTACTCGTCTTTCCACCCCGCTACGCCAACTTCTGCTCGGTGGAAAACAGGGTTGAGCACGTCCGCAATCGTGGTTGTCGCTCCGGCATGCGCTTGCACGATGTAGGTGTCGGCGCCGTCTTCACCGTAGAGCCAGTCATCACCCGAGCCGCTGAGCAGATAGTCGGCGCCCTCGGAGCCGAGCAAGGTATCGTCACCTGCCCCGGCGGATAAAAACGCGCCCGGTGTTCTGTCGCCGACAGTGCCGTAGTCAAGTGGGGAGCCTGCATAAGCGACGATCAGATCATCACCCGCGCCGCCGTGGAAAACGTTTTCCACTTCGACGTTGACTCGCCCGCCGGCATCGTTGCCATGGACGATTTTGCGTTTGATCGTTTCAGTTGTGACATCCCAGCGAAACGCCTTGGGCACTGTTGCGCCCGAACTGAAGCTTGCCGCCGGATAGACGTACCAGCCTTCAAGCGCGCCGGATTCCTTTCGGTCTTCAACCAATACGTCGCCCGTATTGAAGGAAAACCCGTTGGCCGAGCCGGATCGATAATAGCGAGGCGCCTGACTTGAGGAGGCGACTGCTCCCTCGGCTTTCACCGGTTTATGTTCGACACGGGTTGTGGTTGTCGACTGCCTTTCACTGACTACGGCTTGCCTGCCATCAGCCTTCATCCATGGCGGCGTTTCCGACAGTGTTCCTGCGTCGACGCTGTCCTCGCTCAGCTCGGTGTGAGTGGTGTAACCGGTGTCGCTGGTGGTGACATGACTGCGCACCCAAACGCCTTGCTCATTCAAGGTAAAACCTGTGGCGTGTTTGCGGGCGGAGCGTTTTGACTTGGTTTGCGCGAGGAACTCATCGGTCCAGTTGACCGTTTGAACAGACGCCACCGGGCCTTGCGCCGCAGCGGTGACATCGTCTGGCTGAACCGGATCCTCAACTTTGCTTTCAGGGGCTGCCGAGGCGGTGACAGGTTCCGGTACGGGTGGCTCGGACATCTCTATCGGTGGCAATGTTTTGCGCAGGATATCTGCGTAATCCAGTACCCCGCCGTCGCTGAAACTGAATGTGGAATCCTTCCACTTCTCGTGATTCTTGATGAGTATCGCGTCGCCCGTGCCATTGGCCAGTCGCAACACCGTGCCGACGGTAGCGTCGATAACGTCGGCCTTCAGACTTTGGGCGCAAAACCCTGCACCGAACTTGATGATGTTGCGGCCGCCGGCATCGGTGACGATATCCAGGCCGTCGCCAGCGCCGAAATAGTAGATGTCGGCGCCATCCATGCCATCCAGCACGTCAGCACCGGGACCGCCATCAAACACGTTGTCGCCAGAATCGCCGCGAAGGTAGTCCGTCCCTTCCCCGCCCAGCAGGGTGTCGTTGCCACCGCCTCCGAGCAACGTGTCGTTACCTGAGCCACCGTGCAGATAATCGGCATTGTGCTCGGCCTCAGCGCTGTTTTCGTAATCGCCGGCAAGAATGTCGTCACCCGTACCGCCGTCCAGCGTGTCGGCACCGAAACCACCCTGTAACGTATCGTTTCCTTCGCCGCCCTGAAGCACGTCATTGTTGCTTCCGCCCGGCTGCAGGTCAGACACATCGCCATCGAGAAAATCCGCCCCTGCGCCACCCGCCAGCGTATCCGCGCCGCCCATGCCGCGCAGGGTGTCATCCCCCGCGCCGCCATCGAGAAAGTCGTTGCCGTGATAGCGAACCGGATGCTCAGGGCTATCGCCGATCAGATCGTCATTACCTTCGCCGCCGAAGAGCAAATCATCGCCACCGCCACCCCAGAGCGTGTCATCGCCGGAGCCACCGTCCAGCAGATCATCGCCAAAAAAATGCGCGGCATCGCCTTCGACGCCATCCAGTACGCCGTCATCACCCTGCAAAATGTCGTTGCCAGGGCCGCCATACAAAGCGTCGCTGCCACCGTTACCGCCGAGTGAATCATCACCACTGCCGCCGTCCAGCACATCGTTGCCATGGTGTCTGCTGGGCAGGCCACCGCCCCAATCGAGGTTGTCACCAAGTATCACGTCGTCGCCGCTGCCACCGGCCAGGGTGTCGTTACCTTGATCGCCTTTGAGAAAATCGTCGTCAGCGCCGCCGTCAAGCAGGTCCTCACCCCAGCCGCCGTTGATAATGTCCTTGCCACCCTGCCCGTACAGCACGTCACTACCGCCCTCGGGCGCACTGTTTATCGAGGCCTTTGAATAGACCGCTCGGTGACTGGTCACACCGCGAGCAATCGTGACGGCAGCGCGCTTGACCGACCAACCTTGTTCCAGCGCACCGGTGGTTCGTCTCCTGACAAGACATCGTCACCAGCACCGCCGATCAAGGTATCCCGGTCATTGCCACCGAGCAGAACGTCTCGCGATGCCGTACCGATAAGCAAATCGTCACCTTGTCCGCCGTCGAGCCAGTCTCCGCGATTTGCCTTGCCTTTGGCGTCACCGTCGGCCATGGCCTTTTCGATTGTCGTCCGCTTGTCGCCGAATAACCGATCGTCTCCAGCCTTGCCGAACAATCGATCAGAACCACCCAGGCCGAGAATGACGTCGTCTGCTGCGGAACCGTAAAGTACGTCGGCCTTGTTGCGCTGTTTGACCTTGGGCAGCAGCACCGCGTTGCCCAGCTCATCAAAGGAGGGCTGATCGCCAGGGACGGTGGGATCAGCGTCTTTGGCTTTCCAGTCGCCCTGAAGCGTCAAATCCGCAGCAGTGAGCGGCTGCCCCTCATATTCAGGGAGGCGGATGCCAAGCATCCCGGGCTGAAAGTTCTTGATGACCACCAGATCGCTCTGGCCATATTTGATGTTGAGGGTGTGTTCAACAAGCGTCAGGGTGATGGACCGATCCTCGGTAGACCAGATATTGCTCAGAGGTGCGCGGCGTTTGAGTTGGGGAATCGGCGCGCCGTTGATCCACAGTTGCCCATCGGCGTTGGCATCAAGAATCTCGTCGATGCCATCGCCGCTGGCGAATTCATAACGGTCGTTGCCTTCGCCCCCGATCAAAGAATCGTTACCCTTTCCTCCGAGCAGAACATCGTCACCGGCCATCCCGTACAACTCATCATTGCCGTCACCTCCGGTTAGCGAGTCGTTACCGCGACCACCTTCAATGACATCGTGACCGGCCATCCCATGGATCGAGTCATTGCCCACGCCGCCATACAGATGATCGGCATTTGCGCCGCCGGCGAAAGATCGCCCACCGTCATCACCGAACAGGGCCAGCGGGTTCAGCACTCCGGTGGTCATCGGCGCCTGTTTGCCTGAGGCGAGATCGAAGTAGGAAAACTGCTGCAGCGAGTGTTCGCCAAACGAGCCCTGGGTTCGGGCAATCAACCGCGCCAGCATTTGCGCTCGATCCGCCAGCCACTGCGCGGTGATAAAGCCTTCGCCAGTGTGCGGATCGTAAAGCTCGAGGTTGCGATCGGGATAACCGTCGGCTCGTTCTATGACGACTTCACTGAGTTGCTGCAAAGAGTTGCGCAACGCCAGCCCGAGCGGCGTCGCCTCGCCTGCCAGTTTTGCCCATGCATCGGCATTGCCGAACTCGCTTATTGTCCGGGTGACGATGCTTTGCGACTGCTCTGGGGAGAATGCCGAGAAGAAGGCGTAAGCGTTGCTGGCGAAGGTGTCGTTGGTGGTGGGTATGGCAGCAGAATCGCCGTCGTAAGTGCGCTTGCACATGTCGAGAAATTCGTTCTGGCCGTAGCGCAATATCAGCTCGACCACGGCGGCAACAGGCGTGCCTTTGACTACATGCTGAATCAGCGGATTCACACTGCCACTGGCCAGCGCGATGTTGATTTGCTCGGGTACGACCGAGAGCAGACTTTGCAGTGGATTGATGCCGAAATTGCTGATCGCCGCTCGCAGGCCGACGCTGTAGGCGTCGATGGCGAAGAGAATGTTTTTATAGTCGTCGAGCCGGTTGGGTTTTGCCTGAGTGGGTGGGCCGTCATCTTCCGCATCCGGGTCGCCCGCAGAGATCAGTCTCCACGTTTCATAGGGAGGTTTACCGCCCAACAGGCTGAATCCGACTGTTCCAGACCAACCAGAGTTACGTTTCACGGCGGTGTCGTCCTCCCCGCAAACCTCCTTGAACAAGGCCTCGCCAATCGCGCTGGCGTCGATTTCTGCGATCTGGCTGATTGACGGCACGGTCCAGGGTGCCAGTTGACCGGCAAGGGATCCGTTGATCAGGGTATTGATGAAGTTGACGGCAACCTGGTTGGATGAAAGCTGCATCAGGTCTTCACTGAAAATTGTATTCAGTCTGAGTTCACCCTGGCGGGAGGTGTAACCACGAATCAGGGCAGAGTAGGCACCGTTTCCACCGTTGGCATCAATGGCCACGGCAAGCCAGAGTCTGGCGCTTTTCAGCACCTCTCCAGCCTCTTTATCGGCAGCTGCATCGTCAGAAACTTTTTCACCAATAATGTCGAATAGCTTTTGGTACAGGGGTGCGCAGCTTGCCCCTGCTAATTCCAATGCAATGTACTCCACACCCTCAGAATTTAATGTCATGCCTTTGCAACTATTTGCCGCATTGAAAATTTCGGATTTTTCCATATCGTTAAAAACATAACTCATTGTTACTTCCTTGTAATAACAGAGCGTGAAAGATAATCACTGAGATACTTGAGCATCTCAGGTGCTTCGCGTAATGACGACAGACCAAGACCTACACTACCGTGCCCTCCAGCGAAGTCGAAGTTATCCAGATTGACCGTGCAGAAGAAATTCAGCTTGCCGAAATCCAGATTCTCCAATTCAGCCCTACCAAAACCTGCCAGCTTTTTGTCAGTCAGTTGCTCTTCGGAAGCCGGGCGAATCAAGCCGTCACACTTGATCAGCCGAGGGGTTCCGTCTCGCCGCGGCCAACCTGCAATGACAAAATTTCGTACGGATGACACATTCTTGAAATGCGGTGGCGGAGCATTCAGCCAAACTTCCAGCCCCGGATAATTCTTAAGTTTCACAATCAACTCATCCGGCCAGTTGACGTGCCGATAACCCCGTTCATGGGGCTCGGTAGTTTCCTTCCTGGTAAAAAGCCCGGCATTCAATTTATAGAGCCGCCAGCTTTCGGGGATCGGTTCCAGGCGCTGATTCTGGTGCCGATGCAGCCCCGTCCCGGTCCACCAGAAAAGCCCCTTCAGAGCAATCGCCAGACACGCTTTCTTGTTCACCATCTCAGGCATGCCAACGTAAAACTCAGGGACTAGCGTCTTATCTATATAGGCGCCGCCTAATATCGGCACTTGCTGCATGCTCGCCAGCTTGTTCTGGCAAGCTTTCTCGTTTGCCTGGTGAATAGCCGCCGACTCGGCAGATTGTTCTTTGCGAATGTAAAATTCCGCTACGCAATAACAGACATAAAAGAACAATCCATACTTCGATAACCTTTTAAACCACTTGATCGCCTGCTTACGCGACTTCCTGGACATTTCAAACCTCCCGCTCGAACGGCGGAACGGTTGGTATGTCGTTATGCCCGGATATCGCGCTTGCAAAAATCTCAAAATATTGGCTCACGCCCGATTCCACACTGAACCGACCTGCCGTCAACTTCGCGGCGCTGGCAAGACCATCGAACTCACCTGCCGACTTCAAAACCTTGCTGACACTTCTGGCAATTCCTTGATGGTCGAAGAAATCCACCAACACGCCATTAGCCCCATCGACAATGACTTCCCTTACCGGAGCCGTATCCGACGCAACAACCACACAACCAGACGCCATCGCCTCCAGTAACGACCACGACAAGACAAACGGATACGTCAAGTAAACATGGACTTTGGAACATGCGAGAACCGCGCGGTAAGTCTGGTAAGGAAGTTTCCCTGTGAAATGCACTCTGGAGTGATCGAAACTGACCTCCGCCTCCATCCTGCTGCGCCAATCCGGGTACCCGACCGGCTTACTCCCATAACTGACACCATCACCGCCAACCACGATGATCTGCGCATCGGGGCACTCGGCCTGAACAAGCGGGATCGCTCGCATGAAATTGTGAAAGCCGCGATAAGGCTCAAGGTTTCTGGCGACATAGGTAACGATCGGCTGTCCGGCTTTGAGCTCGATTCCATTGGGCAATCTGACTGCCCCGACTTTCGCCAGGTCAGTACTTTGAATCACACCTTCGTGAATGACCCGAATCGCCGACCGGTAAGCGGCCGGAAACAGGCTGCGCTGCCACTGCGTAGGCGCAATCGCGATATCACATTGTTCAAGATTCAACAGATGCAGCGAGTTGAGCACGCGCAGCCGTGACGACTCTCTTGTAGCTCGGCGGAATTCAGGGTCGAACCCGCAATCGGCGCCCTGCGCTCGATAGTAATACTCGCAATAGTGAATCAGCGGCGTATCGGCATAGACGTCCTTGGCAAACAGCGTCTCTCCCCATCCGGGATGGGCAATAATCACGTCTGGCTGATAGCCCGAACGTTTCAGCCTGCCCAGAATTTCAAAAACCTTCTGCCCGTCGATCACCGCTTGTTCGTAGCGGATCAGATAGGGGTGAATATTGCCGGGCGCTCGGCTGGTCGCTCGATATCGATGGATTTGCACACCGGCGACGCCCGGTGCCGTGTCCCGGCCGATCGCCACAACCTCATCACCGCGCTCCAGCGCTGCCAGCACCACATGACGGAACTGACCGGGAAAATTTTGATGAATAACCAGTAGCTTCATAGCGCTGAACGTCCATTTTTCGCCGCTATCGAGCTGAGGATTGCTCGCCTCGTTCGGCATCCACGAACGCTAACAAACACCACGAAATGAAACTGTAGGACGCTTCCGGGATTGTCCTAGGAGATGGCCAACGGAAGGACTTTTCGACGGGCAAAAAAAGCGGCGCATCATGCGCCGTTTTTTTATTTACGGTCAGTTACCAGCGGTTACCACGGCCGTTGTAGTCACGGCGACCGCTGTGACGATCATAGTTGCCGCGACCCCGGTGGTCATTGTCCCAACCGCCGCGACGGTGACCGTCCCAGCGTCCGCGATCGTTGCCGTGCCAGCGCCGGCTTTCGTAGTAACGAGGGGCCGGTTGATAGTGCCGCGGCGCCTGGTAATACCGCGGTTGCTGGTAGTAACGCGGCGCTGGCTGGTAGTAGCGCGGCTGAGTGTAATAAGTGCCGCCGCTGCGGTAATAGGAGCCGCCACCGCTGTAATAGGCCGGTGCGGGTGATGTGTAGACCTCTGACCTGTAGTAGCTGTCTCCATAGGAATAAGGAACGCATCCGCCAAGGGAAAAAAGCATCACGGCAAGCAGTACGATTCGGCGATACATGGCGGCCTCCTGGACCGCGGGTTGGCCACACCAGCGACGCTGGCAGGCGACCGTCAGCAATTGCTGACGGTCGAAGAATCAGACAGCGATTTCAGAATCTGGTGCGTTCCTGCAACAAGTTGAAACAAGTGATTATGAAATCTTGTTTATCCGCAAAATCAGCGACCCGTGAAGCGTAAACGCGCTGCATGACGGTGCAACCACGCACCACCACGATGCGCTATCGCTCGCCCCGCTCCCCCCGGCAATCCAGCACATCCCCGCCGCAGAGGCCTCGCCCCGACTTGGCACGTCTCTCGCTTTAGCAAACCTGTGCAGGAGTCATCACAGGTTCGCGGCACCACAATTTGCAATGGCTGACTAGGGTTCCGGCTCGCAATCGCGAGTGGCTGGTCCGAGAGTTGGCGACCTCCAGTTGAGGTTACACGGCGGGACAAAAGCCCGGGAGACAAGCCACCGTTCGCGGTGCCGCGTTGCCTTCCTGTCCGCCCTCGATCAACTGGAGAATCCGCAATGATCCGACTACGTTTCCCCGCCCTGCTCGCCGCCGCTTTCGCCGCGCTCATCAGCACGCAATCTTCCGCCGCCCAGAAAGACCACTTCAGCGTGTGCTGGACAATATACGCCGGCTGGATGCCATGGGAATACGCCGGCAGCCAGGGCATCGTCGACAAATGGGCGAAGAAATACGGGATCAAGATCGACGTCGTGCAACTCAACGACTACGTCGAATCGATCAACCAGTACACCGCCGGCCAGTTCGACGGCTGCACCATGACCAACATGGATGCGCTGACCATTCCCGCTGCCGGTGGCGTCGACAGCACCGCGCTGATCGTCAGCGATTTCTCCAACGGCAACGACGGCATCGTGCTCAAAGGCGAAGGTAAAAAAGTCGCTGATCTGAAAGGCATGGACGTCAATCTGGTCGAGCTGTCGGTCTCCCATTACCTGCTGGCTCGCGCGCTGGACTCGGTGGACCTGACCGAGAAAGACCTGAAGGTGGTCAACACCTCCGACGCCGACATTGCCGCCGCATTCAACACCGACGACGTCAACGCCGTGACCACCTGGAACCCGATGCTCTCGGATATCAAAGCCAAACCCGGCGTCACCGAAGTGTTCAATTCCAGCCAGATTCCCGGCGAGATCATGGACATGATGGTGGTCAACAGCGCCACCCTCAAAGACAACCCGGCGCTCGGTAAAGCGCTGACCGGCGCGTGGTTCGAAGTGGTCGCTTTGATGAACGCAAAAAATGCTGCGAGCAAAGCTGCGCTGGAACACATGGCCAAGGCCTCTGGCACCGATCTGGCAGGGTTCCAGGCGCAACTGGACACCACAAAACTGTTCGCCACGCCAAGCGAAGCGCTGAATTTCGCCACCAGCAAACAACTGCCGGACACCATGCGCAAGGTCGCTGAGTTCTCCTTCGAGCACGGCCTGCTCGGCGAAGGCGCGAAAGACCCGAGCGCGGTGGGCATGTCCTTCGCCAACGGCGTGACCAGCGGCGACACCGCCAACCTCAAGCTGCGTTTCGATCCGACCTACGTGCAGATGGCCGCCGACGCCAAGCTGTAAGCCACGGAGGATTTGGCCATGCGCCTGATCAATCGCCACCCCGATCGCCCGAGTCGCCTGTTGCTGGTGATCCTGCCGTTCGCGCTGGTGCTGTTCGCCTACTTCACAGGCTCGGCCGAGCGCCTGGCGGACAACCCCAACGACAAACTGCTGCCCAGCGCCGTGCAGATGAGCGACGCGGTAAAACGCCTGGCCTTCAACGCCGACAGCCGCACCGGTGAATATCTGTTGTGGCAAGACACCGCGTCGAGTCTGCGCCGTTTGGCCATCGGCCTCGGCATCGCGGCGCTGGCGGGTCTTTGCCTCGGTATAGCGGCGGGCACCCTGCCGCTGTTCGGCGCGCCGTTGTCGCCGTTGCTGACGGTGCTGTCGATGGTGCCACCGCTGGCGATCCTGCCGATTCTGTTCATCGTCTTCGGCCTGGGCGAGTTATCGAAAGTCATGCTGATCGTGATTGGCATCACCCCGGCGCTGGCTCGGGATCTGGAACAGCGGGCCCGTGACATTCCGGTCGAACTGCTGATCAAGGCGCAGACCCTCGGCGCCTCGACCTGGACGCTGATGCTGCGCGTGGTCTTGCCGCAGTTGTTGCCGCGCTTGCTGATCTCGCTGCGCTTGATGCTCGGTTCGGCGTGGCTGTTCCTGATTGCCGCCGAAGCGATCGCCTCCACCGATGGCCTCGGCTACCGGATCTTTCTGGTGCGGCGCTACCTGGCGATGGATGTGATCCTGCCCTACGTGGTGTGGATCACCCTGCTCGCCTGGCTGATGGACTGGGGCTTGAAACAGCTGACCCAGCGCGCTTTCCCTTGGTACGAGGGAGCACCGAAATGAGCTTCATCACGGTAAAAAACGTCTGGCAGCAGTACGCCGATCAAGTGGTTCTGGAAGGCTTGAACCTGAACGTCAACGAAGGCGAGTTCTGCACCTTGGTCGGCGCCTCCGGTTGCGGCAAATCGACCTTCCTGCGCCTGCTGCTCGGCCAGGAAAGCGCCAGTCGCGGGGAGATTCTGCTCGACGGCCAGCCCTTGGCCGGCGAGCCGGATGCCAGCCGTGGCGTGGTCTTTCAACGCTACTCGGTGTTCCCGCACCTGAGCGTGCTCGACAACGTCGCCCTCGGTCTCGAATTGCCGCGCGCGCCCTTGCTTGGCCGGCTGTTGGGCAACGCCAAACGCGAGGCGCGCGAGCAGGCTGCAGCCCTGCTGACAAAAGTCGGCCTCGGCCATGCGCTGGACAAGTACCCGGCACAGCTGTCCGGCGGCATGCAGCAACGCTTGGCCATCGCCCAGGCGCTGATCATGAAGCCGCGCGTGTTGCTGCTCGACGAGCCGTTCGGCGCACTCGATCCGGGCATTCGCAAAGACATGCACGCGCTGCTGCTGGAGCTGTGGCGCGAGACGCAACTGACGGTGTTCATGGTCACCCACGACCTGTCGGAAGGCTTCAGCCTGGGCACGCGCCTGCTGGTGTTCGACAAGGTGCGCCTCGACCCGCACGCCCCCGGCGCCTATGGCGCCCGCATCACCTACGACATCCCGTTGAACAGCGACCGCCGCGCCCAGCGCGCCGCCGTCGAGGCCCTGCCGCTGCCGCTGGCGGGCACCCTTCGCACTGCTTGAGAGGACTGCTCCCATGACCGATTCAATCCAACTTTTCCCACCCTTCGCTGAAGAACTGCTGCCGGGCGGCGGCCACCGTTCCTTCGTGCTCAAGCGCGGCCAATTGCTGCGCCTGACCGACCTGCGCGGCGGCGCCAATGTCAGCCTGACCTTGCTCAATGCCCATGAAAAAACCGAGCGGCTGAACCTGCCCGACAGCCTCAAATGCCAACACACCGCCAAGCTCACTGCCGGCCACTGCCTGTACTCGGACATGGGCCGCGTACTCGCCGCGATCACCGCCGACACCTGCGGTTGGAGCGACAGCCTCGGCGGTGTGCTTTGCGCACAGGAAGTCGCCGAAAAGTACGGTCAGGGCCGCTACCAGGAACTGCGCAACGGCTTCTTTCGCAATGGCACCGACAACCTGCTGGTGGAGCTCGGCAAGTGGGGCCTGGGCCTGTCCGACCTGCTGATGACCCTGAATCTGTTCAGCCGCGTGAACGTCGATGAGTCCGGGCGTTTCCACTTCGTCGAAGGCAACTCGAAGGCCGGTGACTACATCGAGTTGTACGCGCCGATGGACACCCTGATGGTGCTCACCGCCCTGCAACATCCGATGGACCCGTCCCCCGAATACGCCCCGAAACCCTTGAAGCTGAGCTGGATGAACGCCGACGCCAGCGTCGCCGAACACTGCCGCACTTCGCGCCCGGAAAACGAGCGCGGCTTTATCAACACCGACCGTTTGTTCGCCTGAGGATCGCTGCCATGTCACTCGCAATCGCCACTTCGCACAAGCAAGCCGACAGCGCGATCTACCGCGCGACCATTCCCGCCGGTGAACCCTGGCTGATGGAAGTCAAGGCCGGGCAGACCCTGCGCATCCTCGATCTGGAAGGCAATCAGGCCGTCGACACTTTGTTCTACAGCCTCGCCAACCCCAAGGAACGCTACGACGTGCAACGCACCTTGCGCCGGCAGAACAGCGTCTACCTGAGCACCGGCAGCGTGCTGTATTCCAACCTCGGCCAGCCGATGCTGACCATCGTTGCCGACACCTGCGGGCGCCACGACACCCTCGGCGGCGCCTGCGCGCAAGAGAGCAACACCGTGCGCTACGCCCTGGAAAAACGCTACATGCACAGCTGCCGCGACAACTACCTGCGCGCCTGCGCCCACGACGGCCGATTGAGCAAGAGCGACATCGGGCCGAACATCAATTTCTTCATGAACGTGCCTGTGACGGCGGATGGCGGGCTGACCTTCGAGGACGGTATTTCCGCGCCGGGCAAGTACGTTGATTTGCGCGCGGAGATGGACGTCATCGTGCTGATTTCCAACTGCCCGCAGTTGAACAACCCGTGCAATGCCTACAACCCGACCCCGGCGGAGTTGCTGATATGGAACTGACCATCAGCCGTTTACGCCGTTGGCTTTTTGCCCTGTGCCAGGCGCGTTCCGGGCAGTGCCTGAAATCCACCAGACAACCCTGAACGCTGTGGGAGCGAGCCTGCTCGCGAATGCGCCGTGTCATTCAGCATTGATGTGGCTGATCCACCGCCTTCGCGAGCAGGCTCGCTCCCACAGGGGGGTTGTGGTGGGTTGGAGTGAAGTGTGTTTTTTCCATCCGGGACGGCCCGGATGTCTGTCGAAAAACAGCGGGACGGCCCGCTCCCCCTTCAGGGGTTATGCCATGTTCGAAAAAATCCTGATCGCCAACCGAGGCGCGATTGCCTGTCGCATCCTGCGCACGATCAATGTGCTGAAGGCCAAAGGCATCGCGGTGTACTCCGAAGCCGACGCGGCCAGCCTGCATATTTCCCAGGCCGCTGAAGCGCACAGCCTCGGCGAAGGCGCGGCGTCCGCGACCTATCTGGCGGTCGACAAAATCCTCACGATCGCCAAACAAAGCGGCGCCACGGCGATTCATCCCGGCTACGGATTTCTCTCCGAGAACGCAGCGTTCGCCGAAGCCTGCGAAGCGCAGGGCATCGCCTTCATCGGGCCGACGCCGGAGCAATTGCGGGTGTTCGGCCTCAAGCACACTGCTCGCGCGCTGGCCAAACAGCACGGCGTACCCATGCTCGAAGGCACCGACCTGCTCGACAGCCTCGATTGCGCGCTTAGCGCCGCCGAACAGGTCGGCTACCCGGTGATGCTGAAAAGCACCGCTGGCGGCGGTGGCATCGGCATGCGCGTGTGCCGCAGCGCCAGTGAATTGAGCGAATCATTCGAAGCGGTGAAACGCCTCGGTCAGAACAACTTCAGCGACGCCGGGGTGTTCATCGAGAAGTACATCGAACGCGCGCGGCATCTGGAAGTGCAGGTGTTCGGCGACGGCTGCGGTGAAGTCGTCGCTCTCGGCGTGCGCGACTGTTCGGTGCAGCGGCGCAACCAGAAAGTCCTCGAAGAAACCCCGGCGCCAAACCTGCCAGAAGGCATGGCCGATGAGCTGTGCGCAGCGGCGATCAAACTGGCGCAAGCAGTGAATTACCGCAGCGCCGGCACCGTCGAATTCGTCTTCGACAGCGAGGGCCAGCGCTTCTATTTTCTCGAAGTGAACACGCGCTTGCAGGTCGAGCACGGCGTCACCGAACAGGTGTGGAACGTGGATCTGGTGCGCTGGATGATCGAGCTGGCCGCCGGTGATCTGCCACCGCTGAACGAGCTGTATCAGGGCCTGGAACCTCAGGGCCATGCGATTCAGGCACGTCTGTACGCGGAAGATCCGGGGCGTGATTTCCAGCCGAGCCCGGGCCTGCTGACCGCTGTGCAATTTCCGCCCGCCAACGGCGTTGAGTTGCGTATCGACACCTGGGTCGAGGCCGGCGTGGAAATTCCGCCGTATTTCGATCCGATGATCGCCAAGCTCATCGCCTGGGCGCCGAGTCGCGAACAGGCTCGCGCCGAACTCCATCAGGCGCTGGGCGACAGCCTGCTGTACGGAGTGGAAACCAACCGCGATTACCTGCGGCAGATTCTGCTCGCTGCTCCATTCGCCAGCGGCCAGCCGTGGACCCGTTGTCTGGAAAATCTGCTGTATCACGCCAACACCTTCGAAGTGCTCAGCGCCGGCACGCAGACCAGCGTGCAGGACTATCCCGGACGCCTCGGCTATTGGGCCGTCGGCGTGCCACCCTCGGGGCCGATGGACAGCCGAGCGCTGCGCCTGGGCAATCGTCTGCTCGGCAATGAACAAGGCGCCGCCGCACTGGAGATCACCATGAGCGGGCCGATCCTGCGCTTCAATTGTGACGCGGTGGTCGCGGTGACCGGCGCGCCGATTGCCTTGACCCTTGACGCTGAACCGGTGCCGATGAACACCGCGCTGCTGATCCCGGCCGGCGCGACGTTGCAACTGGGCAGCATCAGCGGCGCCGGCGCGCGCAGTTATCTGTGCCTGCGCGGCGGCTTGCAGGTGCCGGATTATCTGGGCAGCAAAAGTACCTTCACTCTCGGCCAGTTCGGCGGGCATGGCGGTCGCGCGTTGAGGGCCGGTGACGTGTTGCATGTGCCGGCATTGACCGAGCGCAGCGTCGGCCAGCAACTGGCCGAACAGCACATCACGGCGCTGCCGAGCGTGCGCCAGATACGGGTGATCTACGGCCCGCACGGCGCGCCGGAATACTTCAGCGAAAACTACATCGCCACGTTCTTTGTGACCCAGTGGGAAGTGCATTTCAACTCCAGCCGCACCGGCGTGCGCCTGATCGGACCGAAGCCTGAGTGGGTGCGTGAGGATGGCGGTGAAGCGGGTCTGCACCCGTCGAACATCCATGACAATCCGTATGCGATTGGCGCGGTGGATTTCACCGGCGACATGCCGGTGATTCTCGGCCCGGATGGCCCGAGTCTCGGCGGTTTTGTCTGCCCGGTGACGGTGATCGAGGCGGATCTGTGGCAGCTGGGACAGCTCAAGGCGGGCGATAAAATTCAGTTCATTCCCGTCTCTCTGGCTGACGCCCGCGATCTCGCCCTGAAATGGGATGCCCCCTGTGGGAGCGAGCCTGCTCGCGAAAGCGTCGGCCCAGACAAATCGATATTGACTGACACGGCCTCTTCGCGAGCAGGCTCGCTCCCACAGGGTTTAGTGTCGCCTGTGGTGTTGGCGTTGGGTCAAGGCGATCAGCGACTGGTTGCACGGGTTTCTGGCGACACTCATTTACTGCTGGAAATCGGCGCGCCGGAGCTTGATCTGGTCCTGCGCTTCCGCGCCCACGCGCTGATGCAGGCGCTGGAAAGCCAAGCCCTGCATGGCGTGATCGACCTCACCCCGGGCATTCGCTCGCTGCAAGTGCACTACCAGCCCGAGCAACTGCCGCTGGCCGATCTGCTCGGCATCATCGCCGGCGAATGGGACGCGGTGTGCGCCGCCAAGGACTTGCAAGTGCCGTCGCGCATCGTGCACTTGCCGCTGTCGTGGGACGACCCGGCCTGTCAGTTGGCGATCGAGAAATACATGACCACCGTGCGCAAGGACGCGCCGTGGTGCCCGAGCAATCTGGAGTTCATCCGGCGCATCAACGACCTGCCGAATCTCGACGAAGTGCAGCGCACGGTGTTCGATGCGAGTTATCTGGTGATGGGCCTTGGCGACGTTTACCTCGGCGCGCCGGTGGCCACGCCGCTCGATCCGCGCCATCGTCTGGTGACCACCAAGTACAACCCGGCACGTACCTGGACCGCCGAAAATTCGGTCGGCATCGGCGGCGCCTACATGTGCGTGTACGGCATGGAAGGCCCGGGCGGTTATCAGTTTGTCGGGCGCACTCTGCAGATGTGGAATCGCTATCGCGAAGTCGCCGCGTTCGACGGCAAACCGTGGCTGCTGCGCTTCTTCGATCAGATCCGCTTCTACCCGGTCAGCGCCGAAGAACTGCTGCGCATCCGCCGCGATTTCCCCCTTGGGCGCTTCGATCTGAACATCGAACACAGCCAGCTCAACCTCGCCGACTATCAGGCATTTCTCTGTAAGGAAGCCGAGGGCATCAGCGCCTTCCGTGCGCAGCAACAGGGCGCGTTCAAGGCTGAACGCGAACGCTGGATCGCCAGCGGCCAGGCGCATTTCGACAGTGAAGAAGCCGTGCCTGACGCCAGCGAAGAAGCACCGCTGCAAAGCGGTGAACACAGCGTCGACAGCCACATCGCCGGCAATCTCTGGCAGGTGCAGGTCGAGGCTGGTCAGCGTGTCGCGGCGGGCGATGTGCTGGTGATTCTCGAGTCGATGAAGATGGAAATCCCTGTGCTCGCGCCGCTGGCCGGCGTGGTGCGAGAGATCCGCGTGCAACCCGGTTCGGCGGTGCGCGCCGGACAACGGGTGGTGGTGCTGGAACTCGACTGAAGCCATTTTTTATAAGGATCAACCGATGAATCTGCAACTCGATGCACTGCGCCAGGCCTATCGCAATGGCGACACCACACCGCGCCAACTGCTGCTGCAATTGCGCGAAAAAGCCGCTGCGCTGAATCCCGACTATCACCTGTTCATCCACCTGCTCAGCGTCGATGAACTGGAGCCGTATCTGGCCGCCCTCGACGGTCGTGACCTCGACAGCCTGCCGCTGTATGGCGTGCCATTCGCGATCAAGGACAACATCGATCTGGCCGGCATTCCCACCACAGCCGCGTGCCCGGCGTTTGCCTATGTGCCGCAGCAGTCGGCGACCATCGTCGAGCAACTGTTGGCGCTGGGGGCGATCCCGCTGGGCAAGACCAATCTCGATCAGTTCGCCACCGGCCTCAATGGCAGCCGCTCGCCTTATGGTGCGTGCCCGAACAGCGTATTGCCCGAATATCCGTCCGGCGGCTCCAGCGCCGGCTCGTCACTGGCGGTGGCGCTGGGCCTGGCCAGTTTTGCCTTGGGCACTGACACCGCCGGTTCCGGGCGAGTGCCGGCGGCGCTGAATAATCTGGTGGGTTTGAAGGCGAGCAAAGGCCTGATTTCCACCGCTGGCGTGCTGCCGGCGTGCCGCACGCTGGACTGCGTAACCACCTTCACCGCGACCGCCCGTGAGGCCAGTCAGTTGCTGGCGTTGACGGCCAAACACGATCCTCGCGATGAGTACAGCCGAGGCAACCCGGCATGGAACGACGGCTCGGCATTCGGCGCGCCACGGCCGTTTCGCTTCGGCGTGCCACGGGCGCAGGACCTTGAATTTTTCGGCTGCAACGAGGGGCCACAGTTGTTCGCAGCGGCCATCGAACGGCTCAAGGCTCTGGGTGGCGAAGCGGTCGAACTGAACCTGTCGCCATTTCTCGAAGCAGCGCGCCTGCTCTACGACGGGCCGTGGGTCGCCGAGCGTTACAGCGTCGCCGGTGAGCTGCTGGAGCAGAATCCCGAAGCGGTGCTGCCGGTGATCCGAGCGGTGCTGGCCAAGGCTCCGGCAGTGACTGGCGTGCAGACCTTCCGCGCGCAATATCGATTGCAGGCGCTGAAGGCCCTCTGCGACGAGGCCCTGGAAAATCTCGACTGCGTGCTGACACCGACCATCGGCCGTCCGGTGACCCTGGCCGAGCTTGAGGCCGAGCCGGTGCTGCGCAATTCCGAACTCGGTTATTACACCAACTTCATGAACCTGCTCGACTACGCCGCCGTCGCCGTGCCGACCGCGTTCATGGGCAATGGTTTGCCGTGGGGCGTGACGTTGTTCGGGCGGGTATTTACCGATCAGTATCTGTTGAGCGTGGCCGATGCCTTGCAGCGCCAGCAGGACAGCGCCCTGCCAGCTCCGGCGAACTCAGCGCGCAATGACCGCGCTCGATTGGTGGTGTGTGGCGCGCATCTGCAAGGGCTGGCGTTGAACTGGCAACTGACCCAGCGCGGCGGGCGCTTGCTGGAAACCACGTTCAGTTCGCCGGACTATCGACTGCACGCCCTCGCCGGCGGCCCGCCATTGCGCCCGGGGATGGTGCGGGTCAAGGATGGCGGCGTGGCGATTGCCGTGGAGGTTTGGGAGTTGCCGAGCAGCGAATTGGGCTCGTTTCTCACCGGGATTCCGGCGCCGCTGGGACTGGGCAAGGTGCAACTGGCGGATGGGCGCTGGGAGAGCGGGTTTATCTGTGAGCCGTATGGGTTGGAGGGTGCGGTGGATATCAGTCATTTGGGGGGATGGCGGGCGTATCTGGCATCCCGGGGCTGATCCGAAAGCTCGCCCTCACCCTGGCCCTCTCTCCAGGGAGAGGGCCAGGGTGAGGCGATTGTCCATCGGTTGCCATTGGCTGATACCGAGTCGATCACAGATTTTCCATCACCCACAATCCAGCTCCCTCTCCCCTGGGAGAGGGCTGGGGTGAGGGGCTGCGATTTCCCTGACACACCGCTACGTCATATCCCCCGCCATTTCAGGCACAAATCCCGCAGTGTTTTCCCGACCATCCCACTAGAATGCATCCCATCGGGCCACTGCCAACGGATCTGCCATGCCGCTTCGTTCTCCCTTGTACTCGCAACGCTCACTGGTGCTTACCCTGGTCGCCCTGCTCGGCGCCGGGTTTCTCGCCACCTCGCTGTTGAGCTATTTCGCCTCCCGCGAGTCGATCCGCGACAACATCGTCAACACTGAACTGCCACTGACCTCCGACACGGTCTATTCGGAAATCCAGAAAGACCTGGTCCGGCCGATCCTGATTTCCTCGATGATGTCCCGCGATACATTCATGCGCGACTGGGTGGTCAACGGCGAGCAGAATCCCGAGCAGATGACCCGCTATCTCGACGAGGTCATGACCCATTACGGCGCCTACACGGCGTTCTTCGTTTCCAATGCCACGCTCACCTACTACCACGCCAAAGGTGTGCTCAAGCAGGTCAAAGTCGACGAGCCGCGCGACACCTGGTACTTCCGCGTGCGCGACATGCAGGACCCGTACGAGATCAACGTCGACCCGGATCTGGCCAACAAGGACAACCTGACGTTCTTCATCAACTACAAGGTCTACGACTACCACAACCGCTTCATCGGTGCTGCGGGCGTGGGCCTCACCGTGGACGCGGTGATCAAGCTGATCGACAAGTATCAACAGCGCTATCAACGCAGCGTGTACTTCGTCGACACCTTCGGCCGCCTCGTATTGACCGGTGCCGAGGGTGGCCCGGAAGGCGCGCACATCGGCCAGAGTCTTGGCGAACTGGAGAGCATGAAAAGTCTGGTCAGCCAGTTGCCCAAGCCGCACAGCGGCAGCTACGAATATTCCACCCACGGCCAGGGGCATTTTCTCAACGTGCGGTTTATCCCCGAGTTGAACTGGTACCTGTTCGTCGATAAACGCGAGGACGGCGCGCTGAGCGAGATCCGCCAGTCGCTGTATCTCAATCTGCTGATTTGCCTGCTGGTGACGTTGATCGTGCTGGCCTTGCTCAATCGAGTGATCAAGCGCTTCCAGGCGAAGATTCAGGCGCACGCCACCCTCGACAGTCTCACCGAACTGCCGAACCGACGCGGCTTCGACATCCTCGCCGCGCAAGCGCTGCACGAGGCCCAACGGGAAACCAAGCCGCTGACCGCGTTGTTGCTCGACCTCGACCACTTCAAAGCCTTGAACGACACCTACGGCCACATGGCTGGCGATCAGGTGTTGATCGGTTTCGCCCGCGACCTGCAAAGTTGCCTGCGTCACGCCGATATCGTCTGCCGCTGGGGCGGTGAAGAGTTCATCGTTCTGTTGAAAGACACCGACGGTGAGACCGGGCAGAAAATTGCCGAGAAGATCCGCCAGCACGTCGAACAACACAAATATGCCTACGATGGCCACAGCCTGCATCTGACCGTGAGCATCGGCGCCACCACCGTGCAACGCGATGACACCTTGCACACTCTGCTGTCCCGGGCCGATCATGCGATGTACCGCGCCAAGCAAACCGGGCGCAACCGCACCTGCATGGAAATGCCGCACTCGACCTATGCCTGATAACGACGTCAAACCCGACCACTGCCCGGCCTGCGGTGCGCGCAACGACTGCAGCCTCGCCGACCCGCGCACCGCCGACCGCGAATGCTGGTGCTATGGCGTGACCATCGACCCGGCAGTGCTCGAAGCGCTGCCGGCCGAACTGCGCAATCAAGCCTGCCTGTGCCCGCGCTGCGCACAGGTCGAAGCGCAACTGCAAGCAGGCCGGCGGCCGATCCCGTAAGATGCGCGGCCCTTCGTCCGTTGAATCCTGACCATGCGCGTCGACCGCTTCCTCAGCAATCTGCCCCGCTACAACCGTCAGCAGGTTCGCCTGTTGCTGGTGGAAAAGCGCGTGCGGATTGACGGAAAAGTCGTCAGCGACCCGCACAGTGAGGTGCTGGAATTCAGTCGGGTCGAAGTCGACGATGAGGTGCTGCAGAGCGGCAAACCGGCGCGCTATTTCATGCTGCACAAACCCCCGGGCTGCGTCAGTGCCACCCGCGATCCGCAGCATGCGACCGTGCTCGACCTGCTCGATGAACCGCACAAGGACGATCTGCACATCGCCGGACGTCTGGATTTCAATACCACCGGGCTGATGCTGATCACCAATGACGGCGCCTGGTCGCGGCGCCTGACGCAGCCGCAAACCAAACTGGCGAAGGTCTATTACGTCGAAACCGAACAGCACATCGACCCGAGCTACGCGCTTAAATTTGCCGAGGGCATCTACTTCGCTTTCGAAGATCTGACCACGCAACCGGCGCAGCTTGAGCTGCTCGGCCCACGCTCGGCGCGACTGAGCATCGTTGAAGGCCGCTACCATCAGGTCAAGCGCATGTTTGGTTTCTTCAACAACAAAGTCCTGCGCCTGCACCGCGAATCCATCGGCGAACTGACCCTCGATCACGCGCTAAAACCGGGCGAGTACCGCGCTTTGCGCACCGAAGAGATTCATTTGTTCTAAGCCGGCGACCGCTCAGCCGAAGTTGTCGAACAATTCGCCGACGGCACTTGCGTGATCCTGAGTCCCCTGCTTGAATCAGGACGTCGGCCGAAATGTGACCGATGAGTCACCACATACTTCCAAGAAACTTTTTGTCGGTCGTCTGCCCTCAAGGGCTGCGCCTCAGCCGGCAATCTGCCCGCCAATAACAACACCCGTCGACCTGCCGTACCGGATCGACATGGGCCAGCAAATTTCAGGCGTATGCCTACCTGTCACAAAGCTCGTGCAATCTCGATTGCGCGCATACCCGCTTGCTTGCCAGGAGTCTTATGACATGAGGCCAGAAATCGCTGTGCTGGATATACAGGGTCAGTATCGGGTTTACACGGAGTTCTATCGCGCAGACGCCGCAGAAAAGACCATCATTCTGGTCAACGGCTCGATGGCCACGACTGCGTCGTTTGCACAGACCGTGAAAAACCTGCACCCGCAATTCAACGTGGTCTGCTATGACCAGCCCTACGCGGGCCGCTCAAAAGCCCACAACCGGCATGAGAAACATCTGACGAAGGAAGTCGAAGGGCAGATTTTGCTGGAGCTGATCGATCACTTCGCCGCCGAACACGTGCTGTCGTTCTCCTGGGGCGGCGCCGCCACTCTGGTCGCCCTCGCCCAGCAGCCCCGGCGCATCGAAAAAGCCGTGATCAGCTCGTTCTCACCGGTGATCAATGCGCACATGCTCGATTATCTCGAGCGTGGTGTCGATTACCTCGGCAGCCGCGACGGCGACCGGGTCGGCCATCTGGTCAACAACACCATCGGCAAACACCTGCCGTCGCTGTTCAAGCGCTTCAACTATCGCCATGTCAGCAGCCTCGCCGAGCATGAGTACGGACAGATGCACTTTCACATCAACGACGTGCTGCACAGCGATCGCCAGTGCTATCTGAATGCGGCGAAAAAGATCAGCGTGCCGGTGCTGTTCCTGAATGGCGAATGGGACGAATACACCGCTGCTGAAGACGCACGCCTGTTTGGCAATCACGTAGCGCACAGCAGCTTCACCACCCTGCAAGCCACCGGGCACTTCCTCGACATGGAGCACAAAGCCGCCTGCCGCGACAGCCAGAACGCTCTGCTGGGCTTTCTGAAACCTGCGCCGCAAGCCAGCCGAACGCGCTACTCGTTTGTGCAGGATCACCATGCCCTGGCCATTTGAAACAGCGTCATCGCGGGCAAGGCTGCAAGCTTGAAGTGCCTGTTGCACCGGCGCAGCCCTTGCTCGCGATCGACCGATTTCTGCGCGGCAAAGCCCTCGCAGAGAAAAAGAAAACTTCAAATCCGTGGCCGAGTCTGGTACAAAGTCAGCCGCTCTGAGCGGGTATAGTTTAGTGGTAGAACGAAAGCTTCCCAAGCTTTAGATGAGGGTTCGATTCCCTCTACCCGCTCCACCGAATATTGATCTCGCGTTGTGTTGTCCGACGAGGGATGCAGGAATAGAAAAAGCCGGCCTTGATGGCCGGTTTTTTTGTGTCTGGAAGTTGGTGAAAGACAATTTCCAAGGAAAAGCCTTCAGCTCCAAAAAGAACCCCAGCGACTCTGAAAATCATCCAGAGAAGGATCGCTACCAACGTCGCCCTCCTTCGTTGAAACGACGGGTAAGCTCGCTCTATCAGTCGCAATGACTGGCTGAGCGATCTGCTTTCATTTTGCGGCGTAAATGTCACCGCAAAACACTGCAACACAACCATCGTTCCTCCAAACACGCGCGGCCTAGACTGGGTTGACCACCTCGCCGGACGCCACAATGGCTGAACGGTAGCAAGTCTATTGATCTGTAGAATTCAGTAGGTATAGTAACCACCAAGCACACCACAGGGAGGTGTTGTGAACAGCCGTTTTTTAATCGGACAACTCGTCGCGGACGGTTGGTTTCTGGTACGTATTCGGGGCAGTCATCATCACTTCAAACATCCAACCAAACCAGGATTGGTAACAGTGCCGCATCCAAAAAAGGATCTGCTCAAAAAAACGGCCATCAGTATTTTGCAACAGGCCATGCTCTGAATCCGTTCTCAGCGTTGCCTTGGAGGATCACGAACATGCTTTACCCGATTGCGATTTCAATAGGCGACGAGGAACACGCTTGGGGAGTTGAAGTGCCGGACATTCCTGGCTGCTTTTCTGCCGGCGACGACCTTGATGACGCTGTCGCCATGGCGCGCGAGGCGATCGAAGGTCATTTCGAAATTCTGGCAGACGACGGTGCGCCGATTCCATCGGCCAGCAAATTGAGCCTGCATGTCGCCAATCCGCAGTACGCCGGATGTGCGTGGGCGGTAGTGGATATCGACGTGGTCAAATACCTGGGCAAAGCACAGAAGCTCAACATCACTCTGCCGGGGCACTTGCTCAATCGCATTGATGAGTACGTGTTACATCATCCTGAGGAGAAAAGCCGATCGGGGTTTCTGGCTTCGGCGGCGTTGAAGGTCTTGCAGCAGGGTTAAAAAATTCTTACTGCCCAACCGGCTCTCAGTCGCCGGTTTTTTCATGTCTGACGTTTGGGGAAATTCTCGCTCTGCTGATTGAAAAGTATGAGGAGCAGCATTTTCCGATGCCGCCCTCTGATCCCATTGAAGCCATCAAATTCCGTATGGATCAGCAAGGCTTGACGCCGCGGGATCTCGAGTCCTTTATTGGCACCAGTGGCCATGTTTCGGAAGTATTGAACCGCAAGCGCAAGCTGAGTCTGGCAATGATCAAACGTCTGCACGATGGCTTGCGTATTCCTTAGCAGACCGGTAGGAAGTCCAAAACCCGGCGCACCCGAGGGTGCCATGCGCACAGCCACCATCAAGTGCAGGCGAAGCCTGACTGGAAGGTACATGTGCAACCGTTGGTCAATCCTGGCCGGGCTGCTAAACCCGATCACTGGAAATCAGTGACGCGAACCAAGTTACCGACCGCCCGCCAGCCGCACAAGCAGGCGGATTCTGGCGTACCGGTAGGCAGCGGCGCAAGGATTTGTAGGCATCGGGACGTAACGCGATTCGACTTTAAACAGCCATGGCGCACCACGTGTAAAAGCCTGGAAAACAGAAGGAAATTTCCGACGAGTTCAGGGTGAACGAGTTGAAAGGATGCCAGAGGACGATGATGGTGGCGGTGCAGCGGTGATCGGATTTGCATGCGCCAAGAGGCCCCTCACCCTAGCCCTCTCCCGAGGGAGAGGGAACCGACCGGATTGCTTTCAAGGGATGCGCCGACCTGAGATAACGTGGCGAACTCCAGAAAGTTAGAGGCGTGATTCAGCGAGTCGCAACAATAAACAAACGTGGAAACGGCAACAGCACCGAGCCGTCAGCCAAGGCCGGATAAGCCTTGGCAACCTCCGCCAGATACCGCTGCAGATACTGCGCCCGTTCCTCCTCGGTCAATGGGCTCAGGAATGGAATCAACCCGCTGCCCTTGAACCACTCCACCACCCCCGCCGCACCATCACGAAGTTGGTGATGATAGGTGGTGCGCCACACATCGACCCGCGCGCAGTGCGGGCGCAGCATTGAAAAATACCCACTGGCACTGGCCATGTCGGTACGCTGCCCCGCAGCGTCTGCCAGCTTGCTCGCCCACGGCCCATTGGCGGCGACTTCACGCATCAAGCGGTGGGACGGTTCGTTGAGGTTGTCCGGCATCTGGATCGCCAGGCTGCCACCATCTGAAAGCTTGCTCGCCAAGGCTGGCAGCAACGAAGCGTGATCAGGCACCCATTGCAACACTGCATTGGCGAAGACCACATCGAACGGGCCTTCATCGGTCCACTTGTCGATCTCGGCCACCTCGAACTGCACATCGGGCAAGCGCTTGCGCGCGGCGGCGATCATGTCCGCCGAACTGTCCAGGCCACTGACCCGGGCCTCGGGAAAACGCTGCACCAGCAACTCGGTGGAATTGCCCGGCCCGCAACCGATATCCACCACCGCCCGGGCGTGCGCCGTGGGTATCGCCGCCAACAGATCACGGGCCGGGCGGGTGCGTTCATCTTCGAAAGCGACGTATTGCTGGGCAGACCAACTCATTGCGTTCTCCTGTTGGGGTTTTCTGTCGACTGTCGACACGATACCGCGATCTACGCCGTACGCCTTCCCTACCAAAGTCCTGCACCGAAACTTGTAAACAGAATTTTCAGCGCAACGCCGATGTCTGAATTTCAAGCTCCCAAAACAAGGACTCCCATCATGAAATTCGCAAAAATTGCCCAAAAACTTGCCCTGTGGGCCGGTAGCCCGAAGACGTTCATGGGGGCGTTGATCCTGATCGGGTTGTGGGGGTTGAGCGGGCCGATTTTTGGTTACAACGACACTTGGCAACTGATCATCAATACTTCGACGACGATCATCACGTTCCTGATGGTGTTCCTGATTCAGAACACGCAGAACCGCGACACCGACATTCTGCACTTGAAACTCGATGAGCTGCTGCGGGTGAACAAGGAAGCGCAGAACGCGATGCTCGGGCTGGAGGCGCTGGATCTGAAGCAGCTCGAAGCGCTGCGCCGGCATTATCGCGCGCTGGGTGAGAATCAGGTGTTTGATCTTGAGGGGCTGGGCGACAAGAGCAAGCCAAAGCAGGATTTGAATGAGTGCTGAGCAAGTAAACACACCCTGTGGGAGCGAGCCTGCTCGCGAAGAGGGAGGGTCAGTCAAAACATCATTGACTGACACACCGCTTTCGCGAGCAGGCTCGCTCCCACAGGGCAAGCATCGCTTTTCAACTCAAGATTTCGTTCGCGCTGAACAATACGGCGAAGTTAGCGACTGGCCTGCAACGCGCGGGCCTTCTCCAGATGGCTTTGCAGTTTCGGCAAAGTCTCATCGGCGAACGCTTTAATTTCCGGCACGTCGGTGGTCTGTGCCTGTTGCTCGATCTGGGTGATGGCCTCTTCGGTCGCCTTGACCTGACTGGCAGCGTAAGCCTGATCGAAGGTCGCGCCATCCTTTACTTCTGGCATCAACTCTTTGGCCTTGTCGGCGAGTTCTTCGCGAGGTGCGACCGGCAGGTCGAGCTTCTTGGCGATTTTCGCCAAATGCTGGTTGGCCGTGGTGCGGTCGTTGATGACGACAATGGTGTAATCCTTGACCTCTTTGGATTCGGTCTTGCCGTGGGCCAGACGGCTGGCTTCGATGTCGGCCATGCCTTTGGCGGAGGCATCGTTGATGAATT
This sequence comes from Pseudomonas sp. CCNWLW23, assembly GCF_037095675.1. Taxonomy (NCBI): domain Bacteria; kingdom Pseudomonadati; phylum Pseudomonadota; class Gammaproteobacteria; order Pseudomonadales; family Pseudomonadaceae; genus Pseudomonas; species Pseudomonas sp. CCNWLW23. The sequence continues at coordinate 54,080 of NZ_JBAWKM010000012.1, read as the reverse complement.
CGGCAGGCGACTGGGCGAACGCAGTGCTGGCGCACAGGCCCAGCAGAGTCGCAAAACTGGCATTACGTAAACGGGTGGCCATCCGGCTCATGGTCGCGCCCTCCTTCGTTGAAAATTCAAGCGGGCCGTGATTCGCCCGCTGCTCAAATAGTCGCGGCGGACAATTGTCCGCCTCAGTTAAGAAGGCTTTGGCGTTCAAAGGTTTAGAAAATCTGCCGAGGCCGCGACGAACGGTGCGCTCGCTTCAGATGCCCAAGGCCCGATGATTCAGGCGTTTGGCCGCATACATGGCTTGATCGGCATGCCGAAACAGTTGCTGTTCTTCTTCACCGTGTTCAGGGAAACGCGCCACGCCGATGCTCGGTTCGATACGCAGGTCATGGCCGTCGAGGCGCATGGGCTGCGCCAGCACCAAGCGGATTTTTCCGGCGACGCTGTCGGCATCTTCGGCGGCATGCACGCTATGCAACAGCACGACAAATTCATCGCCACCGATACGCGCCACGGTGTCGGTTTCACGCACGCAGCCTTTCAGCCGATTGGCCACGGTTTGCAGGAGCATGTCACCGACGGCATGGCCATGGGTGTCGTTGACCTGTTTGAAGCGATCCAGATCGACATACAGCAGCGCCATGTGTCCGTGCACGGTTCGCGCATGGGCCAGCGCAGCCCTGAGCCGGTCACGCAGCAGTTCGCGGTTGGGCAGTTGCGTCAGTTGATCGTATTGCGCCATGCGCTTGAGCCGCGCATGCAGTTGCTGTCGTTCGATGGCCGTGGCGACTTGTGCGCAGACGTATTGCAGCAGTTCCTTGTCCTGCTCGGTGTAGCGTTCGCCGCCAGCGAGGCTTTTGACGATCAAGGCGCCGATGGTGCCGTTTTTTGAGCTCAGCGGTACGCCGAGCCAGCAAGGCGCGTTCTGCTCCGCCACCAGCGCAGCGAAGTCGGGCGTGGCATCGGCGCTGTCCGGGGTCAGCAACATTGGCTGGCCGCTGCGGATCACTTGCGCGCAAAGCCGTCCGATGACCGTGCCGGGCTGCTCGGGCTGCAATTCGTGATCGTCGACGTGATAGGGAAAACTCAGCTGCGCGCAGTGTTCGTCATACAGCGCCACGGAAAAATTCAGCGCCGGCAGCCATTCGCCAATGAGCAAATGGACCCTTTTGAACAGCGCCAGCAAATCTTCCGCCGCATGCGCCGCCTCGGAAATTGCGTACAACGCCGCTTGCCGCGACTCGGCCTGCTTGCGCTCGGTGATATCGCGGGCGACGGCGATGCGCAGTTGGTCGACCTCCGACCAGCGCGCCGACCAGGAAATATGCGCGACGCTGCCGTCCTTGCGCAGGTAGCGGTTCTCGAAATTGTGCTTCGGGTCGCCGCCCATGATTTCGCCTGCGGCCGCGAGGGTGCGCTGGCGATCGGCCGGGTGCACCAGCTCGATCATCGAGCGGCCGATCAGCTCGTCAGGCGTGTAGCCGAAAATCCGCTCGCAGGCAGCGCTGACAAAAACGAAACGGCCCTGTTTGTCGACCGCGCAAACGGCGTCCAGCAACAGGTCCATGTAGCTCGCCAGCGGCGCAGGGTTAGGGCTTTGCATGGTTCTACGGGATGTCCGCACAGTGCAGCGATTTCAATCGTCCATGATCGTGATTGCGCGTCCCTGCCCATTTCATCAAGTCTTGTTCGGCAGCAGCCCCGGCAGCGCGTGCATCAACGCATTGATGGCGAAGCCGATAAACATCACGCCGCATAAACGGGTGATGAGCAGCTCATGCCGCTGATACACCATGCGCACTCGCTGTGCGCCGACCACGCCGATGAGGATAGCGTAAGCCAGCGCACCGCCGATAAAGCTCAGGGCGATCAGCGCCGGCAGCATCGACCAGTTAAGCAGTTCGGCGCGGCTCGACAGCAGCGCCGTAAAGGTCGCCACCGCCACCGGATAGGCCTTGGGATTGGTCAGGCCGAAGACGATGCCGTGCCAGAACGGCTGCCGCGCCGCGCCTTGCGCCTCGTCGCCGCTACGGCGTTGGGCACGCACCGCACGCCAGCCGAGCCAGAACAGGTACACCGCGCTGAGCACGCCGAGCACATCGAACGCGGTGCTGCCGATTTCCCGCGCACCGACAATCGCCACTAGCGCGGTGCTGCACCAGATCACATCGCCGAGCAGATGCCCACACAGAAACCCCGCCCCGGCCCGCCGGCCATGGGCCGCGCCAATCCCGAACACCGCCAGCACGCCCGGCCCGGGCGTGATCCCGTAGATGAAACCCGAAGCCAGAACGGCCAACAGCAATGATGGAGTCATGAGAAACCTGCAAGCGCCAGAACACGTGGCGCAGAGTCTATATCAACAAGATTGAAGCGGATCAGGGTTCGTCGCGGAAACGCATGCCGGGGTACGGTTTCTGCCGACACGCAGCGAGCCGCGACTGCAAATCGCCGACGTGGACCTTCAGCTTGTGCCCGTCGGGATCGAGGAAGTAGAACGACGCGCCTTCAATAGCCTCTCAGATTTTCGGGAACGAAATATTGCTGTCCGTCATAGCGCAACGTGTTCAGCACCGGCTTTTCGTGAGTGGTCTTCGACTCGCAGGTGCCGGGTGGCCCCTCACCGACCAGGCCCGTGGTGACTGAGCGGACAATGATATCTGCGTAACCATGGGAACTGGTTTTGCCCATCTCAAGCGTACGCACCGTCTCCGAGCGCTCTCCGGCGCAATTGCCATCCCATTCGCCACTGAAGCTGTAGACGATCAAGCGATCCAGCACCGGGCGCAGTTTGTCGCCTTCTTTCACATAAAGCGAAAGCAAGATTTCATCCAGCGGATTAACGCGTGACGAGCCTTTGAAATGAGCGCGAACGCCGAAGGCACGGAGGTCGGGCGTGAGTTTATAACGCGCCGTATCCAGCTCCAGACTCTCCAGCGCGATGGCATCGGAGAGAAACGCCGACTGCTGATGATAGGTCGCCAGCGGCTTGGGGCTGCCAGCGGTAGTGACGGCCAGAGCCAGATCGTATGAACCCACCCTGCCGTCCTGGCCATAGACCGGATCGGGCACGAACGTCGATAGCGCGGTAATCGTCAGCGACGGATAAGCCGGCCAGTCCTTGCACAAAGAAAAGTCCGCTTCGCCACTGACCGCAGGCGGCGTGCAATCGGCCCACGCCTGCCCAGCCACCAACCACCCGCAGAGCGCCGCAGCGCTGATCCATATGGACTTCATTGTCACTTCCCGCTCCTTGAAGATATTTCCAGGCGCGCACTATCCCTTTCTGCATCGGAGGATTCAACAGATCTGGCCAGCGAATCTTCTCATGTGTCTGAAGTCGGAATTCGCGAGCAGGCTCGCTCCCGCAGGAAAGCCGCATTCCAAAGTGGGAGCGAGCCTGCTATCGCCGACGCAGCAAATCTCAATACTTGTCCAGCGTGCGCAACTTCTGCGGCAAGCCCCACAGCAGCAGCGCTGCGGCGATCAGCGCGGCGACGCCGATGACGTACAGCGCCGGGGTGGTGCTGCCGGTGAGGTCCTTGATGCGTCCGACCATGACCGGGCTGACAATCCCACCGAACTGCCCCAGGGTATTGATCACCGCGATCCCGCCTGCCGCGCCGGCACCGGCGCCCGCCAGCAGTTTCGGTGGCAGGGTCCAGAAGCTCGGAATCGAAGCGATGATGCCGGCGCCAAGCAGGCCGAGCGCGACGATCAGGAAGGTCGTGTGGCTGGCAAAGATTCCCGCGCTGAAAAAGCCGATCGCGCCGACGATCACCAGCCCGGCGACAAACTTGCGCCGTTCACCGGTGGCGTCTGACAAGCGCCCGATCACGACCATGCTGATCGCCCCGCAGATATACGGAATGGCGGTCAGCAGGCCGATCATCACCGGGCTTTCGGTGCCGGCGCTGCGGATCAATTGCGGTGCCCAGAAATTCAACCCGTAGGACGCGACCTGAATCAGGAAGTAGATCAAACCCAACGTCAGGAATCCGGGGATTTTCAGCGCCGCGAGCAATGAGCCGCCGCTCTTGTGTGGCTCGTGATGGGCGATGCGACTGGAGAGCAATTTCTTCTCGTCAGCCGTCAGCCAGTGCGCATCCTCGATGCGGTCCTTGAGCTGGGTCAGCACCAAGAAACCGAGGGCGATGCACGGCACGCCTCCGAGCAGGAACAACCAGTGCCAGCCGCGCATCTGCAACACGCCATCGAGGTGTTGCAACACAAGGCCCGAGAACGGCGCGCCGACCAGCCCGGCAAACGCCGAGGCAAGGAACAGCATCGAGGTGATGCGGCCACGGAAGTGCTGCGGAAACCACAGGGTCAGGTAATACAGCACGCCCGGAGCAAACCCGGCTTCCATCGCGCCGATCACGAAGCGCAGCGCATAGAACTGCCATTCGCTGTTGACGAAGACCATCGCCGCCGTCGCCACGCCCCAGGACATCATGATCCGAGCAATCCAGCGCCGTGCGCCGACCTTGTACAGCATCATGTTGCTCGGCACTTCGAACAGCACGTAACCGACCACGAACAGCCCGGCGCCCAAGCCATACGCGGTGTCGCTCAGGCTCAGGTCCGTCTGCAGCTGGAATTTGGCGAAGCTGATGTTGATGCGATCGAAGAAGGCGAACAGGTAGCAGACCATGATCAGCGGCATCAGGCGCCAGGCGACTTTGCTGACCAGGGCTTTTTCGGCGTCGTGATCGACGGACGGATTCACGCCCGCCTCCATTACGTTGAGGCTCATAGATTTTCTCCAGGCGGACTGCCGATGGGCGTCCGATTGTTTTTGTTGTCTGGTTACTGCTGAATGCTTTTGAACTGTGGGAGCGAGCCTGCTCGCGAATGCGCCAGATCAGTCGATACCGATGTTGAATGACACACCGCGTTCGCGAGCAGGCTCGCTCCCACAAGGGTTTTGTATCTTCAGATGGGCATCGGATGCAGATCGCAATTGCGCCCGGCCTTGACAAGTTGGCCGGGGACATCGTGGCCCAACAGCGCCGGCAAGCCGCGCGAAAGTTTCAGCAGCAGCGGCAAATCGATGCCCGTGGGAATGCCGACTTCATCGCACAGATTGACCAGATCTTCGCTGCAGATATTGCCCGACGCGCCCGGTGCGAACGGGCAGCCACCGAGGCCACCCAGCGCCGCATCGAAGCGCCGCGCGCCGGCCTCGTAAGCGGCCAGCACATTGCACAGGCCAAGGCCGCGGGTGTTGTGGAAATGCAAAGTCAGGTCAGCCGGCGAAACCCGTTGCAAAACGCGCCGCACCAAGCGATCGACCTGACGCGGATTGGCCATGCCGGTGGTGTCGGCGAGGCTGATGCCCTGAATGCCGAGTTCCTGATAGGCGTCAACGATCTGCAGCACACGATCCTCATCGATCCGGCCTTCGAACGGACAACCGAACGTGGTGGCGATGCTGCCGTTGAGGCGCACACCTGAGCCGCTGACAAACGCAACAATGTCAGCGAATGCCGCCAGCGACTCTTCGCAACGCATGCGCATGTTGGCGAGGTTGTGGGTCTGGCTGGCGGACATCACCAGGTTCAACTCATCGGCATTCGCCGCCAGTGCCCGTTGTGCGCCTCTCAGATTAGGGATCAACGCGACATAAATTACCCCTGGCTGGCGCTGAATGCCGTTGAACACTTGCTCGCCGTCACGCAGGGCCGGAATGGCTTTGGGCGAGACGAACGAGCCGGCCTCGATGCGGCTGAATCCGGCCTGTGACAACTGATTGATCAGAGCGATCTTGTCAGCGGTTTCCACCCACGTCGGCTCGATCTGCAAACCGTCGCGGGGTGAGACTTCCTGGATGATCAGGGTTTGCGAATAGTCAGTGATCATTGCACCACCCCTTGGTTTTTCAGGCGTTCGATGTCGAGTTCAGTCAGGCCAAGATTGGCGAGAATAGCGTCGGTGTGCTGGCCCAGTTTCGGCCCGGACCAGTTCACTCCGCCGGGGGTCTCCGAGAGTTTGGGGACAATGCCGGGCATCTTCACCGTTGCGCCACCGGGCAACTCGGCATCGAGCAGCATGTCCCGCGCCTGATAGTGCGGATCGGCGACGATGTCAGCCACCGAGTAGATGCGCCCGGCCGGCACTTCGGCAGCTTCGAGAGCAGCCAGTACCTCGTCGATCGGCAGGCTGCTGGTCCAGTGTGTGATGGCCGCATCGAGCAAACCGCTCTGCGCCGCGCGGCCGTCGTTGTGGGCGAACTCTTCTGCCTCGGCCAGATCAGCACGGCCGATGGTGTGCATCAGACGCTTGTAGATCGGGTCGCTATTGCCGGCAATCACCACGTAGGCGCCGTCGGCCGTGAGGTAGGTATTGGAGGGCGCGATACCCGGCAGGGCACCGCCGCTGCGTTCGCGGACATGGCCAAGCATGTCGTATTCCGGGACCAGACTTTCCATGACGTTGAACACGCTTTCGGCCAGCGACACATCGACGATCTGTCCACCGCCCTGCCCGGTCTTGACCCGCAACAGCGACATCAGCGCACCAATAACCGCGTGCAACGAGGCCAGCGAATCGCCGAGGCTGACGCCGACTCGCGCCGGTGGCGAATCGGGATTGCCGGTGGTGTAGCGGATGCCGCCCATGGCCTCGCCAATCGCACCGAAACCGGGCCGGTCACGGTAAGGGCCGGTCTGGCCGTAGCCGGAGATACGCACCAGGGTCAGGTTCGGATTCAGCGCATGTAGCACGTCCCAACCCAGACCGAGTTTTTCCAGCGCACCGGGGCGCAGGTTTTCAATGATCACGTCGGCGTCGCCGGCCAGTTGCTTGACCAGTTCGATGCCTTCAGCGGATTTCAGATTGAGCGCCAGGGATTTCTTGTTGCGCGATTGCAGGTACCACCACAGCGATGTGCCTTCGTGCAGCTTGCGCCATTTGCGCAGCGGGTCGCCCTGACCCATGGCTTCGATCTTGATCACCTCGGCGCCGAACTCGGCAAGCATGCGCGCGGCAAACGGCGCGGCGATCAGGGTGCCGATCTCGATCACTTTGATTGCACTCAAAGGGGCAGTCATCGCGGGTACCTCTTGTTCTTGGAATATGTCGCCAAGGCTAGAGGAACGATGATCGGAGAATCCAGCCGTCTCTCGGCAATGGGCGTTCGCGAAATGCGAATGCTTCAGCGATGTGGTGAATTCGAAGCCGCTTTCGCGGGCAGGCCCGCTCCCACAGGGTTCAAAGTCAGCCGCACAATTTGCATACACGCTGGAAACTGTGGGAGCGGGCTTGCCCGCGAAGAGGCCGGCCCATTCAATAGAGATTCAGGCGCCCTGCCCGCGCAAATGCTCAAACAACATCCGGCTCACCGGCGACAATCCCGCCTCATCGCGCACCACCACAATCAGCGCGCGATCGGACCAGTTGTCGGTCAGCGGCACCGCACGCAAGCCCAGTGCCTGACCAAACAACTCATAGGCTCGCTGCGGCAGAATGCCGATGCCCATGTTCGCCTGGACCATCCGGCACACCGCATCGAATCCCGGCACATGAATGCGGATGCGCAGGACTTTGCCGGCCTGCCGCGCCGCCGCATGGGTACGCATGTTGATCGAACTGGCTGCGTGCAAGCCGACGTAATCGCTGTCGAGAGTTTCATCAAAAGTCACGGATGCGCGCGTAGCCAACGGATGCTCCGGGAGCATCACCACCACCAGTTTGTCCTGGCGGTACAACACGCTGTGCAGGCCTTTGGTGTCGCTGTCGTCGGAGCAGATGCCGAGGTCGGCGACGCCATCGAGCACGCCCTGAATCACCCCGGCGCTGGGGCGTTCTTCAAGGTCGGTCTTGACCTGCGGATGCCGCGCGGAGAAGTCGCGCAAGTCTTCGGGCAGGAACTGAATGATCGCCGAAAGATTGGCCAGCATGCGCACGTAACCCCGCACACCATGGCTGTGCTCACCCAGCTCCAGGCCCATCTTTTCCACATTGAAGAGCATCTGCCGGGCGTGGTGCAGCAGGGTTTCACCGGCCGGCGTGAGGATCATGCCTTTGGCCTGACGCACGAACAAAGCGATGCCCAGCGCCTCCTCCAACTCCATCAGGCGCTTGCTCGCCGCCGACACCGCGATGGCCTCGCGCGCAGCCGCACGGGTCAACGTGCCTTCCTCGTGGACGGCGACGAACAGTTGCAGAGTGATCAGGTCGAGACGGCGGATCAGGCTTTTTTGCAGCATGGTGGGCTCGAAGGCAGGGTTCATCCGAGCCGGCAGGATAGCCCGGTTTTACCGCTGACTGCTCAGTTGCTCATGCTGGCGCGCTGTTTTGTGACAGGCGCGGTCAGCAAGCGAACCAGCTGCGCGCTGTCGTCCCTGCGACCTAAGACCAGGATCGAAGAGCCTTGCAGGCAGGCATCGATGGCTGGCCATGAAATGTCCTTCGCGCCCTCGTCATCAAACGAATCATCCACTGCGCCATCGACCAGAAAGCCTGCCGTCAACAAGCCTCGTGCGCTGCCCGAGGTCTGTCCGACCGCCACAATACGTTTGCCAGCGATGTCATCCAGCGCAAACCCTGCTTGCCAACCTCTCAGGTCGAGTTCATGCGCCGTCGGGCTGAGGACAGGGTTGTTGAACGCGTTATCCATTTGGCCAGCGTAGGTAATACCACTGATGAATCCATGTTGCAGTTTCGTGTCTTGCGTTGACTCGACCGCCGCACCGAGCAAAAGCAGGCGCTGCGTCGTTTGCACAGCGATGTTGGTCACGTGGCTTTCGAGCGTCTTGCCATCCCGTTTAATGTTCAACAGCAACATGCCCTGATCGCCGAACGCTTGTGCAACTTTCCCGTTGTGGTCGAACGCCATGACCAATCCCTGATTGGTTACTTCCGTTTTGCCATGCAGCAGGATCCTCCCACCGTCGAGCTGGATGATCCCGGACAGCGAAATGGCCACGCCTGGCAGCGACAGGGGCAGCCAACCGTTGCTGGCGAACGATAAATCGTCCGAGCCATCGAGATTGAATCGCGTCAACAGGCCACTGCCCTTTTGCGCTGTCACAAACAGCAGCCTGTCCGGCTGCGCAAGCTGCGGATCGGATTTCGCCAGCAGCAGTTGCCCATGGGTCGCCCCAAAAAGTGCCGGAATCCGCATGGGCACAATCCGGTAGCCATTCCTGTCGCCGCCGAACTCGATATCCGGCGAACCGTCGGGCAGAAACCGCGCGATAACTTGCTGGTATTCAAGAGCCTGGTCTTTGACGACGCCAATCACACCGCACATCCAGATCCGCCCGAGCGCATCAACGATCAATGGCCCGCCTTGGGTGAGCGAGCCTGTGCCGAACCGGCCGCTGAGATATCCGCCGGTGCCGAAATCCGGGTCCGGATTGCCATCGGCATCCAGGCGCGCAAGGCCGTAGTACGAATGGCCCGATTGCTCGACGGTAGCGCTGACCATGATTTGCCCCGAAGGCGTGATCGCTACGCCTTTGGCAATGGTCTTGGCAGCTCCGGGAAATTTCAGCGCTCGCAGACCAAACAGAGCGTCCAGTTCCCCGGCTGACTGCGCGGTTGGGGGCAATGGCGCGGTGGATTCCGGCATGTTCGTATTCTCCTGTGGGATCGACATCGATCCCCTCGCTGAGAGCATTCGACCCGAAGAAGCCACGCCGGACAACTGACACAAATGACAGTTTTTTAGAAGAAAACGAAATTGATCACCGTGCAAAAAAGACTGGAGGGCTGGTAGTTCTTACAGGTTCGAATTCAGGCACGTCATGCCAACCTCAGCGTTCAAATCAGCCATGGACGAGAAGAACGATGAGCACTCGCGACGAGCATATGCCACAACCGGCCCCGGCCCCGACCATCACCTACCCCGAGGAGGCCAGCACGACGGGACCTGCGACATTGTTGCTCGGCAGCGGCATGCCCGATGCGCTTGTACAGGTCTGGAACATTGAAAACACCCAGTCGCTCGGTGCAGGGCTGGTCAGCGCAAAGGGACGATGGGCGTTCAGCATCAGCGGCGCCCAGGCTCCAGGCCAGCAGAAGATTCACGCCCACCAGACGTATGCAGGCATCACGTCTGAATGGAGTGACGAGCGCGGATATGAGGTGCGACTGCGGCCCGAAATCGACGTCCCGGGCGTCTTCGTACCGCTTGAGGGAGCGGAGGTAAATGCGCCTCTGTTGTTGTCGGGAGATGTCACACGGGCCGAGGGTTTCGTCAGTGTTTTCGATCTGGACACTGGCCTGGAGATTGCCAGGGCAGCGGTCGAAAGCGACCGGAAATGGCAAACACCGGCTGCACACTCATTGGCAGTCGGGCAGTACCGTATATCCGCCGTTCACAACATCGCCGGCCAGGTTTCAGACTGGGGCCGTGTGCGGACATTTACCGTGGTCGCAGAAGCAAGCGAAGGACTGTTCGACTTCGCTCGCCTTCGCGCCTTCATTCAAAACGCGTTGCGGAAAATTTCCTCGATCTGGCGCTGATCTGCCGCCCGTGGATTGGTCAGTCCGCACGCATCCTTCAAAGCATTGGCGGCGAGCACCGGGATATCGCTGAGTTTCGCGCCCAGCTCACGCAGTCCTCCGGGAATCTCGACGTCTTTGGCAAGGTTGCGAATGGCATTGATCGCCGCCTGCGCGCCCTCCTCTGCGCTGAAACCACGAATATCCGCGCCCATGGCGTGGGCGACGTCCCTGAGTCGGTCAGCGCAGACCAGCGCATTGAAGCTCTGCACATGCGGCAACAGCACGGCATTGCAGACGCCGTGGGGCAAGTCGTAGTAGCCGCCCAGCTGATGCGCCATGGCGTGGACAAATCCGAGCGAGGCGTTGTTGAACGCCATGCCGGCGAGGAACTGCGCGTAAGCCATGTTCTCCCGCGCCGCCAGGTCGCTGCCGTCGCGCACAGCCAGACGCAGGTTGCTGCTGATCAGGCTCATCGCTTTAAGCGCGCAAGCATCGGTGATCGGGTTGGCGGCAGTAGAGACGTAGGCTTCGATGGCGTGGGTCAGTGCATCCATGCCGGTGGCGGCGGTGAGGCCTTTGGGCATCGCGACCATCAGTTCCGGATCGTTGACTGACAGCAGGGGCGTGACGTTGCGGTCGACGATGGCCATTTTCACGTGGCGCGATTCGTCGGTGATGATGCAGAAACGGGTCATTTCGCTGGCAGTGCCGGCGGTGGTGTTGATAGCGACCAGAGGCAATTGCGGCTTGCTCGAGCGGTCGACGCCTTCGTAATCGCCAATCTGCCCGCCATTGGTTGCGCACAGGGCGATGCCCTTGGCGCAATCATGTGGCGAGCCGCCACCCAGCGACACGACGAAATCGCAACGGCTTTCCTTCAACAGCCCCAGACCCGATTCGACATTGGCCGTGGTCGGGTTCGGTCTGGCGCCATCGAAGATCACCGAATCGATGTCCTGCATCGCCAGTTTCTCGGCGATCATTGCGGCCACGCCCGCCTTGGCCAGCCCGGCGTCGGTGACAATCAGCGCCTTGCGAAAACCATAATTGCGAATCGCGACCATGGCTTCGTCGAGGCAGCCGCTGCCCATGATGTTGACCGCCGGAATGAAGAAGGTGCTGCTCATCGTGTGTCTCCTGACTGAAGCCGGATCGACTGCCTCGATTCGGCGGGTGCACACAGGATCGACCGATCGGTCACGAGCAATGTTGATCTGGCTCAATGTCCGCTCGTGATAAAGTCGCCGTCCATCTGCCCTTTGTTTTGAGACCGCCCACGCAATGACCGATTTTCTCGATGTCGACGCCACCCTCGAAAACTGGAATGCCTTGCGCGCCGCGAACGATTTTCAGGGTTTGCTGGTGGGCAATGGCGCCAGCCGCGCGGTATGGGATGACTTCGGCTACGACTCGCTGTTCGAAAACGCCCGTACGGTCGAAGAGAAACCGCTGAGCCCATCGGAACTGGCGGTGTTCGACGCGCTGCAAACCCGCAGCTTCGAACAAGTGCTGGGCGCCCTGAAAACCACCAGCCGGGTCAACAAGGCGTTGGCGGTCAGCTCGGCGGCGCCGCGCAATCGCTATTACGCAATCAAGGAAGCGCTGATCAACACCGTGCACGCGGTGCACATCCCGTGGCGGCTGGTGCAGCCTTCGACACTGACGGTGCTCAATGCTGAACTGGCGCGCTATCGCACGGTGTTCACCACCAACTACGACCTGCTTAATTACTGGGCGCTGCAACACCCCGGCGAGGCCATCGACGATCTGTTCAACGGCGCGGACGCAAGTTTCGATCTGAGCCAGAGCGCCACCGACAAACCGCGCCTGCTCTACCTGCACGGTGGTCTGCATCTGGTGCGCAATCAGGACGGCACCGCACGCAAACTGACCTCGACCGAGGGCACCCTGCTTGGCAGTTTCGCCATCAACAATACGATCAAGACGCTGGACGACGTGCCGCTGTTCGTCACCGAAGGGCCGAGCGCTGACAAGCTCAAGACCATTCGCAGCTCCGATTATCTGTCGTTCTGCTACGAGCAATTACTGGCTCATGGCGACAGCCTGTGCATCTTCGGCCATGCGCTGGGCGAGCAGGATGCGCATCTGGTGCGCGCGTTGCGCCTGGCCCGACCGAGATGCGTGGCGATCTCGATTTACCCGCGCAGCGCCGCATTCATTCAGCATCAGAAACGTCACTACGCCAAGGTGTTCGACGGTACCGGCGTTGAGTTGCGGTTCTTTGATGCCAAGAGCCACGCCCTGGGCGATCCAAAATTGTCGGTACCGGTTGAGGTTTGATATTGGCCGGGCTGACGCCTTCGCGAGCAGGCTCGCTCCCACAATGGAATGCGGTCACCTGTGGGAGCGAGCCTGCTCGCGAAGACGGCCGGTCAGCCAATACAAAAGGTGACTGGAACACCGCTTTCGCGAGCAGGCTCGCTCCCACAGGTTGATGTCGGGTTTCAGAGTACCGGCAGGGTCTTGTCCTTGATGGTTTTCGTCGGGCCGTTGGCCTTGACGCTGGCGATGCCCTTGTCACACGCGCCATCCGATGAATACGACTCGCTGCTGCCGATGATCTGGTGATTGGCCGCCTTGAGATTGAAGTACGGGTGGCCATCCTTGGTCGATTTTTTCTCGTAACGTTCGTCCAGCGGGCTGTTAGCCTGCACCGAGGCAATGCCGCCGTCGGCACCGGCGCGGGTGCTGTAGAGCTCGCTGGTCAGAATCGTTTCGGCGTTCGCTGCTTTCAACACGAACCTGAATTGGCCGTTGCTGCTTTTGCTCACTTCGTACCATCCGGACATGTCTGTTTCTCCTGGGGGCGATTGAGAGATTTCGCGCTTCAGAGTAAAGACCAGCGTCTGCGATCTGTCGCCTGCCTCGACTACAAGGTGATTTTCGTACCGAGCAGACCGAGGAAACCGGCCAGCCATTGCGGATGCGCCGGCCAGGCCGGAGCGGTGGCGAAATTTCCCTGAACATGGCCGTCGGTCACCGGTATGTCGATGTAGGTGCCGCCCGCCAACCGGACTTCCGGGGCACAGGCCGGATACGCGCTGCACTCACGCCCCTCAAGCACACCTGCCGCAGCGAGCAGTTGCGCACCATGGCAGACCGCTGCGATGGGCTTGCCGGCGTTGTCGAACGCGCGCACCAGCTCGAGGACTTTGTCGTTCAGCCGCAGGTATTCCGGCGCACGACCGCCGGGAATCAGCAGCGCGTCGTAATCGGTTTCGCTGGCCTTGGCGAAATCGAAATTGAGCGCGAACAGGTGACCGGGTTTTTCGCTGTAGGTCTGATCACCTTCAAAATCATGAATCGCCGTGCGCACGGTGCTGCCGGCGGACTTGTCCGGGCACACGGCGTGGACCGTGTGGCCGACCATCTGCAGGGCCTGGAACGGCACCATCACTTCGTAGTCTTCGACGTAATCGCCGACCAGCATCAGGATCTTTTTCGCGGCCATGGGAAAACTCCTCGGGGAAAGGTCTGGGGAGTATTCAAGGTAGACCCAAATCGCGCAGAGGGTTAACGATCGACCGCGTTAGCATTCTTCGCGAGCAGGCTCGCTTCCACAGGGTCAGGCCAGATAGCCGTCAGCGCGCAGCAGGGTTTCCAGGCAGTGTTCGCTGATGTGGTAGAACGCCTTGAGCTCTGCGATCTTCGCCAACAACTGCGTCGGATCGACCGGTTCGGCGCGTTTCACCGCGAGAATCATCTTGTTCTTGTTGGTGTGTTCCAGCGAGATGAACTCGAACACCTTGGTCTCGTAACCACAGGCTTCGAGGAACAACGCGCGCAAGCTGTCGGTGACCATTTCCGCCTGCTGGCCGAGGTGCAAGCCGTATTGCAGCATCGGCTTGAGCAGCGCCGGGCTCTGGATCTGCAGGCGGATCTGCTTGTGACAGCACGGTGAGCACATGATGATCGACGCACCCGAGCGGATGCCGGTGTGGATCGCGTAATCGGTGGCAATGTCGCAGGCATGCAGGGCGATCATCACGTCCAGTTCGCTCGGCGCCACCGTGCGCACGTCACCGCACTTGAACACCAGCCCCGGATGCTCAAGCTTGCTCGCTGCGGCGTTACACAGGTTGACCATTTCTTCGCGCAGCTCGACGCCGGTGACTTCGCCCTCGGCCTTGAGCGTATTGCGCAGGTAGTCGTGAATGGCGAACGTCAGGTAGCCCTTGCCCGAGCCGAAATCGGCGACCCGCACCGGTTTGTCCAGCGCCAGCGGCGACGAGGTCAGGGCATGGCTGAACACTTCGATGAACTTGTTGATCTGCTTCCACTTGCGCGACATCGCCGGGATCAGCTCGTGTTGCGCATTGGTCACGCCCAGATCCTTGAGGAACGGGCGGCTCAGTTCGAGAAAGCGGTTTTTCTCGCGGTTGTGCTCGGCGGACGGCGCTTCACGCAATTGCTGAGGCTTGCTCTTGAACAGCGAACTCTTGCCCTTTTTGCTGTATTCCAGCTGCGCTTCGTCGCTCAGCGCCAATAAATGCGCATTTTTGAACGAGGTCGGCAGCAGACCGGCAATCAGCGCAACGCCTTCGCTCAGCGGCAGGTTCTTGGTGATGTCGCGGGTCTTGTAGCGATAAACGAAGGAGAGACACGCCTGCGCCTTGACCGTCACCGGTTTGATGATGACCCGTTGCAGATCCGCCTCTTCACCGACGTATTTGGCCAATACCAGTTTGATGAAACCGCTGTCGTCGAGGCTGGCTTGCAGCAGCTCGATGAACTGGGCGTGGTGATCGGCGGCCGGTTTGGCGGACGGCGCGGAAGAAGCGGAAACAGACATGGACAAACGGCCTCGGACGGGCGGAATCGGGAATGGCGGGTATTTTAGGGGGGATGGGGGTTGGGGACACCCTCTTATTTACCCAACGGTCCAGAAGCCCCTCACCCCAGCCCTCTCCCGGAGGGAGAGGGGCCGACCGAGGTGTCTTGCGCTCGACATCGACCTGAACGACCGAGTCGGCTATGGCTGTCAGGATTTGATTTCGACTCGGCATTTCAGGTCGGCGGAACTCGACAGAACACCCTGGTCGGCTCCCTCTCCCTCTGGGAGAGGGCTGGGGTGAGGGTTTTTCAGCCCAACACCACCAACCGATTCGGCAATTCATTCCTCACCTGCGTCACCGGCACATGCACCTTCAACAACTCGCCACACGCCTCCACGCACGTGACAAACCCTTCCAGCGTGCGCCCCTGCCTGACCTGTTCGGTAAACGCCGCGACAATCGCGTCCCAGTTGCTGTTGTCCAGCCGTTTGGAAATTCCCTCGTCCACCAGAATTTCCACATAGCGCTCAGCCTCGCAGACAAAAATCAGCACGCCGGTGCTGCCCACGGTGTGGTGCAGGTTCTGTTCGAGAAACTGCCGCCGCGCCAGGTTGGAGGCGCGCCAGTGGCGCACACGGCGCGGGACCAGATGCGTGGTGATTTTCGGCAGACGAAACAGCAGGCACAGGACGATGAACATGCCCCATTGCACCAGCAGCAGACTGCGCAGGGTCAGCCAGCCGGTGAGGTAGTGGACGATGCCCGGCAACACCAGCGCCAGCAGGCTGGCCCAGAGCAGCGGGATGTACGCGTAATCGTCGGCACGGGCAGCGAGCACCGTGACCAGTTCGGCGTCGGTGTCGCGCTCGACCCGGGCGATGGCCTCGGCGACTTTGCGTTGTTCGTGTTCAGTCAGTAATGCCATGTCGAAAAGTGCCTGCTCATTATTCTTTTGATCTCACCAGCCGCCGGACGAACCGCCGCCGCCGAAACTGCCCCCGCCACCGCTGAAGCCGCCACCGCCACCGCCGCTGAATCCGCCGCCACCGCCAAAGCCGCCCCCTCCTCCGGAGCCGCCCCGGCCGGCAGGCAGGATACCGAGCATCTGGCAGACAAACACCGTCACGATGAACAACATCACCAGAAACATGAACAGCGCCGGGTGCCGCGAGATGAAATCATCCGCCGGGTCGCCGCTGGATTCATACACGGTCGACGGTTCGTCCAGCGGATTGCCACCGAGCACCACCAGCATCGCCGCAACGCCATCGCTGATGCCTTTGCTGAAGTTGCCGGCCTTGAACGCCGGCGTGATGACCTGATGAATGATCACCGACGACTGCGCATCGGTCAGGCGATCCTCCAGGCCATAGCCGACTTCGATGCGCAGTTTGCGCTCGTCACGGGCGACGATCAGCAAGGCGCCGTTGTTCTTGTCCTTCTGGCCGATGCCCCAGTGCCGACCCAGTTGGACGCCGAAATCCTCGATGGTGGTGCCCTGCAGATCCGGCAGCGTGACCACCACCAATTGCTCGCCGGTGGCCTGCTCGTGCGCCTGCAATTGCTGGCTCAGTTGCGCGCGAATCGATGGCTCGAGCATTTGCGCCTGATCGACCACGCGCCCGCTCAGCGGCGGAAAGGTCAATTCGGCCCGGGCGCTGACGGCGAACAGCCACAGCATCAGCACCAGGCTTAGTTTCAACACACGCATGGGCGACCTCGAGTCAGAATTTCACTTCCGGGGCCTTCTCCGCGCCGGGCGTGGTGGCTTCGAAGGTCTCGCGCATCGGCAGATCGCTGTACATCACGCTGTGCCACAGGCGACCGGGGAAGGTGCGGATCTCGGTGTTGTACTTCTGCACCGCCAGAATGAAATCGCGGCGCGCCACGGCAATGCGGTTTTCCGTGCCTTCAAGTTGCGATTGCAGAGCGAGGAAGTTCTGGTTGGCCTTCAGATCCGGGTAGCGCTCGGAGACCACCATCAAGCGGCTCAATGCGCCGGTCAGTTGATCCTGCGCCTGCTGGAACTGCTTGAGCTTCTCGGGATTGTCGAGGGTGCTGGCATCGACCTGAATCGAGGTGGCCTTGGCTCGCGCTTCAATCACGGCGGTCAGGGTTTCCTGTTCGTGGGCCGCGTAGCCCTTCACGGTTTCCACCAGATTGGGGATCAGGTCGGCACGGCGCTGGTACTGGTTCTGCACTTGGCCCCAGGCGGCTTTGGCCTGTTCGTCGAGGGTCGGGATATTGTTGATGCCGCACGCGGTCAACAGCGTGGCGAACACCAGCAACGTGGCGATCTGTAACCGTGAACGGGAGGTTGAGCTGATATTCATTGCAGTGATGCTCCATGACACATTTGATTTAAAAACCGAACGCTGGGCATTCCCGGCCAGCGGTTGGGGCATAATCGGCGCCGCCACTGGCATGCGACGGGCTAATCGGCTAAAAAGTGCCCTTCGCGTTCACGTTGCCGCTGTCGGCTGCGGTTTTCCGGCTCAGGATTTTGCGCTGGTATCCGAACAACAATAGTCGCTCCCTACATTTTGGCTGGCCGGTGTTGCATCACCGTTTGGGCTCTAGAGAAAAAATTCATGAAGAAGCTGTGTTTGCTGGGTCTGTTCGTCAGCCTGGCCAGTCATCAGGTACTGGCCGCCACGACCCCGGTACCTTTGGAAAACAAGGACGCTTTCATCAGCAACCTGATGAAACAAATGACCCTCGACGAGAAGATCGGCCAGTTGCGCCTGATCAGCATCGGCCCGGAAATGCCCCGCGAGCTGATCCGCAAGGAAATCGCCGGCGGCAACATCGGCGGCACGTTCAACTCGATCACCCGCGCGGAAAACCGTCCGATGCAGGACGCTGCCATGCGCAGCCGCCTGAAGATTCCGATGTTTTTCGCGTACGACGTGATCCACGGTCACCGTACGATTTTCCCGATTCCGCTGGCCCTCGCGTCGAGCTGGGACATGGACGCCATCGGCCAGTCCGGTCGCGTTGCGGCTAAAGAAGCCGCCGCCGACAGCCTCGACATCACCTTCGCGCCGATGGTGGATATCTCCCGCGATCCACGCTGGGGCCGCAGTTCCGAAGGTTTCGGCGAAGACACCTACCTGACCTCGCGCATCGCCAAAGTCATGGTCAAGGCCTATCAGGGCGAGACCCCAAGCGCTGCCGACAGCATCATGGCCAGCGTCAAGCACTTCGCCCTGTACGGCGCGGTCGAGGGCGGTCGCGACTACAACACCGTCGACATGAGCCCGGTGAAGATGTACCAGGATTACCTGCCGCCGTACCGCGCCGCGATCGATGCCGGCGCTGGCGGTGTGATGGTGGCGTTGAACTCGATCAACGGCATTCCGGCCACGGCCAACACCTGGCTGATGAACGACCTGCTGCGCAAGGACTGGGGCTTCAAAGGTCTGGCAGTCAGCGATCACGGCGCGATTTTCGAACTGATCAAGCACGGTGTCGCGCGCGACGGTCGCGAAGCGGCGAAGCTGGCGATCAAGGCCGGCATCGACATGAGCATGAACGACACCCTCTACGGCAAAGAACTGCCGGGGTTGCTCAAGTCTGGTGAGATCGAACAGAAAGACATCGACAACGCTGTGCGCGAAGTCCTCGCGGCCAAGTACGACATGGGCCTGTTCAAGGACCCGTACCTGCGCATCGGCAAGGCCGAGGATGATCCGGCCGACACCTACGCCGAGAGCCGCCTGCACCGCGCCGAGGCCCGCGAAGTGGCACGTCGCAGTCTGGTGCTGCTGAAGAACCACAACGAAACCCTGCCGCTGAAGAAAGACGCGAAAATCGCGCTGGTCGGTCCATTGGCGAAAGCGCCGATCGACATGATGGGCAGCTGGGCCGCCGCCGGGCGCCCGGCGCAATCGGTCACCCTGTTCGACGGCATGAGTTCGGTGATCGGCGACAAGGCCAACCTGATCTACGCCCGTGGCGCCAACATCACGGGCGACAAGAAGGTCCTCGACTACCTGAACTTCCTCAACTTCGACGCCCCGGAAGTGGTCGATGACCCGCGCCCGGCCAGCGTGCTGATCGACGAAGCGGTGAAAGCGGCGAAGGATGCTGACGTGATCGTCGCCGCTGTCGGCGAGTCCCGTGGCATGTCCCACGAATCCTCGAGCCGCACAGACCTGAACATCCCGGAAACCCAGCGCGAATTGATCCGTGCGTTGAAAGCCACTGGCAAACCGCTGGTACTGGTGCTGATGAACGGCCGTCCGCTGACGATTCTCGAAGAGAACCAGTCGGCCGATGCGATTCTGGAAACCTGGTTCAGCGGCACCGAGGGCGGCAACGCCATTGCCGACGTGCTGTTCGGCGACTACAACCCGTCGGGCAAACTGCCGGTGACTTTCCCGCGTTCCGTGGGCCAGATCCCGACCTACTACAACCACCTGAGCATCGGCCGGCCGTTCACTCCGGGCAAACCGGGCAACTACACCTCGCAGTATTTCGATGACACCACCGGCCCGCTGTTTCCGTTCGGTTATGGCTTGAGCTACACCACCTTCGCCCTGAGCGATATGGCGCTGTCATCGACCACCCTGAACGCCAGCGGCAAGCTCGACGCCAGCGTCATGGTCAAGAACACCGGCAAGCGTGACGGCGAAACCGTGGTGCAGTTGTACATCCAGGACGTCACCGGTTCGATGATCCGCCCGGTGAAAGAACTGAAGAACTTCCAGAAGATCATGCTCAAGGCCGGCGAACAGAAAGTCGTGCACTTCACCATCACCGAGGAAGACCTGAAGTTCTACAACGCCCAGCTCAAATACGCAGCCGAGCCTGGCAAGTTCAACGTGCAGATCGGCCTGGATTCGCAGGCGGTGACGCAGCAGAGCTTTGAATTGCTGTAACACCGATCCCACATTGATCGTTCCCACGCTCCGCGTGGGAATGCAGCCCGTGACGCTCCGCATCACTGGACGCGGAGCGTCCCTAGAGGCATTCCCACGCAGAGCGTGGGAACGATCAAATGACACACCGCTTTCGCGAGCAGGCTCGCTACCAGATTGGATTCAGGGTGTATTCAAAATCGTGGTTATCCGCGACGGTCGAGAATATTCACCACCAACCGATCCACCCAGCCCCACACCCGCTGCTTGACCCGCCGCCACAACGGTCGGCGCTGCCACTCCTCCAGACTCACCAGCTGACTCAAGCCGAAGTCCTTCACAAAGCTCGCCTCCACCGCTGCCGTCAACGCCGGGTCCAGCGCCTCCAGGTTCGCCTCCAGATTGAAACGCAGATTCCAGTGATCGAAGTTGCACGAACCGATGCTTACCCATTCGTCCACCAGAACCATTTTCAGGTGCAGGAAGCACGGCTGGTATTCGAAGATCTGCACCCCGGCCTTAAGCAGGCGCGGGTAGTAGCGGTGCCCGGCGTAGCGCACTGACGGGTGATCGGTGCGCGGCCCGGTCAGCAACAGCCGCACATCGACCCCGCGTGCAGCGGCTTTGCGCAGCGAGCGGCGGATTTTCCAGGTAGGCAGAAAGTACGGCGTGGCCATCCAGATGCGTTTTTGCCCGCTGTTCAGCGCGCGAAACAGCGATTGCAGAATGTCCCGGTGCTGGCGGGCGTCAGCGTAGGCCACGCGGCCCATGCCCTCGCCCTTGTCTGGTACGCGGGGCAGACGCGGCAGACCAAAATGCGCGGCCGGACGCCAGGCGCGGCGGTAACGGTTGGCGATCCACTGGCGATCGAACAGCAATTGCCAATCGATCACCAATGGGCCGCTGATCTCGACCATCACTTCGTGCCACTCGCTGACATCATGGCCCGGCGTCCAGAATTCATCGGTCACGCCGGTGCCGCCGACCACTGCCAGGCATTGGTCGACCAGCAGCAACTTGCGGTGGTCACGATAGAAATTGCCGACCCAGCGCCGCCAGCTCAGGCGATTGTAGAAACGCAGCTCGACCCCGGCCTGGGTCAGACGCTGACGCAGATGCAGCGTAAACGCGAGGCTGCCGTAATCATCGAACAGGCAACGCACGCGCACTCCGCGCTCGGCCGCCGCGACCAGCGCCTGGACGATGGCTTCGGCGCAGGCGCCGGCCTCGACCAGATACAGCTCCAGTTCGATCTGTTCTGTAGCTCCAGCGATGTGCTCGAGCATGCGCGGAAAGAACTGCGGGCCGTCGATCAACAGTTCGAAACGGTTGCCGTCACGCCAGGGAAACACCGCACCGCGCATGTCAGCGCGCCGTGAAAATCAGCACCGCACCCACCGGCACCGACAGACTGATCGCCGACAGATCGGCGAGTTTGCGCAGGTTTTCCAGGCCCGGCGCCAGATCGAAATCCTCGGCGTTGATCACCAGCGGCTCCAGTGTCACCACCTGAAAGCGCCGATCATCCAGACGCGTGGCGAGCAACTCGGCCGGGTATTCGTGCTGCTTGCCGTGCAGGCTGACGGTCAGCGGCAGGCGCAATTCCAACTGCGCGCCGGGCGCCAGATCGTTAATCGGGCGCAAGTCGATCTGGGTGGTGATGGTCGCCGAAGGGAATTGCTCGATCTGGAACAGCTCCTTGCGCATGCGCTCATCGCGCAGCGGAATGCCGCTGTTGATCGATTCGAGCTCGACTTCGACCTCGGCGCGACCGTTGGGGTCGACCTTGCCGTGCAGCACCAGAAAGCGCTGCACTTCCGACACGCTGGCATTTTTGGTGCTGACGAACGACAGCCGCGACGACTCGCCGTCCAGGTACCAATTGGCCTGGGCCGGCAGTGCAGCGGCGGTCAACAGCAGACTGGCGAAGGTTGTATAGAGGGAGCGGTTGAACATTGAACACTCGTGGGGGCGATAAACCTGCACGAACCTTAACCGCCCGCCAAGTTATTGCAAGCCCTGTGGGAGCGAGCCTGCTCGCGAATGCAATGCTCCCCGCACAGCATGTATTGCGGCTTGCGACGATTTCGCGAGCAGGCTCGCTCCCACAGGGGAGACCAGATAATTCAGGGATTCAGGCGACAGCCCTGGCGTTCGCTCAGCCACTGCGCGCTGTGGCTGCGGCCCAAGCCGCTGACGGTGATGATTTTGCTCGAAGCGTCATCGGTAAAACCGCTGGTTGGCAGCCATTGCTTCACATAGCTACGGCAATACCCAGCATCGTTGTTCATCACATAACGACACGAGCAATATTCCTTGGCGGTGTAGGCGCTGATGATGTCCGGGAAAGCCCAGAGGTTTTCCCGTTCATACCAACCCCAACCGAGCAGCACGACCAACAGCAACAATAGAAAGCGCTTCATGGCCGCACCGCCTGCAACACGCGTTTGAGCAATTCATTGTGCTGGTAGCTGCCATCTCGATCATCGGCGTAACGCACGATCACCAGTTTCTCGCTGGGCATCACATACAGCGCCTGGCCCCAGTGGCCGAGGGCGGCGAAGGTGTCGGGTGGGGCGTCGGGCCATGGTGATGGTGTGCCATCGACAGGGCGATTGAGCCACCAATGTCCGCCGGGCACGGCTTCGTCCTGCTGCGCCTTGTAGCCAGCAAAGGGCTTGAGATTGAATGCCACCCAATCCTCGGGCAGCAACTGCCGATCGTTCCAGCGCCCGCCCCGCGCCATCAACAGACCGACCCGCGCCAGATCCCGCGCGGTGAGATAGGCATAGGACGAGGCGACAAAGGTACCGCTGGCATCGCTTTCCCACACGGCGTGGCGAATGCCCAACGGTTCGAACAATGCTGTCCACGGGTAATCGGCGTAACGCTCTGGGCCGACCATGGTTTTCAGGGCGGCGGCGAGCAGATTGCTGTCACCGCTGGAATAACGGAAAGCCTGACCCGCTGCGGCGTAGGCGTCGTGGCCCGCAGTGAACGCGGCCATGTCGCGATGGCCGCGGGTGTAGAGCATCGCCACCACCGAAGATTTCAGCGGGGCGTATTCGTAGTCTTCCTGCCAATCCAGACCGGAGGCCCAGTTCAGCAGATGGCCGAGGGTGATCGCCGGGTGTTTTTCCAGCGCCGGGTAGAACTTCAGCGCTGGATCGTCGAGCTTGAACCGGCCTTCGCCATAGGCCACGCCGAGGACAGCGGCCAGCAGGCTTTTGCTGATCGACCAGGTCAGATGCGGTGTCTGTGCAGTGGTCGGAGCGGCGTAGCGTTCGTAGATGATCTGGCCGTCGCGGATGATCAGCAAGGCGTCGGTGCGGATGCCCTGGCGGGTGACGTCGTTGCGGGGCGCGAAGGCGTAGTTTTCCAGTGCCAGGGCAGCCGGGCCGGTGATCTGTGGGGCGATAGGCCATTGCTCGCCGGGCCATTGTTCGGCGCGGACGGTGAGGCTGATCAGCAGCAGGAACAGCGACAGGCCTTTGAACATGGTGGGCGCTCTGGGAATGAACCTGCTGAGCCTAGTCAGGGTTTATGACAAATTTTAGATGTTGGTCGTCCATGAAATTGCCATCGCTGGCAAGCCAGCTCCCACAGGGGTCCCAAGTGAACACACATTTCATGAACACGTTTGAAACCTGTGGGAGCGGGCTTGCCCGCGATGAGGCCAGTCAGGCCAACGCAAGAGCCTTGGCCAAGCGCTTGGCCCGGGCCCCTGCAGCCAATTGCATCACGCCTTGATCACGCTGCCACATCGCTGCCCACGCAGGATCACCCTGCACCAACGCCTGATCTACCTCGGTCTTGAGTGATTCAAACTGCGCAAACAACCCGCCCAGCACGACATGCCCGGCCGGATTGTTCGGCGCTTGCCGGCTGGCCTCGGCGCACCCGGCCAGAAGCGCCAGCAAACGCAATTGCAGGGCCTGCGGCCAGTCGTTGTCCTGGCCGACGCCGTACAACCACGCGGTCATGGCGCTGAGCACGTAGACATCTTCAAGACTGCGAAACGGTTTGACGTAGGCGTCCCAGCCATCGCCGGCGAGCAGTTCGCACAGGGCGCCGTCGAGGTGCAGGCTACCGTGGCTGATGTCCGGCATCAACGGCAACGCCGGCAGTTTTTCCACCTTAACGCCGGGCTCGCCGGGATACACCACCGCCAGACTCAGGCGCGGTGCTTCGTCAAGCTCCTCACTGCGCGCAGCCACCAGTAACCAATCGGCGGCGTCGCCTGCGGTGACGAAATCCTTGCGCCCGCTCAAGCGCAAATCTTTCAGCCGCGTTTGCATATCGGCCGGGCGCAGGCTGCGTTGTTCGGTCGCGCACAAGGCGCCGAGGCTCAGTGGCGCGCTCGGCCACAACATGCGCAGCGCCGCCTGATAACCGACCAGAAACGCCAGCCCCGGCGTGGCCATCCGCCGCCCGCCAGCCACCGCCAATTCGTACGGCGTGACGTTGCCCAGCGCCTGCAACAACGTTGCAAAACCCTCGGCCAGATCAGCAACGGCGGGCAAGCGTTCACGGCGGTGCAACAGATCTGTCCAGGGCATGGGCGCCTCCTTGTGGGCTGTCATATAAGCATCACCGAACGTTCATGGCGATGACACCGGGGCTACATAGCCTGACTTTGCACAACACGGCTGCATAAAGAAAGTCGATCGGCTGCAACCCACGACGGGTTAAAGGCCCGTACGGAGATTCACATGACGCAAATCGCCCGCATCAGCGACACCGGCAATGAACGCCGCCTGCAAGCCGAACGCCTGATCGGCGCCGAAGCCTTGCAGCAAGCCCAGGCCCTGCGCTTCGCCGTCTTCAGCGGCGAGTTCAACGCCAAACTCAAAGGCGCGGAACTGGGTCTGGACATGGATGATTATGATGTTCACTGCAGCCACATCGGCGTGCGTGATCTGAACACCGGGCGCCTGGTAGCGACCACGCGTCTGCTCGATCACACCGCCGCCAGCAGCCTCGGCAAGTTCTACAGCGAAGAAGAATTCAGCCTGCACGGCCTCGCCCATCTGCAAGGCCCGATCCTGGAAATCGGCCGCACCTGCGTCGATCCGGCGTACCGCAACGGCGGCACCATCGCCGTGCTCTGGGGCGAATTGGCCGAAGTGCTCAATCAGGGCGGCTACAGCTATCTGATGGGTTGCGCGAGCATCCCGATGCAGGACGGCGGCATTCAGGCCCACGCGATCATGCAGCGTCTGCGCGAGCGTTATCTGTGCACCGAACACCTGCGCGCCGAGCCGAAAAATCCGCTGCCGACGCTGGATATTCCATCCAACGTCATCGCCGAAATGCCACCGCTGCTCAAGGCCTACATGCGCCTCGGTGCGAAGATCTGCGGCGAGCCATGCTGGGACGAAGACTTCCAGGTGGCCGACGTGTTCATCCTGCTCAAGCGCGACGAACTCTGCCCGCGCTACGCCAAACACTTCAAGGCGGCGGTGTGATGAGCCGGTTGCGGGTGTACGCGCGAATCGCGCGAGTGCTGCTGGTGGTGACACTGGGCCTGACCATGGCCAGCGTGTTCGGCGTGTTCGAACGCATCGGTCTGGCCCACTCGATGGAGCGGCGCCAGCGCTGGTCGCGCTTCTTCATGGCGCGGCTGAGCAATGCCCTGCCGTTTCGCGTGAGGGTCCATGGCGAGCTGCCAAAACAGCCGATGCTGTGGGTCAGCAATCATGTGTCGTGGACCGATATTCCGCTGCTGGGCATGCTCACGCCGCTGTCGTTTCTGTCCAAGGCCGAAGTGCGCACCTGGCCGGTGGCCGGCTGGCTCGCAGCCAAGGCCGGCAGCCTGTTCATCCGCCGTGGGTCGGGCGACAGTCAGTTGATCCGCAAGCAAATGACCCGCCATCTGCAAACCGAACATGCACTGCTGATGTTCCCTGAAGGCACCACCACCGATGGCCGTTCGCTGCGCAC
This sequence comes from Pseudomonas sp. CCNWLW23, assembly GCF_037095675.1. Lineage (NCBI taxonomy): Bacteria > Pseudomonadati > Pseudomonadota > Gammaproteobacteria > Pseudomonadales > Pseudomonadaceae > Pseudomonas > Pseudomonas sp. CCNWLW23. The sequence continues at coordinate 28,033 of NZ_JBAWKM010000012.1, read as the reverse complement.
TTTTCATGGTCGCCTGCTCTCGGCGGCGATCGATTCCGAAGTGATGCTGCAACCGGTGGCGATCCGTTATCTGCGTGACGGCGAAATCGACACGCTCGCACCGTTCATTGGTGACGATGACCTGCTCTCGCACCTGATGCGCCTGTTCAGCCATGACTGCGGCGACGTCGAAGTGCATCTGCTCAAGCCAATAGAGTGTCAGGGCCGCGAGCGTGCGGCGCTGGCGTTCGAAGCGCAGCAGGCGGTGCAGAAGGTGTTGTTTGGTGAGGTGGCGAAACCTGCCGAACCGCGTCGCGCAGGCGATTTGATCGCCGCCTGAAAACACAAATCCCCTGTGGGAGCGAGCCTGCTCGCGAAGGCGTCGTGCCATTCAGCATCTATATTGGCTGAGACACCGCATTCGCGAGCAGGCTCGCTCCCACATTCAGATCTTCAGCGGATCAGAGTTTTGCGCAAAATCCTGAAGTTGCGGATAAAACAGGCTGAAGTCTTCACTCAACGGCTCATACAACCGCCGCAACTCCGCCATTGCCCCGGCCAATTCCTCCGGCCTGGTCAGGCGCCGCGAGATCCCGCGCAGCACCTGCTCCAGCACATCGAATTCGCGATACGAGCCCAGCCAGTCGTTAGCGACCATGTGCGGGGCGATCTTTGCCAGCCGTTCCGGCAATTGCCGTTCACGGGACAGCACGTGATAGACGTCTGCGGTGAACTGCTCCAGCGGCCGGTCGGCATACAGCGTCCAGTCCCGCGCCAGGCAATGATCGAAAAACACATCGAGGACGATTCCGGCATAGCGCCGCCGCGTTTCGCTGAAGCGTCCCAAAGCAATGTCGACCAGTGGATGGCGATCGGTAAAGACGTCGATGCGCCGATGCAGGGCGATCGCCGCCTCCACTTCCGGGTCGAACTGGCCTTGCAGCCGCCCTTTGACGAAGTCGCCATACAGGCTGCCGAGTAACTGACCGGGGCGCTGGCCGCCGAGATGCAAATGCGCGAGATAGTTCATGGGCGCAGCTTAGCACTGCGCTCGCTCCTCCAGCACCCTCATATCGTTATAACCCGATATAGCGATTTATGCGTTCGTCAGACCGAATTCATATTGGTATATCGCGATCCAACGATTTAAAGTTCGCTCCATCGCGATATATCGCTACTGCCACCACGAGCCCAAGCCATGAACCTCGACCTCGACGAAATAATAAAAGCCCTGGCGCACCCAGTACGGCGAGACATCCTCAACTGGCTGAAAGACCCGAAAGGCGAATTCCCCGAGCAGTTGCACAACCACGAGTACGGCATCTGTGCCGGGCAGATCGATCAGCGTTGCGGCCTGTCGCAATCGACCGTGTCGGCACACCTGGCAACGTTGCAACGGGCCGGTCTGATCAGCAGCCAGAAGGCCGGGCAGTGGCATTTTTTCAAACGTAACGAGGACGTCATCCAGGCGTTTCTCAGCACCCTCAGTAAAGAGCTCTGACCCTTAACGTCAGCCAGCCGACAAGGAAACCTGCATGCCCCTTTCGCTTCTCATCCTCGCCCTGAGCGCCTTCGCCATCGGCACCACCGAGTTCGTCATCATGGGCCTGCTGCCCGACGTGGCGGCGGACCTCGGCGTGTCGATTCCCGGCGCCGGCTGGCTGGTGACCGGTTACGCCCTGGGCGTGGCCATCGGTGCTCCGTTCATGGCGCTGGCCACCGCGAAGCTGCCGCGCAAGGCCGCGCTGGTGGCGTTGATGGGCATCTTTATTGTCGGCAACCTGCTCTGCGCCATCGCCAGCGACTACAACGTGCTGATGTTTGCCCGGGTCGTCACCGCGCTGTGTCACGGCGCGTTCTTCGGCATCGGCTCGGTGGTGGCGGCCAATCTGGTCGCGCCGAACAAACGTGCCTCCGCGGTCGCCCTGATGTTCACCGGTCTGACCCTGGCCAACGTGCTCGGCGTACCGCTGGGCACCGCATTGGGTCAGGAAGCCGGCTGGCGTTCGACCTTCTGGGCGGTGACCGTCATCGGTGTGATCGCGCTGATCGGCCTGATCCGCTTCCTGCCGGCCAAGCGTGACGAAGAGAAACTCGACATGCGCGCCGAACTGGCCGCGCTCAAAGGCGCCGGCATCTGGCTGTCGCTGAGCATGACCGCGCTGTTCGCCGCCTCGGTGTTCACCCTGTTCACCTACGTTGCCCCACTGCTTGGGGAAGTCACCGGTGTGTCGCCACGTGGCGTGACCTGGACGCTGATGCTCATCGGTCTGGGCCTGACGGTCGGCAACATCATCGGCGGCAAACTCGCCGACAAAGGCATGGCCGCCACGCTGATCGGCGTGTTCATCGCCATGGCCGTGGTTTCCACGGTGCTGAGCTGGACCAGCGTCGCGCTGATCCCGACCGAGATCACTCTGTTCCTCTGGGCCACCGCGTGTTTCGCCGCTGTGCCGGCGCTGCAAGTCAACGTGGTGACCTTCGGCAAGGCTGCGCCGAACCTGGTTTCGACCCTGAACATCGGCGCCTTCAACGTTGGCAACGCCCTCGGCGCCTGGGTCGGTGGCAGCGTCATCGCCCACGGCTACGGCCTGACCAGCGTGCCACTGGCCGCCGCCGCGCTGGCCGTACTTGCCCTGCTGGTGACCCTGATTACCTTCCGCCAGAACGGCAATGCCGAGCTGGCGCCTGCTTCCAACTGATCAACTTCCTTAATTAAAGAGAGGCTTTTAGACATGGCGACTATTTTCGACCCGATCAAACTCGGCGACATCGAGCTGAACAACCGCATCATCATGGCCCCGCTGACCCGTTGCCGCGCCGACGAAGGCCGTGTGCCGAACGCGCTGATGGCCGAATACTACGTACAACGCGCCTCGGCCGGCCTGATTCTCAGCGAAGCCACTTCGGTAACGCCGATGGGCGTCGGCTACCCGGATACCCCGGGCATCTGGTCCAACGATCAAGTGCGTGGCTGGGCCAACGTGACCAAAGCGATTCACGGCGCCGGCGGCAAGATCTTCCTGCAACTGTGGCATGTTGGCCGCATTTCTCACCCTTCGTACCTGAACGGTGAAGCACCGGTGGCCCCAAGCGCCATTCAGCCAAAGGGTCATGTCAGCCTGGTGCGCCCACTGGCCGACTACCCAACCCCGCGCGCCCTGGAAACCGCTGAAATCGCCGACATCGTCGACGCCTACCGCACCGGCGCCGAGAACGCCAAGGCCGCCGGTTTCGACGGCGTGGAAATCCACGGCGCCAACGGTTACCTGCTCGACCAGTTCCTGCAAAGCAGCACCAACCAGCGCACCGACCAGTACGGCGGCTCGCTGGAAAACCGTGCACGCCTGCTGCTGGAAGTGACCGACGCCGCGATCGAAGTCTGGGGCGCCGGCCGCGTTGGTGTGCACCTGGCACCGCGTGCCGATTCCCATGACATGGGCGATGACAACCTTGCCGAGACCTTCACCTACGTCGCCCGTGAACTGGGCAAGCGTGGCATCGCGTTCATCTGCTCGCGCGAAAAAGAAGGCGCCGACAGCCTCGGCCCGCAACTGAAAGAAGCGTTCGGTGGCCCATACATTGCCAACGAGAAGTTCACCAAGGAAAGCGCCAACGAGTGGCTGGCCAGCGGCAAGGCAGACGCCGTAGCGTTCGGCGTGCCGTTCATTGCCAACCCGGACCTGCCGGCACGTTTGCAGGCCGATGCGCCGTTGAACGAGCCGCATCCGGAGACTTTCTACGGTAAAGGTCCGGTCGGTTATATCGACTATCCGACCTTGTAATCAGGCTGTAGCGCAGAAATGAAAAAGCCCCGGACTTGTGAGAGTCCGGGGCTTTTTGTTGTTCGGCTTGGGGCTTGTAGCGTGGCACCCGGCGTAGCCCCTCACCCCAGCCCTCTCCCGAGGGAGAGGGAGCCGATTGGTGTGTTTTTCAAACTTTGAGTTCGGCGGGATATTTCAGGTCGGCACGGCTTGAGCAAACAACCCGGTCGGTCCCGCCATTGGGGAGAGGGAGCCGATTTGCAGATCCTTCAGAACCCGAGTTCGGCGGGATATTTCAGGTCAGCGTCACTCGAAAGATCAGCTTGGTCGGTCCCCTCTCCCTCTGGGAGAGGGCTAGGGTGAGGGAAACGCGGCAAAACACGGATTCACAAGAGCTACACAATTTCCCTACAAAATCCACGGCCGGCTACGTTTAAACTCCCCGCCGCAATAATCGGCCATAGCGGCTGATTGACATCCTGCCGGGCAATTGCGCATTTTGTTTCATTTGCGCAGGCTTGGGCTCAGGCGCAGCATGTCCAGCCCGGTGTCGACCCAGCGTTCAGCCTCGGCGTGCAGTTCGAAGCTGTCCGGAGCCAGCAGCCAGCCGTACAGCAGGCCGTCGATGTAGGCATGAATGCTGATCGCCGCGCGGGCCGTGTCGAGGTCTTCCGGCAACTGGCCGCGATTCACCGCATTACGCAGGGTCAGGCCGATGCGCACGTTGCAATCGAGACTGGCCGTCCGGCGCTGCTGGCGCAGATCGCACATTTCATCGGTGAATTCGCACTTATGAAACAGAATTTCGTTGATGCGCCGGGTTTTCGGGTCCAGTGCAACTTGATGAAACAAATGAATCAGCAACTGCCGCATGCAGCCCAGCGGGTCCGGTTCGTCTTCGCTTTCGCTGGCCTTGGCCAGTTCATCCAGCGGTTCGTGCAGGCTGTCGAGCATGGCCTGGACCAGATCGGCCTTGTTGCTGAAATGCCAGTAGATGGCGCCACGCGTCACGCCGGCGAGGGTCGCGATGTCCGCCAGGGTGGTGCGGGCAACCCCCCTTTCATAAAAGGCTTTCTCGGCCGCTTCCAGAATCTGGCTGCGGGTTTCCTGAGCTTCCTCTTTGGTACGACGGACCATGGCAGTAAAACCTCAAACAGGATGTTTCAGGGATGGCTGAATATCCGCTGAATAAAGAGGGGGCGATCTCTCGTGAATCGACTCCCCGGCCTACAATTTCAAACCTTGCGACGACTTTTGTATCAGGGTGGGTACACGGCGCAGGTGTTTACAAACAACCATGAACGTAAGTATATTACTTAGCAAGCTACTTATCCACCCGGTACCCGATTTTTACTCTTTCACACTTCTTGTGCGCTTCTTGCGCGCCTGACCCGAGGATCTTCATGCAATTCAAGCCAGCTGTTACCGCTCTGGTCACTGCCGTCGCCCTGGCATCGCTGCTCAGCGGATGTAAAAAGGAAGAAGCGGCCCCAGCCGCTCCGCCTCCTCAGGTCGGCGTCGTCACCCTGCAACCACAAGCCTTTACCCTGACCTCGGAACTTCCGGGCCGCACCAGTGCGTTCCGCATCGCTGAAGTTCGCCCGCAGGTCAACGGCATTATCCTCAAGCGTCTGTTCAAGGAAGGCGCCGACGTCAAAGCCGGCCAGCAGCTGTATCAGATCGATCCGTCGGTCTATGAAGCTACGCTGAAAAGCGCCGAAGCCGAGCTGCGTTCGACCAAGTCGATTTCCGACCGCTACAAGCAACTGGTCGACGAACAAGCCGTGAGCCGTCAGGAATACGACACCGCACTGGCCAACCGCCTGCAATCGGAAGCATCGTTGCAGAGCGCGCAGATCAACGTGCGCTACACCAAAGTCTACGCGCCGATCTCTGGCCGTATCGGCCGCTCTTCGGTCACCGAAGGCGCACTGGTCAGCAATGGCCAGGCCGATGCAATGGCAGTGATTCAGCAGCTCGACCCGATCTACGTCGACGTGACCCAATCGTCGGTGGAACTGCTGGAGCTGCGCCGCGAGCTGGAAAGCGGCCGTCTGCAGAAGGCCGGCGACAACGCCGCTGCGGTCAAGCTGACCCTGGAAGACGGCAGCCAATACAAGCTCGACGGCAAGCTGGAATTCTCCGAAGTCTCGGTTGACCAGACCACCGGCTCGGTAACCCTGCGCGCAGTGTTCCCGAACCCCGATCACACCCTGCTGCCAGGCATGTTCGTTCACGCCCAGCTGCAAGCCGGCGTCAACAGCGCAGCGATCCTCGCGCCGCAACAAGGCGTGACCCGCGACCTCAAAGGCACCCCGACCGCACTGGTCGTCGGCGCCGATAACAAGGTCGAGCTGCGTCAGCTCAAGGCCAGCCGCACTGTCGGCAGCCAGTGGCTGATCGAAGATGGCCTGAAAGCCGGCGATCGTCTGATCACCGAAGGGCTGCAGTACGTCAAACCGGGCGTCGAGGTCAAAGCGACCGAGGCGACTAACGTCGGCACCAAGAACCCGGCCCCCGCACAGGCAGCTGACAAAGCCGCCGGCGGCAAAGGGGAGTAACCCATGTCAAAATTCTTCATCGACCGTCCGATTTTCGCCTGGGTAATCGCCCTGGTGATCATGCTGGTCGGGGCACTTTCGATCCTGAAATTGCCGATCAACCAATACCCGAGCATTGCGCCACCGGCCATTGCGATCCAGGTGACCTACCCAGGCGCGTCCGCACAAACCGTGCAGGACACCGTGGTGCAGGTCATCGAGCAACAGCTCAACGGTATCGACAACCTGCGTTATGTGTCGTCGGAAAGTAACTCCGACGGCAGCATGACCATCACCGCGACCTTCGAGCAAGGCACCAATTCCGACACCGCGCAGGTCCAGGTCCAGAACAAGCTGAACCTGGCCACCCCGCTGCTGCCGCAGGAAGTGCAGCAACAGGGTATCCGCGTGACCAAGGCAGTGAAGAACTTCCTGCTGGTGATCGGCGTGGTGTCGCGTGACGGCAGCATGACCAAGGACGACCTGTCCAACTACATCGTGTCGAACATGCAGGACCCGATCTCGCGGACCGCCGGTGTCGGTGACTTCCAGGTCTTCGGTGCGCAGTACGCGATGCGTATCTGGCTCGACCCGGCCAAGTTGAACAACTTCAACCTGACCCCGGTCGACGTGAAGAATGCCATTGCTGCGCAGAACGTCCAGGTGTCGTCCGGTCAGCTCGGTGGCTTGCCTGCCGTGCAGGGCCAGCAACTGAACGCGACGATCATCGGCAAGACCCGTCTGCAGACCGCTGAGCAGTTCAAGGAAATCCTGCTCAAGGTCAACAAGGACGGTTCGCAGGTTCGCCTCAAAGACGTGGCTGAAGTCGGCCTCGGCGGTGAGAACTACGCGATCAGTGCCCAGTTCAACGGCAGCCCGGCGTCCGGTCTGGCGGTGAAACTGGCCAACGGTGCCAACGCCCTCGATACCGCCAAAGCGCTGCGCAACACCATCGACAGCCTCAAGCCGTTCTTCCCGCAAGGCATGGAAGTGGTGTTCCCGTACGACACCACTCCGGTGGTGACCGAATCGATCAAAGGCGTGGTGCACACGCTGGTCGAAGCGATCGCGCTGGTGTTCCTGGTGATGTTCCTGTTCCTGCAGAACTTCCGCGCCACCGTCATCACCACGATGACCGTGCCCGTGGTACTGCTCGGTACGTTCGGCATCCTCGCCGCCGCCGGTTTCAGCATCAACACCCTGACCATGTTCGGCATGGTGCTGGCCATCGGTCTGCTGGTGGACGACGCCATCGTCGTGGTGGAAAACGTCGAGCGGGTGATGAGCGAAGAAGGCTTGTCACCGAAGGAAGCGACGAAGAAGTCCATGGGCCAGATCCAGGGCGCACTGGTCGGTATCGCCCTCGTGCTCTCGGCGGTACTGCTGCCGATGGCGTTCTTTAGCGGTTCCACCGGGGTGATCTACAAGCAGTTCTCGATCACCATCGTGTCGGCCATGGCCCTGTCGGTACTGGTTGCCCTGATCTTCACCCCGGCGCTGTGCGCAACCATGCTCAAGCCGATTCCGAAAGGCGAGCACGGCACCCCGAAGAAAGGTTTCTTCGGCTGGTTCAACCGCAATTTCGACCGTGGCGTACGCAGCTACGAGCGCGGCGTCGGCAAAATGCTGACCCGCAAGGCGCCGTATCTGCTGGCGTACCTGTTGATCGTGGTGGGCATGATCTGGCTGTTCACCCGCATCCCGACCGCGTTCCTCCCGGAAGAAGACCAGGGCGTACTGTTCGCTCAGGTGCAGACCCCGGCCGGTTCCAGTGCCCAGCGCACGCAGGTGGTCGTGGATGAAATGCGTGAGTACCTGCTGCGTCCGAACAAGGACGGCGGTGAAGCGGACGCGGTGGCTTCGGTGTTCACCGTGACCGGCTTCAACTTCGCCGGCCGTGGTCAGAGCTCGGGTATGGCGTTCATCATGCTCAAGCCGTGGGGCGAACGTAACGCCGACAACAGCGTGTTCAACCTCGCTGCGCGTGCCCAGCAACACTTTTTCAGCTTCCGCGACGCGATGGTGTTTGCCTTCGCCCCGCCAGCGGTTCTGGAATTGGGTAACGCCACCGGTTTCGACGTGTTCCTGCAGGACCGCGCCGGTATCGGTCACGAAAAACTGATGGAAGCGCGCAACCAGTTCCTCGGCATGGCGGCGCAAAGCAAGGTGCTGACCCAGGTGCGTCCGAACGGCCTGAACGACGAGCCGCAGTTCCAGCTGGAAATCGACGACGAGAAGGCCAGTGCCCTCGGCATCACCATCAGCGACATCAACAACACTCTGTCGATCGCGCTGGGCAGTAGCTACGTCAACGACTTCATCGACCGTGGTCGGGTGAAGAAGGTATATGTGCAGGGCCAGCCGGACTCGCGCATGAGCCCCGAAGACCTGAAGAAGTGGTACGTGCGTAACGCCGAAGGCACCATGGTTCCGTTCTCGGCGTTCGCCAAGGGCGAGTGGGTCTACGGTTCGCCGAAGCTGGCGCGCTACAACGGTGTGGAAGCGGTCGAGGTCCTCGGGGCTCCGGCGCCGGGCTACTCCACCGGTGAAGCGATGGCTGAAGTCGAAGCGATTGCCAAGAAGCTGCCGTCCGGTGTCGGTATCTCCTGGACCGGTCTGTCCTACGAGGAACGTCTGTCCGGCTCGCAAGCGCCAGCGCTGTACGCCCTGTCGCTGCTGATGGTGTTCCTGTGTCTGGCGGCGCTGTATGAAAGCTGGTCGATTCCGATCGCGGTCATGCTCGTGGTACCGCTGGGGATCATCGGTGCACTGATGGCCACCAGCCTGCGCGGTCTGTCCAACGACGTGTACTTCCAGGTGGGCTTGTTGACGACCATCGGTCTGGCGGCTAAAAACGCCATTCTGATCGTCGAATTCGCCAAGGAACTGCATGAACAGGGACGCAGCCTGCGTGAAGCGGCGATTGAAGCCTGCCGCATGCGTCTGCGCCCGATCATCATGACCTCGCTGGCCTTCGTTCTCGGTGTTGTGCCGCTGGCGATTTCCACCGGCGCCGGTTCAGGCAGTCAGCACGCGATCGGTACCGGCGTGATTGGCGGTATGCTCACGGCCACGATCCTGGCGATCTTCTGGGTCCCACTGTTCTTCGTTACTGTGTCGTCCATCGGTCAGCGCAAAAAGACCGACGCGGATGAGACTACTGAAACTCCTAAAGAGGCTGGCCAATGAGCAAGTCGCTACTCTCCATCGCAGTCGCCGCCTTCGTGCTGAGCGGTTGCTCGCTGATACCTGACTATCAGCAGCCTGAGGCTCCGGTCGCAGGCCAGTACCCGCAGGGGCCGGCGTACTCGCCGGCCCAGGCTCCGGCGCAAGCCGCTGCCGAACAGGGCTGGAAGCAGTTTTTCCATGACCCGGCCCTGCAACAGCTGATCCAGGTCGCCCTGGAAAACAACCGCGACCTGCGTGTCGCGGCGCTGAACATCGACGCTTACGCGGCGCAGTACCGCATCCAGCGCGCCGACCTGTTCCCGGCAGTGTCGGCCAATGCCGCCGGCAGCCGCCAGCGTCTGCCGGCCCGTGCCTCGCAGACCGGCGAGTCGATGATCAGCAGTTCGTATTCCGCCACCGTCGGCGTCAGCGCCTACGAACTCGACCTGTTCGGTCGGGTGCGCAGCCTGAGCGAGCAAGCGCTGCAACAGTATTTCGCTACCGAAGAAGCACGCCGCAGCACACAGATCAGTCTGGTCGCCAACGTCGCCAATGCCTACCTGACCTGGCAGGCGGACAAGGAACTGCTCAAGCTGACGCAGGACACCCTCGGTGCCTTCGAAGAAAGCTACAAATTGACCAGCCGCAGCAACGAAGTCGGTGTGGCTTCGGCGCTGGATCTGGCACAGTCGCGTACCTCGGTGGAAAACGCCCGGGCGCAACTGGCGCGTTATACCCGCCAGGTCGCACAGGACGAAAACAGCCTGACCCTGCTGCTCGGCACCGGTATTCCGGCCAATCTGCAAGCAGCCAAACCGCTGTCTGATGATCTGCTCAGCGACGTACCGGCCGGTCTGCCTTCGGACCTGCTGCAACGTCGTCCGGACATTCTGCAGGCCGAGTACAACCTGAAGGCGGCCAACGCCAACATCGGCGCGGCGCGTGCAGCGTTCTTCCCGAGCATCAGCCTGACCGCCAACGCGGGCAGCCTGAGCCCGGATCTGTCCGGTCTGTTCAAGGGTGGCTCGGGGACGTGGCTGTTCCAGCCGCAGATCAACCTGCCGATCTTCAACGCCGGCAGCCTGCGCGCCAGCCTCGACTACGCCAAGATCCAGAAGGACATTGGCGTGGCGAACTACGAGAAGTCGATTCAAACGGCCTTCCAGGAAGTCGCCGACGGCCTCGCCGCCCGCCAGACCTACACCGAGCAGCTGCAAGCGCAGCGTGACTTCGTTCAGGCCAACCAGGATTACTACCGCCTGGCCGAACGTCGCTACCGCATCGGCGTCGACAGCAACCTGACCTTCCTCGATGCCCAGCGTCAGTTGTTCAGCGCACAACAAGCGTTGATCACCGACCGCCTCGCGCAGCTGACCAGTGCGGTCAACCTGTACAAGGCACTGGGCGGTGGCTGGAATGCGCAGACCGCGCAGAACGAAGCGCTGAAAGAAGAAGCGCCGAAGATGAAGCTGTTCTGATCATCGGCTGACTACATCAAGCCCACCTTATTGGTGGGCTTTTTGTTGCCTGTCGCAAAGGTTTCGCGGCCGAACTGGCCTCTTCGCGAGAAGGCTCGCTCCCACAGGGAAACGCATTCCAGTTGTGGGAGCGAGCCTGCTCGCGAAGGGGACCTAACACTCACCACAAATCAGCATGAATCTTGCGTTCGATAACCGCCCAAAACCCGCTTTCAGCAATTGAACCCGAACACACAGGCCCTTCACCATTCGAACCAGAAAACCAATAACAACAAGGTTCGACACCATGCTCCTGCGCCCTGCCCCGCCCGGCTGACCGCCACCGCTGCATCTCAGACCTGCATCACGTTGCCTGCGCCGCACCCGCCGCGACAGCGCAGCCGTTCGCCCTAAAAAAACAAGAGAGACCCAAGTCCATGACAGTTTTCCCTGTGCCCTACGCATTGCCCGCTGTGATCGCCCTGGCCATCGCCGGTCTGGCCCTGCCGGCAAGCGCCGAAGAAGGCGGTTTTGTCGAAGACGCCAAGGTCAACCTTAACCTGCGCAACTTCTACATCAACCGCAACTTCACTAACCCGACCAAGACCCAAGGCAAGGCTGAAGAGTGGACGCAGAGTTTCATCCTCGACGCCAAATCCGGCGTCACCCAAGGCACCGTCGGTTTCGGCATGGACGTACTCGGGCTGTATTCGATCAAGCTCGATGGCGGTAAAGGCACGGGCGGTACGCAGTTGTTGCCGCTGGACCATGACGGGCGCCCGGCGGACAACTTCGGCCGCACCAACGTCGCGTTCAAGGCCAGACTTTCGCAGACCGAGGTCAAGGTCGGCGAGTGGATGCCGGTGCTGCCGATTCTGCGTTCGGACGACGGTCGCTCGCTGCCGCAAACCTTCCGTGGCGGCCAGATAACCTCCAAGGAAATCGCCGGCCTGACCCTCTATGGCGGCCAGTTCCGCGCCAACAGCCCGCGCGACGACAGCAGCATGAGCGACATGTCGATGACCGGCAAAGCCGCGTTCACCTCTGATCGTTTCAACTTCCAGGGCGGCGAATACCTGTTCAACGACAAGCGCACACAGATCGGCCTGTGGAACGCGCAACTCAAGGACATCTACAGCCAGCAGTACCTCAATGTGCTGCACAGTCAGCCGCTCGGCGACTGGACGCTGGGCGCCAACCTCGGCTTTTTCTACGGCAAGGAAGATGGCAGCGCGCGTGCCGGCGATCTGGACAACAAGACCTGGTACGGCATGTTTTCGGCCAAGTACGGCGGCAACACGTTCTACCTCGGCTTGCAGAAATTGACCGGCGACAGCGCGTGGATGCGGGTCAACGGCACCAGTGGCGGCACGCTGGCCAACGACAGCTACAACGCCAGTTATGACAACGCTCAGGAACGCTCCTGGCAGCTGCGCCACGACTACAACTTCGCCGCCATGGGCATCCCCGGCCTGACCCTGATGAACCGCTACATCAGCGGCGACAACGTGCACACCGGGACGATCACCGACGGCAAGGAATGGGGTCGCGAATCGGAACTCGGTTACACGGTGCAGAGCGGCACGTTGAAGGATCTGAACGTCAGATGGCGCAACTCGACCATGCGCCGCGACTTCAGCAACAACGAGTTCGATGAAAATCGCCTGATCGTCAGCTACCCGATCAGCCTTCTCTAACCACACATGCCCCACTGTGGGAGCGAGCCTGCTCGCGAAAGCGCAGCTTCAGTCGACATCTCTGTCGAATATGAAATGGCCTTCGCGAGCAGGCTCGCTCCCACATTTGATTCCCATCACAGATGCATGCCATTGGTCAGGCCATGTAGCGCTTTTGCGGGCGACAGTTACAGTGAGCAAACCTGAAGGACTCAGGTGCTCCAACCCTTCACGCTTCCGTTTCGTAGTCGGTCTCCAGCTGTGCACCAGGTTGTCATCGGAAGACACCATTTGATCACCGGAGGATCACCTCATGATCACGCGCCGCACCACCGATTGGGACGCCAAGGCGTACCAACAGTTTTCCCGTCTCAGACAACGTCCGGTCAACGAATTGCTCGACCGTATCGAACTGCAAACCCCCCAACGCATTTACGATCTGGGCTGCGGCACCGGCATCGCTACGCAGTTGCTGGCCAAGCGTTGGCCGCGTGCGCGATTGCAGGGCATCGACAGCTCGGCGCAGATGCTCGACGAGGCCCGAGGCCTGCCGATCAAGGCCTTGTGGAAACAATCTGATCTGCTGGACTGGCAGCCTGAGCAACCGGCGGATCTGTTGTTCGCCGCCGCTGTGCTGCATTTTCTCGATGACCACGAAACCTTGCTGCCGCGCCTGCTCGGCTATTTGAATCCTGGCGGCTGCCTCGCAGCGCACATGCCGGATTGGCGCGATGCGTTGTGGTATCGGTTGATGCTGCAAACGTTGGAAGACGCCGGCCCCGGGGGCGCACCATTGGGCACGCCGGAACTGCGCCGGCGCATGGCCGTGCGGCCGCTACTGACGCTGGAGGACTACTACCGTCTGCTCGCGCCAATGACCGCGTCGCTGGACATTTGGGAGACCGAACAACTGCAAGTGGTCGACGGCAAATCGCCGGTGTATGACTGGATCAAGGTCTCGGCGTTAAGACCAGTAATGCAGGCGCTGGATTCAGCGCAGCAGGCGCGATTCATCTATCACTACCTGATGCGGGTGCATGAGCATTATCCGCAAGAGGAGGATGGGCGTACGTTGTTTGCGTTCAAGCGGATATTCATTGTCGCCAGGGTTTGAGTGCATGTGCTGATTAACACATCACGGCGTCTGCCGCTTTCGCGAGCAAGCTCGCTCCCACATTTGTTTTGTGATCGACACAACTCCAATGTGGGAGCGAGCTTGCTCGCGAAGGCGTAATTTCGGGCGCCATCAATCCCGGGATTCGACTCCTAGCTCATCCCACACCGACTCCGCCAGATGAAACGTCGCGTTCGCCGCCGGGATGCCGCAGTAAATTGCGCTCTGCATGATCACTTCCTTGATCTCGCCACGGCTGACGCCGTTGTTGGCTGCCGCGCGCAGGTGCAGTTTCAGTTCGCCCTCGCGGTTCATGCCGATCAGCATGGCGATGGTGATCAGGCTGCGGGTATGGCGGGGCAGGCCCGGGCGGGTCCAGATGTCGCCCCAGGCGTGGCGGGTGATCATCTCCTGGAATTCCGAGTTGAACTCGGTCAGCGTGGTCAGGCTGCGATCGACGTGGGCATCGCCCAGCACCGCGCGGCGGACTTGCATGCCTTCGTCGTAACGTTGTTTCTCGTCCACAAATTCTTCCTCACTGAGCCTGCAAAAACGCCAGCACACGGTCGCTGAAAGCGGCACCGGCCTGCACGTTGGACAAATGCGCCGCACGGAACTCGGCGTACTCGGCACCGCGCACGTGGTCGCGGATGAAGTGCCCGCCGGACGGCGGCGTCACCGCATCTTCGCTGCCGGCAATCACCAGCAACGGCACGTTGATCGAAGCCAGTTGTTCACGAAAATCGGCATCGCGCACGGCCGCGCAGTTGGCCGCATAACCTTGTGGATTGGTTGCGGCAAGCATGTCGGTAATCTTCTTCGCCGCCTCGGTATGGGCCGCCGAGAAGTCCGGGGTGAACCAGCGCGCAATCGAGGCATCACGCAGTGCGACCATCGCCGCCGGGCCGTCGCGCAACACGGTTTCGATGCGTGGATTCCATACCGACGGATCGCCGATTTTTGCCGCCGTGTTGCAGACGATCAGTTTGTGCAGACGATGCCCGGCATTGATCCCAAGCCACTGACCGATCAGCCCGCCCATCGACAACCCGCAGAAATGCGCGCGCTCGATATGCAGCGCATCGAGCAGACCGAGCACGTCGCGACCGAGTTGTTCGATGCTGTACGGCCCCTCGGTGACCAGCGATTGCCCATGGCCGCGCGTGTCGAAACGCAGCACGCGGAAATGCTCGGTGAACGCCGGCATTTGCGCGTCCCACATGTGCAGGTCGGTGCCCAGCGAGTTGGACAGCACCAGCACCGGCGCCTCCGCCGGGCCCTCAATTTCATAGTGCAGTTCGCCATCGGCGAGTTGAACGAAAGCCACAGCCCTCTCCTTCAGACAGTCAAAGCGTTGTGTTCAGCCACCGCGCGCTCGACCCAGACTCGCGCCTGGCCAAGGTAATGCGCGGGGTTGAGAAGATCATCGAGTTCAGCGCCACTGAGTTCGGCGGTGACTTGCGGCTCGTCCGCGAGCACCGCACGCAAATGGCGTTGCTCGGCCACTGCACGTTTGCAGCATTGTTCGAGCAGGTGATGCGCGGTGTCGCGGCCGACGCGTTGGGCGAGGACGATGCTCACCGCTTCGGCCAGCACCAGGCCTTGGGTCAATTCGAGGTTGCGGGCCATGCGCGCCGCGTCGACCTCCAGACCGTCGGCCAGCAAGCGCGCCTGTTGCAGCGAACCGGACACCAGGCAGCAGATTTCCGGCAGGGTTTCCCATTCGGCATGCCACAAACCAAGGCTGCGTTCATGTTCCTGCGGCATCGCGCTGAACAGCGTCGACACCAGCCCCGGCACCCGCGTGGCCGCGCCGATCAGCACCGCCGCGCCAACCGGGTTGCGCTTGTGCGGCATGGTCGACGACCCGCCTTTGCCCGGTGCCGCAGGCTCGAATACTTCCGCTGCTTCGGTCTGCATCAACAGGCTGATGTCGCGGCCGAATTTGCCGAGGCTCCCGGCGATCAGGCCAAGCACGGCGCCGAATTCAACGATGCGGTCACGCTGGGTGTGCCACGGTTGCTCGGGCAGGGTCAGTTGCAGCTCTTCGGCCAATGCTTTGGCGATCGGCAACGCCTGTTCACCCAGCGCCGCGAGGGTGCCGGAGGCGCCACCGAATTGCAGCACCAGCAGACGCGGTTTCAGTTGTTGCAGACGCTGACGGCTGCGCGTGACGGCGCCCAGCCATCCGGCGATTTTCATACCGAGGGTCACGGGCGTGGCGTGTTGCAGCCAGGTGCGCCCGGCCAGTGGCGTGGTGGCGAAACGTTGTGCCTGAGTGGCGAGCGAGTCGGCCAGTTGCGCCAGTTGGTCTTCGATCAGCGCCAGCGCCTGGCGCAATTGCAGGACCAGCCCGGAATCCATCACGTCCTGACTGGTCGCGCCCAGATGCACATAGCGCTCGGCTTCGGCATCGCTCGAAGCGATCTGCTTGCCCAAAGCCTTGACCAGTGGGATCGCCGAATTACCGGCCGTGGCAATCGCCTCGCCCAGCGCTGCGAAGTCATACAGACTGGCGTCGCATGCTGCGGCAATCGGTGCCACGGCCGATGAAGGAATCAGCCCGACCCGCGCCTCGGCCCGGGCCAGCGCCGCTTCGAAATCGAGCATCGCCTGCATCCGGCCCTGATCGCAGAACACTTCGCGCATATCGCGGGCGGTGAAGTAGGCATCGAACAATTGATTGCCCGGTCGCTGAGTCATAAACAGTCCTTGCCGGCGCGAGCCTCGCAGCCCGCGCACATGGGTTTACAGATCGTGGTGCAGATACTTCGCCTGCTTGGGCAAACGCAGACTGAACAGGAAGGCCACCGCCATCATCGCCGTGACGTACCAGTAGAAGGCGTTTTCCATGCCGCCGGCCTTGAGGCTCAGGGCCACAAACTCTGCCGAGCCGCCGAAGATTGCATTGGCCACCGCGTAAGCCAGGCCGACACCGAGGGCGCGCACTTCCGGCGGGAACATCTCGGCTTTTACCAGACCGCTGATCGAGGTGTAGAAGCTGACAATCGCCAGCGCCAGGGTGATCAGTACGAAGGCGAGGAACGGGCTGCTGATGCTTTTCAGGCTGAGCAGAATCGGCACGGTGAACAGCGTGCCGAGGGCGCCGAACCAGAGCATCGAATTACGCCGGCCGATCTTGTCGGCGAGCATGCCGAACAACGGCTGCATGCACATATACAGGAACAGCGCGCCGGTCATGATGTAGCTGGCGGTCTTGGCGTGCATCCCGGCGGTGTTCACCAGGTATTTCTGCATGTAGGTGGTGAAGGTGTAGAAAATCAGCGAGCCGCCAGCGGTGTAGCCGAGCACGGTGATGAACGCCGCTTTGTGATCGCGAAACAGTGCAGTGATGCTGCCGGCGTCTTTGTGCGCACGGGTTTCCTTATTGGTGGTTTCCTTCAGCGAACGACGCAGGAACAGCGAAATCAGCGCCGCCACCGCACCGACCACGAACGGAATCCGCCAGCCGTAGGCACGCAGGTCTTCTTCGGTGAGGAATTGCTGCAGGACCACCACCAGCGACACCGCCAGCAGTTGCCCGCCAATCAGCGTCACGTACTGGAACGAGGCGAAGAAACCGCGCTGGCCCTTGAGCGCAACTTCGCTCATGTAGGTCGCGGTGGTGCCGTACTCGCCGCCCACCGACAGACCTTGCAGCAAACGCGCGAACAGCAACAGCACTGGTGCCCAGACGCCGATGTCCTTGTAGGTCGGCAGACAGGCGATCAGCAACGAGCCGAAGCACATCATCAGAATCGAGATGAGCATCGAGTTCTTGCGCCCGTGCTTGTCAGCGACCCGGCCGAAGATCCAGCCACCAATCGGCCGCATCAGGAACCCGGCAGCGAACACGCCAGCGGTGTTGACCAGTTGCACGGTGGGATTATCGGAGGGAAAAAACGCCGGGGCGAAATAGATCGCGCAGAAGGCGTAGACGTAGAAGTCGAACCATTCGACGAGGTTGCCGGACGAAGCGCCGACGATGGCAAAGATGCGCTTGCTGCGCTCTTCGCCGGTGTAGTGGGAGGTGGTGGTTGTCATTGTTTTTTCACTCGATAGGGACAGTCACAGTCTAGACATACTTTGCAACAGTCCCGTTCCACATCGGATCGTCACCCACGTCTGGATCAGCCTTTGTGGCGAGGGGATTTATCCCCGCTAAAGTGCGAGGCACTCGCAAATCAGATACACGCGGTTCATCTGAATACCGCGCCGACTGGTTTTTGGGGCTGCTTCGCAGCCCAGCGGGGATAAATCCTCTCACCACAGGGACTCTGTCCTGCACGGGATTTGGGGTGTTCTCTCAATAATCGAAGAACACCGTCTCGGCATCGGTGCCCTGCAGAACTACATTCCACTGGTACACACCCGACGCATCCGCCTTGGCCAGCAACGTCTGGCGACGCTCCGCCGGCACACATTCCAGCAACGGATCAGCAACGTTCGCCGGTTCGCCCTCGAAATAGATCCGCGTCAGCAAATGCTTGACCAGACCACGGGCAAACACCAGCACCACCAGATGCGGCGCCTGGGTCGAGCCTTTCAACCCCGGCACGGTGCCCGGTTTGATCGTGGTGAAACGGAAGCGCCCTTCGGCGTCCACCGGTACCCGGCCGAAGCCTTCGAAATTCGGGTCGAGCGGTTTGTCCTGATGATCTTCCGGGTGGTCGTACTTGCCGACGGCGTTGGCCTGCCAGACTTCGAGCATGGCGTCGTTGACGACATCGCCATTGCCGTCGACCACCTGGCCGGTGATTGCCACGCGCTCGCCGAGGGTCAGCTCGTTGGCCAGGGTTTCGCGGTTCAGCCACGTCAGGCCGATGTGGTAATACGGCCCGACGGTGTGGGACGTGGTCGCATAGAGCGTCATCTTATTTCTCCATCGGCGTGGCTTCACGGCCGCGCAGCACGATGTCCCAGCGGTAACCGAGGGCGTAGGACGGAATGGTTTTTTCCAGATCGAAACTGGCGATCAGGCGTTCCTTGGCCGAAGTGTCCGGCACGCAGTTGTAGATCGGGTCATACGCCAGCAACGGGTCGCCGGGGAAATACATTTGCGTGACCAGTCGGGTGAGGATGCTCGGCCCGAACAGGGAAAAGTGGATGTGCGCCGGGCGCCAGGCGTTGTGGTGGTTGCCCCACGGATAGGCGCCGGGCTTGATGGTCTGGAACTGGTACCAACCATCGGCATCGGTGACGGTGCGGCCGGTGCCGGTGAAGTTCGGGTCCAGCGGCGCGTCGTGCAGGTCGCGGGCATGGTTGTAGCGGCCGGCGGCATTGGCCTGCCAGATCTCCACCAGAATCCCCGGTACCGGCAGGCCATCTTCGTCGAGCACGCGGCCGTGAATGATGATGCGCTCGCCCAACGGTTCGCCGTCGTGCTGTGCGGTCAGGTCATTGTCCTTCTCGGCAACGTGTTCGGCGCCGATGGTCGGCCCGGTGATTTCCGAGAGTGAATGGGGCAGGTACACCAAAGGCTTGGACGGCGAGCGCAGGTTGGTGGATTGATACGTCGGGTGCAGGTAGTCAGGCTGAGTGCCTGCCTGTGGGCGACGGTAACCAGGCTTGTCAGTCATTTCGCTTTCCTCAGTTCTTGTAAGTGCCGCAGCGCGTCAGACACGTTCGATGGCCAGGGCCAGACCCTGGCCAACACCGACGCACATGGTCGCCAGACCTTTCTTGCCGCCAGTCTTTTCCAGATGATGCAGGGCGGTCAGCACCAGCCGCGCACCGCTCATACCCAACGGATGACCGAGGGCAATCGCGCCGCCATTCGGGTTGACCTGCGGCGCGTCATCCGCCAGCCCCAGTTCACGCAGTACCGCCAGACCTTGGCTGGCAAACGCTTCGTTGAGCTCGATCACGTCGAAATCGCTGACCGCGACGCCAAGGCGCTCGGTCAGTTTGCGCACCGCCGGCACCGGGCCGATGCCCATCACCCGTGGTGCGACGCCGGCGCTGGCCATGCCGAGCACTTTTGCGCGGGCGGTCAGGCCGTGTTTTTTCACCGCTTCGGCTGACGCCAGAATCAGCGCAGCAGCACCATCGTTGACCCCGGAGGCATTGCCGGCGGTGACGGTTTTATCCGCGCCATTGACCGGTTTCAGTTTCGCCAGCGCTTCAATCGTAGTGTCGGCGCGCGGATGTTCGTCCTCGCTGACCACGGTTTCGCCCTTTTTGTGGGCGATGCGCACTTCGACGATTTCTTCAGCGAAGTAACCGGCAGCCTGCGCGGCGGCGGTACGTTGCTGACTGCGCAGAGCAAAGGCGTCCTGATCTGCGCGCGAAACCTTGTAGTCGTCGGCAACGTTGTCAGCAGTCTGCGGCATGGCATCGACGCCGTACTGCGCCTTCATCAGTGGGTTGATGAAACGCCAGCCGATGGTGGTGTCTTCCAGTTTCATGTTGCGCGAGAACGCCGCGTCGGCCTTGCCCATCACGAACGGTGCGCGGGACATCGACTCGACGCCGCCGGCAATCGCCAGCTCCATTTCGCCACTGGCGATGGCGCGGAATGCGGTGCCAATCGCGTCCATGCCCGAAGCGCAGAGACGATTGAGCGTAACGCCCGGCACGCTGTCCGGCAGCCCCGCCAGCAGCAGCGCCATGCGCGCGACGTTGCGGTTGTCTTCGCCGGCCTGGTTGGCGCAGCCGAGAAACACTTCATCGACGGCATTCCAGTCCACCGAAGGATTGCGCTCCATCAGTGCTTTGATCGGCACGGCGGCGAGGTCATCGGCGCGCACGGCGGACAGTGCGCCGCCGAAACGGCCAATAGGGGTGCGAATCGCATCGCAGATATACACGTCACGCATCATGCTTCTCCCGGTGCCTGACCGTGGGCGCCAGCGGTGCGCGCTTCAAGATCACGCAGTGCGGTCAACTCGACTTCGGTCGGCTCAGCGGTGGTTTCAACGGAGTCGGCAAAACGAATCGGCCAACCGGTGGCGGCGACCACTTGCTCGCGGGTCACGCCCGGATGCAGCGCGGTGACCACGAATTCGTGGGTGCCCTCCTCCGGTTCCATGATGCACAGGTCGGTGATGATCCCCACCGGCCCGGCGCCCGGCAGGCCGAGACGTTTACGCGAATCGCCACCTTCGCCGTGACCGACCGAGGTGATGAAGTCGAGCTTGTCGACAAACGACCGCGCCGACTGTTTAAGGATGATCAGCACGCTTTTCGCCGAACCGGCAATCTCCGGCGCGCCACCGGCCCCCGGCAGACGCACTTTCGGCGCGTGGTAGTCGCCGACCACGGTGGTGTTGATGTTGCCGAAACGGTCGACCTGCGCGGCGCCGAGGAAACCGACGTCGATGCGCCCGCCCTGCAGCCAGTAGCGAAAAATTTCACCGGTCGGCACCACCGTGTCGGCGGTCTCGGCCAGCTCACCGTCACCGATGGACAGCGGCAGTACGCTCGGCTTGGCGCCAATCGGGCCGGATTCGTAGATCAGCACCACGTCCGGCGATGAAGTCAGGCGCGCGAGGTTGGCGGCTTTCGATGGCAGGCCGATGCCGACGAAACATACCGAGCCGTTCTTCAGGCGCCGGGCCGCCGCGACGGTCATCATTTCATTGGTGGTGTAAGTCATTACTTGGCCTCCGAAGCAGCGGCCAATTTGGCCTGGAATTCGCTGAAGTCAGCGCAGCCATGGATGTATTCGTTGATCCACGCGGTAAACGTCTCACGGTCGCGAGCGATCGGGTCCCACGCCTGATAGAAACGATTGTCACGCTCGGTGTAACCGTGGGCGTAGGACGGATGCGCGCCACCCGGCACGTGGCAGACCGCGCTCAAGGCCCAGGTCGGCAGCACGCAAGCGTTCATCGGTGCGTTGAGGTCGTCGACGATTTCTTCCACGGTGACGATGCAGCGCTTGGCCGCCAGCGCGGCTTCTTTCTGCACACCGAGAATGCCCCAGAGCAACACGTTGCCTTTGCGGTCGGCTTTCTGCGCGTGAATCACGGTGACGTCCGGGCGTACCGATGGCACTGCCGCCAGCACTTCGCCGGTGAACGGGCAGGTCACGGTTTTGATCAGCGGATTGACCTTCGGCAGGTCGGAGCCGGCGTAGGCACGCAGCACCGCGAACGGCAGGCCGGACGCGCCGGCAACGTAGGCGTTGGCGAGGTCGGCGTGGCTGTGTTCTTCAATTTCCAGCGCGTGCGGCCATTTTTTCTCGACCGCGTCACGCAGGCGGTGCAGCGAGCCCACACCCGGGTTGCCGCCCCAGGAGAAAATCAGTTTGCGCGCGCAACCGGCGCCGATCAGTTGGTCGTAGATCAGGTCAGGCGTCATCCGCACCAGCGTCAGATCTTTCTTGCCTTGACGAATGATTTCATGACCCGCTGCCGTAGGGATCAGGTGAGTGAAGCCTTCGAGGGCGACGGTATCGCCATCGTTGACGAATTGCTTCACCGCGTCGTGCAGCGAAAGGATCTCAGCCATGGAGCGGGCTCCTGTTCTTGTAAGGAATCGCCAGTGATAAAAAGGCGCGAGGTTCAGCGCCGGAGTCACTGAAGATTAAGCTCGGGAAATTCGCCAAACAATCCGATAATCGACTGAGTGTTCGTTTATCGAACGGATTGTTGCCTCCCTAATGATCGTTCCCACGCTCCGCGTGGGAATGCTGCCGGGGACGCTCCGCGTCCCTGTACAGCCGAACGCAGAGCCTCCGTTGAGGCATTCCCACGCGGAGCGTGGGAACGATCATGGGTCTGCCTCAGGTCGCATCCGCATGACTGACCATGCCCTTGATCAGCACCGCCGCCGTCGCCAAACCGGCCGGAATCACCAGTGCGGTCAGCACTTGCTCGAAATTCCAGCCCAGGCCAAGCAAGGTTGCGCCCATCCACGCGCCGAGGATCGCGCCGAAGCGGCCGATGCCGAGCATCCACGACACCCCGGTCGCACGGCCCTGAGTCGGGTAGAAGCGTGCCGCCAATGACGGCATCGCCGATTGCGCGCCGTTGACGCACATGCCCGCCACCAGTACCAGCGTCGCCAGCAAGGTGATGTTGCCCAGGCTTTGTCCCACGGCGTAGGCAAACACCCCGGCCAGCAGGTAGAAAACGCCGATGACCTTGTGCGGATTGAAGCGATCCATCGCCCAGCCCACGCCGACCGCGCTCAACACGCCGCCAAACTGGAACAACGCACCGATGAACGCGGCCTGCTCCATGCTCGCGCCGCTGTCGCGCATCAGCGTCGGCAGCCAACTGGTCAGCAGGTACACAATCACCAGGCCCATGAAATAGGTCAGCCATAACAGCAGCGTGCCGGTGCTGTAAGTGCCGGAGAAGATCACCGCAAAGACATTGCGCGCCTTCACGGTCTTCTGTTCCGGCACGCTGAAGCTCGCAGCCTGGGCAACGGTAACCGGGTCGATCGGCGCGAGGGTCTTGCGTACTTTGTCGGTGCCACGGTTGCGCACCACCAGGTAGCGCGCCGATTCCGGCAGCCAGAACACCAATACCACGGCGAGGATCAGCGGCAGGATCCCGCCGATCATCAGCAGAGCATGCCAGCCGAACGCCGGGATCAGCTTCGCGGAGATGAAACCGCCGCCGGCCATGCCGAGGTTGAAGCCGCAGAACATGCTGGTCACCAGCAGCGACTTCTTGCGCTCGGGTGTGTATTCCGAGAGCAGCGTCGTCGCGTTGGGCATGCCCGCGCCGAGACCGAGACCGGTCAGAAAGCGCAACACCAGCAGTTGTTCGACGTTGGTGCTGTACGCCGAGGCCAGGCTGAAGCCGCCGAACAGAATCACCGCACCGACGAGGACAACCTTGCGCCCGAAGCGGTCAGCCAACGGGCCGGAGCCGAGCGCGCCGAAGACCATACCAATCAGCGCGGCACTCATTACCGGGCCGAGGCTGGCGCGGTCGATGCCCCAGTCTTGCGACAGCGCCGGGGCGATGAAGCCCATGGCGGCGGTGTCGAGGCCGTCGAGAAATACGATCAGGAAACACAGGATCACCACCCGCCACTGATAGCGCGAGATCGGTTGGGCGTTGATGAAGGTCTGCACATCGAGGCAGTTACCCACAGCGGACTGAGGCTGGTTCATTATTTTTATTCCACGCAAAAAACGCAGTCGAACGGCGGCCGGCCAAAGGAAGGCACGGTCACAAGAATAGAAGGTTGTAATCAGGCGTTGCGGTGAACCCGGCAACAACGGGTGGGATACAGACAGTCGGGGAGCGAGCGCATGGTGAGTTGCCTCTTGTCATTATTATGGGGTCGACAGTCCGGCGAGCTCATTCACATCAGCGCCGGATGACGCTGCCGCGACATTAATGATCCGAGGGTTTTAGCGTCAATTCGATAAACGCAACACTGTGCGTTTATCGAACAGCTTCCTCAGGCGAACAACTGCGCACTGAGGTCGCGACTGGCGCTGAGCAGGCCCGGCAAGAAGCGCTGCTCCAGCTCGGCGCGACTGACCCGCCCGGCGTGGGTGCTGACATTCAGCGCGGCGACCACTTGCCCGGAGGCGTCGTACACCGGCACAGCGATCGAGCGCAGGCCCTGTTCCAGTTCCTGATCGACAATGCACCAGCCCTGCTGCCGCACCTGCTGCAAACATTCGAGCAACGCGTCGGGGGTATGAATGGTGCGGCTGGTTTTGGCCACCAGTTCGGCGTGGTCGAGGTATTCGCCCAAGGAGGTGTCGTCCAGCGCGGCCAACAGAATGCGCCCCATCGACGTGCAATAGGCAGGGAGACGCCCGCCGACGGAAAGGTCGACCGAGATCAATCGCTGAGTGGTCGCCGAACGCGCGATATAGAGAATGTCATCGCCCTCTAGCGTCGCCATGTTGCAGGCCTCGTGCAGTTGCTCGCTCATGCGATCCAGATACGGTTGGGCCGAGACCGCCAGCGGTGTCGAGGACAGATAGGCGTGGCCGAGGGTCAGCACTTTCGGCAGCAGCGAATAGGTGCGGCCGTCGGTGGTGGCGTAGCCGAGCTTGATCAGCGTGTGCAGGCAACGGCGCACGGCGGCGCGAGGGATTTCAGTGCGATGACTTATCTGCGCGATGGTCAGGTGGCGTTTGCGTTCCTGAAACGCCTGCACCACGGCCAGACCACGGGCCAGGGACGTCATGAAATCCGGATCACCGGTCAGCGCCTGAATGCGCTTGGCCGGCGAGGCGACAATGGGCGGCGCCACCGAGGTGAAGGAGTTGCGCATTTGATCGTTCATTTCTTGTCCTTGTCCGGCACGCATCGATGCCTAGTCAAACGGCTCGCCGCGCGATGCACAAGCACCGGGGCGCCAACATTGGGCGATTATCGAACCGCCGACCGATAATCGCAATCCAGCCCCCGCTCTCCTCTTCATCCTTGAGGCAGCTTTAGCGATTCTGCTCGCAACTTAGTTGTTCCAGTTAATGGCGCCAAAAACAGAACGCCGGTTCTATAACGCTGTCTTTACACTTAACTAGCGGCAAAAGTTGCCAGCAACAAAACCATCACACATTCAGAACCGTTTTTAACTTGGCAAAGATAGTCATTCCCGAATCGGCCGCTATAATGCACCCTAGTCGCGGCGCTTTAATCAAAAGCCCGCGACTTGCTGAAACGAGGTCCTTCGTCTCAGCTCCGGCCAGCGCCCGGCGCCCATCACACATGCAACGCCAGCGCTCGCTGAAACAGGAAACTGATGCTGCGTCAGTTTTTATCTGGTGCCGTAGCCGCCTGTAACACGGAAGTCTTGATCGCCTCTGCAATGTCTCCGCGCCCGATCGGGCTGTGGATGACTGTCGGGCTCGCTCAATTGACTCGTTGCAGTGTGTTTCACCGGATATTCAATTCAACTCATACAGGTAGCACCGTGACAAAAGACGAACTGCGCGCGGAACTAGAGCGCCAGGAACAACGTTACAAGGAAGTTTACGGCGGGGAAGTCACCACCTACGCCGCTCAGCCGGAACCGGAACGCAAGGCATGGCGCAAGCGCCCTACCGTTCAGGATCAGGTGTTCAAGCAGGAAATCGAAAAGATCGAAAAGGAACTCAAAGCCGAAGAGCCATGAGCCACGGCGGTTGAGCATTCGAAAGTCGGCGTCCGCCTGAGCCACAGCGCGGTGGAAGACGACACCTCGCGCGCCCGCTATCCGCGGGCAGCGGCTGCATCGCTGTTCTGCGGCTTATGAACGAGCGTCCCACAGGTTTCAGAGATATTTCAGACAAGCGTTTGAGCCTTTGCGATGTCTGAAAAAACGGCTCGAAAATCTAGTTTATTCAATAAAATCAAGTAGTTGAAAAACCCTGCGTGCTGCTTGGTTTTCACGCCCTGCAACAAATTAAATCGAAGAAGGGTGTGACCAGTGAGCAGACGGGGCATCGATTTCCTGTCTTTTCTGGCATAATCGCGCCCCCTTACGACCGGGTCAGAAAACCTTCATGATCGATTTATTCAGCGGACTGGATGCTTGGGTGCTTGTGAGCCTCTTGCTCGCCCTGACGTTTGTCCTCGCCTTCGAGTTCATCAATGGATTTCATGACACCGCTAACGCGGTAGCCACTGTTATCTACACCAAAGCCATGCCGCCACACCTGGCGGTGTTCTTTTCCGGTGTGTTCAATTTCCTCGGCGTGCTGCTGGGCGGCGTGGGCGTGGCGTATGCCATCGTCCACTTGCTGCCGGTTGAGCTGCTGATCAATGTGAACACCGGCCATGGCCTGGCGATGGTGTTCTCGTTGCTCGCCGCGGCAATCGCCTGGAACCTGGGCACCTGGTACTTCGGTATCCCGGCTTCCAGCTCGCACACCCTGATCGGCTCGATCCTCGGTGTCGGCCTGGCCAACGCGCTGATCAACGACATTCCGTTGAGAGATGGCGTGAACTGGCAGAAAGCGATCGATATTGGCGCCTCGCTGGTGTTCTCGCCGATGGCCGGCTTCCTCATCGCCGCGCTGGTGCTGATCGGCCTGAAATGGTGGCGCCCGCTGTCGAAGATGCACAAGACACCGGAACAGCGCCGCAAGATCGACGACAAAAAGCACCCACCGTTCTGGAACCGTCTGGTCCTGGTGATCTCGGCAATGGCCGTAAGCTTCGTGCACGGTTCCAACGACGGCCAGAAAGGCATCGGCCTGATCATGCTGGTGCTGATCGGTATCGTCCCGGCGCAGTTCGTACTCGATCTGAACAGCACCACCTACCAGATCGAACGCACCCGCGACGCGACCCTGCACCTGAGCCAGTTCTACCAGCGCAACGCCGATTCGCTGGGTGAGTTCCTGGCCCTGGGCAAGAGCGTGGAAGGCGACCTGCCGGAGAAATTCCGCTGCAACCCGCAGCAGACCGAACCGACCATCACCGCCCTGCTGCACACCCTCAAAGGTGTAGCGGACTACCATTCGCTGTCGTCGGACAGCCGCATCGAAGTGCGTCGCTACCTGCTCTGCCTGGACGACACGGCGAAGAAAGTCGGCAAGCTGCCAGGCCTGGAAGCCCGCGAAAAGGCTGACCTCGACAAGCTGCGCAAAGACCTGACCACCACCACTGAATACGCCCCGTTCTGGGTGATTCTGGCGGTCGCCCTGGCACTGGGCCTGGGCACCATGGTCGGCTGGAAGCGTGTGGTGCTGACCATCGGCGAGAAGATCGGCAAGCAAGGCATGACCTATTCCCAGGGCATGTCGGCGCAGATCACCACCGCCAGTTTGATCGGCATGGCCAATATTTTCAGCCTGCCGGTGTCGACCACTCATGTGTTGTCCTCGGGTGTTGCCGGGACCATGGTTGCCAACAAGAGCGGCCTGCAGGGTGGCACGGTGAAGACTATTCTGCTGGCCTGGGTACTGACCTTGCCAGCGACCGTGGCGCTGTCGGCCGGGTTGTTCTGGTTGGCTTCGAAGGCTTTGGGTAGTTGATCGTTAGCTGTTGATTGGAAAAGGCGTGATTCGTGAGGATCACGCCTTTTTTGTTATTGGGGGTAAGAAGTCTGCCGAAGCGGCAAAAGATCAAAAGCCAAAGCAAAAGCCAGATCAAGAGCCCCTCACCCTAGCCCTCTCCCGGAGGGAGAGGGAACTGACCGAGGTGTTTGAGCGAGTTACGTCGATGTGAAAGTCCGAGTTGAACTCAGGATTTGAAAAGCACACAAATCAGCTCCCTCTCCTCGGGGAGAGGGCTGGGGTGAGGGGCGAATCCAACACAGATCCAAAGCAGATCACACGCTTTTCACCACTCAAAACAATGAGCGCAAGCTCGAGTACCGCTTTTGATCTTGATTCACAGGCGACGTCGGAAGGCTGAGCGGAGGGATTGATCCGGGGGTGGGAGCGCAGCGACCGTCTGGCGCAGCCAGACACAGCGGAAGG
>NZ_JBAWKM010000011.1:130727-203009 GCF_037095675.1 Pseudomonas sp. CCNWLW23 | reverse complement strand
GTCGAAATTTTCGCGTGTCACTTCAATCGGCGAGGTAGCGACGTAGAGGCCGTCGGAGCGTTTCAGAATGACACCGCCATAGAGCTTGTCGGTGCTCTGCGGCAACAGCGATCGGGCATGCACTGCCGCATCGTCGGCACTGTGAAAAACCGGCCCCAGGGCGCGTCGCTGCAGATTTGCGTAAGGCTGCCAGGTTTTCTTGACCAAACCCGGCCGGTCC
Organism: Pseudomonas sp. CCNWLW23; assembly: GCF_037095675.1. Taxonomy (NCBI): domain Bacteria; kingdom Pseudomonadati; phylum Pseudomonadota; class Gammaproteobacteria; order Pseudomonadales; family Pseudomonadaceae; genus Pseudomonas; species Pseudomonas sp. CCNWLW23. The sequence continues at coordinate 202,789 of NZ_JBAWKM010000011.1, read as the reverse complement.
CAGCACAGACTCGTACGCAGCACGTCAAGTTGACCACTGTCGACCACGGTGTGTACGAAGTCGGATGGCAACAGCCTTTGCGCAGCGAGATCGTCCTTGAGCGTTTGCAGCGTCGTCTGCGAGCTGTCGTCGTAGAACAACTTGCTGGAGCTGTTGAACACATACCTGAGCAGAGCACCATCACCGCTGGCGATATACAAAGTTCTGTGCCGGCCAGTGGCGACGACCGGGCGCCGCTCGGAGAGATACATGGCAACGGTCAGCGTCTCCGGCGTGACGAAGTAATGCGCGAGCCAGTCCTGGGGATGGCGCAAGGTTTCCCCGATTCGCTGGTGCATGTAATACACGGCATGCAGGTCGAAGCCATCCGGGTACTGATACCAGGGAGCTGTCCTGCTGGAACTGAACACCGACTCCTGACGAAACAGATTGGTGCCGCTATCGCTGACGGGTATCAGCTCGCTGGCGATGTATTCCTCCCGCCCCACGTGCTTGAGAATGAAGCCGAACCAGGTTTTCTTTTCGTCGTGCAAATGCACGTCAGTACTGGATTGACTCAGTGCTGCCTCGTCCGCCGAGGAAAACACCGCACCAAAGAAAATCCTCGCAGGACGCTTCCACGGCAGTGTTGTGGCGCCAGGCGCAGGCACTTGCGTTGGCGGATATGGCTGCAAAGAGAGATCTGGCAATGACGGTTTCGGTAACGTCGGCAGCGGCGGCTCCGACTCGCCTGGTTCAGCCACAGACGCTATTGGCAGGCTCCAGTCAGCGCCGATTTGCCCGCGATAGCCCCACAGTGCGTGATCGATCAGGTTGAACAAGACGCCGGCCTGCGCCTGTTCACGCACAAAGGCCTGTGGCCGTTCAGTGCCGTTGCGCAGCGCACTGGCAAGCTCGCCCGGGTGCTTGCCAGTGCCGAGGCGTCTGGCCAGCTCCCTGGCGACGATGGTGGTGTAGGGCTGGAACCTGATCAGGCTGTCACCGGCACCAGAGCAATACAGAGCGATCCCGTCGACCAGGGTCTGCCGCAGCTCGTCAACGTTGAGCATCTGCACGTCCAGCAGAGCCTCGGCACGGGTCCAGCGCAGATACCGGATATGCACCGGGTCAAGTTGCGAAAGCGCAACGTGAGCGACATAACGCGCATGCATGGTGTGGTCGTCTGGAAACACCGGCCGACCGTGATTGTCCAGAGGATAAAGCCGCCCCTGGCTGAGCGTATCGATATCCCCGGGCAAGGGTTCGGTCACCACGAAACGCTTGTCGCTACGCTGAAAAACATACCCCGCGTGCTGCTGATCACGGCGAATGCCCACGAGCTCATGGGCATGGCGAACCGCATCATCGGCCGCCAGAAAAGCCCGGCTCAATCGCGGCCAGGGGAAATTGGCGAAGGGCTGCCATTGCAGATCCACCGGACCCAGATGCGCCCACAACGCACTGCCGCGCACGACCTCCAGGGTCCCGGCCAGTACCAGCATCGAAACAAATGCGCGGGTATCCAGTGTGCCGGCCAACAGCCTTGCCTGCACACCGTTGTCACTGACCGTGCCGTCCGACTGCGTAACGCTCAGTGCCGCTTCGATCGAATCGCCGCTGAAGCGGTACTTCAACATCGCATGATCCTGCGCCCGCATGTACAGCGACAACGCACGCCCCGCTTGCGCCAGATGTTGGCTGCGGGCATTCGCTTCGATAGCCCAGGCGATCTCCCGGGGCGTGAAGAAGTTCTCGTAGAGCCACGGCTGGCCAGGTGGAAACTGTGCAGGGTCGGGCCGCGAGGCAAAGTAAAAGCCCTCCAGCAAATACCCCCTGGGCAGCTGCAATTGCCCTTGGGCATCAACCGGAAATATTCGCTCAGGATCCCAAGCGGCGAGCCCGGCCGGCCGCGCATGGGTGGCCACATACTCCTCGCCAACCAATTTTTTCAATATCAGGCCCGTCGTCTGCGCGCCTCTGGATTTCAACGCGGCCAGCACGGCGCGTTCGGCATTGACGCAGACACGGGTCATCAGCGGCAGTTCGGTGACCACACCCTTTGAAAACGACGCGCCGGCCTTCCAGTCCGCAGGTACGCGCCCCACCGAGTAACCCCAGTCGGCATTCGAAACAATGACTTTCAGTTCACCCACAGTCGCCAGCTTGTTGATCACCGCCATCACGTCATAGGCCCCAGCCGGATGGCCCGACGGCCCGCCGGACTGCTGCCAGAGAAAGTAGTCGCGTTCCTCGGGCGAGCCGCTCGAGACGTATTTGAGCAAGCTGCCATCCGGGCCTGAAAGGTAAGCGCTGCGGAAAAAATCCCGCGCCGACACATCGCCAATGAAATCGCCGCCTGAATAGAAACTCATGAACAGCCGGAGCAGTGTTTCATCCTGACGCCGATTGCCATTGCGGAACTCGGCATGGATCGGCGGATGGCTGTGAACGCTGGCGACGCACCGGTAGCCCAGCGGATGAAGCATGCCGCCAAGGACATCGGTCTGCACAATTGTGCCGAAGTCAAAACCCGTGGCTTGCCCGGCGATGGGTGAAGTGGCGAGCAATTTCCCGTCCGGACGCAGCAGGATCACGCTGCCGTACTCTTTGTCCGGGTTGAGTGGAATCCGCGTGTGCACCCAATAGGCGGCGTCCTCTTCAGTCAGAAAGGCCGGGCTCAGTGGCGGCAGCTTGAACGTTGCGGAAGAACTTGCGGTACGACCGGATCGGCCTGAGACATGACTCATAAAAACCTGCGCTGAGAATCGGGATGAGCGCGTGAGTGTGGGCCGTCGGTTTTCACCTGCTGTGGTACATGTTTATCGTTTCTGTATCCGCATCTGCGCGACAGTCCGCGCCCCAATCTGGCGCAACTGGACGCACCACCGCCCGACTACCGTCCCCTCCTGGTGCACGCCCACAGCGCGCAAGCGCTCTGGCACGACATTTTCTTGCCTGAACGCGACCGGGCACAGCCTTTGCAAAACACACTTTCAGTCGTTCGCATCTGCCAACCAGAAAAAATCGAATGTTCATGGAGATCGCACAATGAAGCGTCGCAGTTTGATCAAGGCTTTCACACTCACGGCATCCATTGCCGCGATGGGCATGACCTGGACTGTCCAGGCCGCCGAGACCATCAAGGTCGGGATTCTGCATTCGTTGTCCGGGACCATGGCGATCTCCGAAACGTCGCTCAAGGACATGGCGCTGATGACCATCGACGAGATCAACGCCAAGGGCGGTGTGAACGGCAAGATGCTCGAGCCGGTGGTGGTCGATCCCGCTTCCAACTGGCCGCTGTTCGCCGAAAAGGGCCGACAGCTGCTGACCCAGGACAAGGTCGCGGTGGTGTTCGGCTGCTGGACCTCGGTTTCGCGTAAATCGGTATTGCCGGTGTTCGAAGAGCTCAACGGTCTGCTGTTCTATCCGGTGCAGTACGAAGGCGAAGAGATGTCGCCGAACGTCTTCTACACCGGCGCCGCGCCGAACCAGCAAGCGATCCCCGCCGTTGAATACCTGATGAGCGAAGAAGGCGGCAGCGCCAAGCGCTACTTCCTGCTCGGCACCGACTACGTCTACCCGCGCACCACCAACAAGATCCTGCGTGCGTTCCTGCATTCCAAAGGCGTGGCCGACAAGGACATCGAAGAGGTCTACACGCCGTTCGGTCACAGCGATTACCAGACCATCGTTGCCAACATCAAAAAATTCTCCGCCGGCGGCAAGACTGCCGTCATCTCGACCGTCAATGGCGACTCCAACGTGCCGTTCTACAAAGAGCTGGCCAACCAGGGCTTGAAAGCCACCGATATACCGGTGGTGGCGTTCTCGGTCGGTGAAGAAGAACTGCGCGGCATCGACACCAAACCGCTGGTGGGCAACCTCGCGGCGTGGAACTACTTCGAGTCGGTGGAGAATCCTGCGAACAAGAAATTCGTCGCGGACTGGAAAGCCTATGCGAAAAAACACAATCTGCCGGGCGCCGATAAAGCCGTGACCAACGACCCGATGGAAGCCACCTACGTCGGCATCCACATGTGGGCGCAGGCGGTCGAGAAAGCCAAATCCACTGACGTCGACAAAGTGCGCGAAGCACTGGCCGGGCAGACCTTCGCCGCACCATCGGGCTATACCCTGACCATGGACAAGACCAATCACCACCTGCACAAGCCCGTGATGATCGGCGAAATCCAGAGCGACGGTCAGTTCAACGTCGTGTGGCAGACCGAAGGCCCGATCCGCGCGCAACCATGGAGCCCGTACATTCAGGGCAACGACAAGAAGCCGGATTATGCGGTGAAGAGCAACTGAGGCGAATTCAGTTTTTGAGGCGAGCATGAGACTTCCCCCTCACCCCAGCCCTCTCCCTCAGGGAGAGGGGGAAAGGGAGCCGATCTTCATGCTCTTCAAACCCTGAGTTCGACTCAAGTTCGCAAGTCGCAGCACATCGTCCAGACACCTCGGTCAGTCCCCTCTCCCTCCGGGAGAGGGTTAGGGTGAGGGGGCGGTTGAACAGGACACCACTAATGCCCACTGCCATACACCGCGTACTTCTCGCCATCGCACTGTTGCTGCCACTCCTGGCCCACGCCGGCGATGCCGAAGACTTCGTCGCGGCCAATCCAATGCAACAGGCCAAATTGCTGGAAGCCTGGGCCGCGCAGCCCGATCCGGCGCGTATCGAATTGCTCAACGCCCTGCAACAAGGCGAGCTGACGATCGGCGGCCAAGCGAAAACCCTGCGCCTGAACAATCGCCTGCGGGGTCTGATCGACACCGCGATGGCCAGCCATCAATTGCTCGCCGCTGACGGCAAAATCCGGCTGAGCGCCGCGCAGCAATTGCAGAAAAGCGCGAAACCCGCGCAGCTGAAATTTCTCGACCGGCAGCTCGCTGAGGAAAAAGATGAAAGCGTGCATGCCGCCTTGAGCCTGGCGCTGGCCAATCTGCAACTGGTCGACAGCGACCCGGCGGTGCGCCTTGCAGCGGTGCGGTTGCTCGGTGAAACCGGCGACCCGCTGGCACGCACACGCCTTGAAGGTCTGCTCGAACCGGGCGTGGAAAGCGATGCCGGCGTGCGCACCGCCGCTGAAACCAGCCTCGCGCAGGTCAAGCGCAAATTGCTGATCGGCGAAGTCCTCGGCCAGGCCTTCAGCGGCATGTCGCTGGGCTCGATTCTGCTGCTCGCTGCCCTCGGTCTGGCGATCACCTTCGGCCTGCTCGGGGTGATCAACATGGCTCACGGCGAGATGCTCATGCTCGGCGCCTACTCGACCTATGTCGTGCAGCTGATGTTTCAGCGTTACGCGCCGCAGGCCATCGAGTTCTATCCGCTGATCGCGCTGCCGGTGGCGTTTTTCGTCACCGCCGCCATTGGCATGGCGCTGGAGCGCACGGTGATTCGCCATCTCTATGGTCGGCCGCTGGAAACCCTGCTCGCGACCTGGGGCATCAGCCTGATGCTGATCCAACTGGTGCGGCTGGTGTTCGGTGCGCAGAACGTTGAAGTGGCCAACCCGGCGTGGCTGTCCGGCGGTATTCAAGTGCTGCCCAATCTGGTGCTGCCGTACAACCGCATCGTCATCATCGCTTTCGCATTGTTCGTGGTGGTGCTGACCTGGCTGCTGCTGAACAAGACCCGCCTCGGCCTCAACGTGCGCGCCGTCACCCAGAACCGCAACATGGCCGCCTGCTGCGGCGTGCCTACCGGGCGCGTCGACATGCTCGCCTTCGGCCTCGGCTCGGGCATCGCCGGATTGGGCGGCGTGGCGCTGAGCCAGATCGGCAACGTCGGTCCCGACCTTGGCCAGAGCTACATCATCGACTCGTTCCTGGTGGTGGTGCTCGGCGGCGTCGGCCAACTGGCCGGTAGCGTGCTCGCGGCGTTTGGCCTGGGCATCGCCAACAAGATTCTCGAACCGCAGATCGGTGCGGTGCTCGGTAAGATCCTGATCCTCGCGCTGATCATTCTGTTCATTCAGAAACGTCCGCAAGGCCTCTTCGCACTGAAAGGACGGGTGATCGACTGATGAACCAGCCTCTGTTAGTCACGGCCACACAAAAGGCCGGGCCGAAAGTCACGCTCGCGGTCGGCGGTGTGATCCTCGCGCTGCTGATCGTTCTGCCGCTGCTCTCGTTGTTGTCGCCAGACAATGCCCTGCACGTCTCGGCCTACACGCTGACCCTGGTCGGCAAAATCCTCTGCTACGCCATCGTCGCCCTGGCGCTGGATCTGGTCTGGGGTTACGCCGGCCTGCTGTCGCTGGGCCACGGTCTGTTCTTCGCCCTCGGCGGGTACGCGATGGGCATGTACCTGATGCGGCAGGCGGCCGGCGATGGCTTGCCGGCGTTCATGACTTTCCTGTCGTGGAGCGAATTGCCGTGGTACTGGACCGGCACCAGCAGCTTTATCTGGGCCATGTGTCTGGTGGTGCTGGCGCCGGGTCTGCTGGCGCTGGTGTTCGGCTTTTTCGCCTTCCGTTCGCGGATCAAGGGCGTGTATTTCTCGATCATGACCCAGGCCCTGACCTTCGCCGGCATGCTCCTGTTTTTCCGCAACGAGACCGGGTTTGGCGGCAACAACGGCTTTACAAACTTCCGCACGATCCTCGGCTTCGGCATTACCGAACCGGGCACCCGCGCGGTGCTGTTTCTGGCCACGGTGTTGCTGCTGGTGGCGAGCCTGTTCATCGGCTGGCGCCTGGCGCAAAGCAAGTTCGGTCGGGTGCTGACGGCGTTGCGCGATGCGGAAAACCGTTTGATGTTCTGCGGCTACGACCCGCGCGGTTTCAAGCTGTTCGTCTGGGTATTGAGTGCGGTGTTGTGCGGCCTCGCCGGAGCGCTGTACGTGCCGCAGGTCGGCATCATCAACCCCAGCGAAATGTCGCCGACCAATTCGATCGAAGCGGCGGTGTGGGTCGCCCTTGGCGGGCGCGGCACGCTGATCGGGCCGCTGCTCGGCGCCGGCGTGGTCAACGGCATGAAGAGCTGGTTCACCGTGGCCTTCCCGGAATACTGGCTGTTCTTCCTCGGTGCGCTGTTCATCGTCGTGACGTTGTACCTGCCCAAGGGCGTGATCGGTCTGCTGAAGAAACGAGGTGAACAATGAGAGTCACAGCGAGTGCTGAATTCATGCTGGAGCCGGCGTTTTTCCCCGTGGAACCGAACAAGGACGAAGGCACCAGTCGCGACTCGATCGGCCTCGGCCAGCGCGTCGGCCCGGGCCTCGATACGCGCCACGGCACGATCCTGACCCTGGAAGACATCAGCGTCAGCTTCGATGGCTTCCGTGCCTTGAACAATCTCAACCTGTACATCGGCGTCGGCGAACTGCGCTGCATCATCGGCCCCAACGGCGCGGGCAAGACCACGCTGATGGACGTGATCACCGGCAAGACCCGGCCCAGCCACGGCAAGGCCTGGTTCGGTGAAACCCTCGACCTGACGCAGATGAGCGAAGTGCAGATTGCCCAGTCCGGCATCGGCCGCAAGTTTCAGAAACCGACGGTATTCGAAGCCTTGAGCGTGTTTGAAAACCTGGAGCTGGCGCAGAAGACCGACAAGTCGGTGTGGGCCAGTTTGCGTGCGCGCTTGAGTGGCGAGCAGAAGGAACGCATCAGCGAAGTGCTCGAGACGATTCGCCTGACCACCTCGGTCAATCGCCAGGCCGGGCTGTTGTCCCACGGCCAGAAGCAGTTTCTCGAGATCGGCATGTTGCTGATGCAGGACCCGCAATTGCTCCTGCTCGACGAACCGGTGGCGGGCATGACCGACGCCGAAACCGAGTTCACCGCCGAGCTGTTCAAATCGCTGGCGGGCAAGCATTCGCTGATGGTGGTCGAGCACGACATGGGCTTTGTCGGCTCGATTGCCGACCACGTCACGGTGCTGCATCAGGGCAGCGTGCTGGCCGAGGGCTCGCTTGAGCAAGTGCAGGAAAACGAGCGGGTGATCGAGGTCTACCTCGGCCGCTGAAGACCTAGATCGTTCCCACGCTCTGCGTGGGAATGCCGCCATGGACGCTATGCGTCCGCCGTTATGTGACGCGGAGCGTCACGGGATGCGTTCCCACGCAGAGCGTGGGAACGATCACCGGGGGAGAATTTGGACATGCTGCAAGTCGACAAGCTGCATCAGTACTACGGCGGTAGCCACATCCTGCGCGGCCTGAGCTTTGACGTGAAGGTCGGCGAAGTGACCTGCCTGCTCGGCCGTAACGGCGTGGGCAAGACCACCCTGCTCAAATGCCTGATGGGCCTGCTGCCGGCCAAGGAAGGTGCGGTGAACTGGGAAGGCAAACCGATCACCACGTTCAAACCGCATCAGCGTGTGCATGCCGGTATCGCCTACGTGCCACAGGGTCGTGAGATCTTCGGGCGCCTGACGGTAGAAGAAAATCTGCTGATGGGCCTGTCGCGCTTTCCAGGCTCAGAAGCCAAAGAAGTTCCAGGTTTCATCTACGAACTGTTCCCGGTGCTGCTACAAATGAAGCAGCGCCGTGGCGGCGATCTGTCCGGTGGTCAGCAACAGCAACTGGCGATCGGCCGCGCATTGGCCAGCCGCCCGCGCCTGCTGATTCTTGATGAGCCCACCGAAGGCATTCAACCGTCGGTGATCAAGGAAATCGGTGCGGTGATCAAGCAGCTCGCGGCGCGCGGTGACATGGCGATTCTGCTGGTCGAGCAGTTCTACGATTTCGCCGCCGAACTGGCCGATCAATACCTGGTGATGTCGCGGGGCGAGATCGTCCAGCAGGGTCGCGGCGAAAATATGGAGGCCGAGGGTGTACGCGGGCTGGTCACGATCTAACGCGCCGGTCTAATCTGTAGCTTCCTAACGATAATCACAAAACCATGAATTCGATTGTTGCACCTGCCCTGTTTACCCCGAGCTGGCACGCCGAGCTGGAACTGGCCTACGCGCGTTTCGGCGATTGCACGCGCCCGGTCATGCGCCGTCACCTCGGCCCGCTGCGGGTGCAAAAGCATCTGTACGCCGAAGGCCCCGAGGTCTGCCAGCACATCATCGTCCACCCACCGGGCGGAATTGCCGGTGGTGATCGGCTCGATATCAGCGCGCGCGTCGAGCACAACGCCTGGGCACAGATCACCAGCCCCGGCGCCGCCAAGTGGTATCGCGCGGGCGGGCCGGCTTATCAGCAGCTCGACTTTCAAGTCGCTGCCGGCGCGACCCTGGAATGGCTGCCGCAGGAAACCATCGTCTACAGCGCCGCGCAGGCCGAGTTGAGCACAACGATCGAGCTCGAAGGCGATGCGCGGCTGTTCTACTGGGACGTGGTGGCGCTCGGTCGTCCGGCCAGCGGCGAGCGTTTTGACCTCGGGCATTTTCAGGCGCACCTGGACATCCGCCGCGATGGTCAGTTGCTCTGGCACGAACGGCAGCGCATTGTCGGTGCGGACGGTTTACTCGACTCGCCGATCGGCCTGGATGGTAATCCGGTGTTTGCGACGTTGTTGGTCACCGGTGAAATCGATGCTGAATTGCTGGAGCGTTGCCGCTCGCTGGGGCATGAGGTACGCGGGGATTTGACTCAGTTGCCGGGACTGCTGGTGGCTCGTTGCCTGGCCAGTGAGGCGTTGCTCGCCCGCGCCTGGCTCATCGATTTGTGGCGATTGCTCAGACCTGTGCTGCTGGGGCGCGAAGCTATCGCGCCAAGAATATGGAGCACCTGAAACCCCGACCCTCACCCCCCGCCCTCTCCCGGAGGGAGAGGGAGCCTGACCGAGTCGTCTGATATGAATTTATCTGCCTGAACGAATATTGCTGACTGAATTGGCCATTGAAAACAACCAAGATCAGTCCCCTCTCCCTCGGGAGAGGGCTAGGGTGAGGGGCTGCTCCAACTGGCACCCCACACTTCTCGAGAGCCACCCGAATCTGCCCTGATGGAACCCGAACCATGGACCTGACCCCACGCGAAAAAGACAAGCTGCTGATCTTCACCGCCGGCCTCGTCGCCGAGCGGCGGCTGGCCCGTGGCGTGAAACTCAACTACCCGGAAGCCATGGCCTACATCTCCGCCGCGCTGCTCGAGGGCGCCCGCGACGGCCAGACCGTGGCCGAGCTGATGCATTACGGCACCACCCTGCTCAGCCGCGAACAAGTGATGGAAGGCATCCCGGAAATGATCCCGGAGATCCAGGTCGAGGCGACGTTCCCCGACGGCACCAAACTGGTCACCGTTCACCAGCCGATCGTCTGAGGCCGCGCCATGACTTACAGCATTCGCGATGCGAGCCGGGCCGACCTGCCGGCGATCCGCGACATCTACAACGACGCCGTGCTCAACACCACGGCGATCTGGAACGAACAAGCGGTCGACCTCGGCAATCGCCAGGCATGGTTCGACGCGCGTCAGTTGCAGGCGTACCCGATTCTGGTGATCGCCGACCGTGAAAACGCAGTGCTGGGTTATGCCTCGTTCGGCGACTGGCGGCCGTTCGACGGTTTCCGCCACACCGTCGAGCACTCGGTGTACGTGCGCAGCGATCAACGCGGCAACGGCCTCGGCCCGCAACTGATGACCGCGCTGATCGAACGCGCCCGCACTTGCGGCAAACACGTCATGGTCGCCGCCATCGAAAGCGGCAACGCCGCGTCGATCCGCCTGCACGAGCGCGCCGGTTTCCGCATCACCGGGCAGATGCCGCAAGTGGGCACCAAGTTCGGCCGCTGGCTCGATCTGACCTTCATGCAGTTGACCCTCAATCCCGGCGCACAGCCGCCGGGTGCCCACAAGGAGTGATGTCGATGAACGCCGCCCAGTTGCGCCGCGTCAACGCTGAAAGCTTTGCCCACTATCGCCAGGGCCTGATCGATCTGCTGCTCGACGCCGTCGGTTACGGCGCCAGCGTCGGCTTCATGGCCGACCTCGATGCCGCCCAGGCGCGCGCGTATTTCGATGAGGTGCAGGACAACATCAACAAGGGCAGCACGCTGCTCTGGGTGGTGGTGAAGGACGAGCAGGTGCTGGCCAGCGTGCAACTGGGCCTGTGCCAGAAGGCCAATGGTCTGAACCGCGCCGAAGTGCAGAAACTGCTGGTGCGCGAACACGCGCGGCGCCGTGGTCTCGGCCAGCAACTGATGCAGGCGCTGGAACTCGAAGCGCCCAAGCACAAGCGCGGCATGCTCTATCTCGACACCGAGGCCGGCTCGCCGGCAGAAGATTTCTACAAGGCGCTGGGCTACGTGCGCGCCGGCGAAATTCCTGATTACGCCTGCGACCCCAACGGCACCTATCGCCCCACCGCCCTCTATTACAAAGTCCTGCAAGGAGCCCAGCGATGATTCCTGGCCAATACCAGATTCAGCCCGGCGACATCGAACTCAACGTCGGCCGCCGCACCGTGAGCCTGAAAGTCGCCAACAGCGGCGACCGGCCGATCCAGGTCGGTTCGCACTTTCACTTTTTCGAAACCAACGACGCGCTGACCTTCGACCGTGCCGCCAGTCGCGGCATGCGCCTGAACATCCCCGCCGGCACCGCCGTGCGCTTCGAGCCGGGGCAAAGCCGTGAAGTCGAGCTGGTCGATTACGCCGGGCATCGCCGGGTGTTCGGCTTTGCCGGCCGCATCATGGGTGATCTCTAAACAACACGGTGCCCGCTCTGGCCCCTTCGCGAGCAGGCTCGCTCCCACATGAGAACGCGATCAAATGTGGGAGCGAGCCTGCTCGCGAAAGCGAGTAATGCGAGCGATTTCAGACCCAATTGAATCTCAAGGCATGCCCATGAAAATCTCCAGACAAGCCTACGCCGACATGTTCGGCCCCACCGTCGGCGACAAGGTGCGCCTGGCCGATACCGAGCTGTGGATCGAAGTCGAAAAGGACTTCACCACCTACGGCGAGGAAGTGAAGTTCGGTGGCGGCAAAGTGATCCGCGACGGCCAGGGCCAGAGTCAGTTGCTCGCCGCCGAAGTGGTCGACACGCTGATCACCAACGCGCTGATCATCGACCACTGGGGCATCGTCAAGGCCGATGTCGGCCTCAAGGACGGGCGCATCGCCGCGATCGGCAAGGCCGGCAACCCCGATGTGCAGCCCAACGTGACCATCGCCATCGGCGCCGGCACCGAAGTGATTGCCGGCGAAGGCATGATCCTCACCGCTGGCGGCATCGACACGCATATCCACTTCATCTGCCCGCAGCAGATCGAAGAAGCGTTGATGAGCGGCGTCACCACCATGATCGGCGGCGGCACCGGTCCCGCTACCGGCACCAACGCCACCACCTGCACCTCCGGCCCGTGGCATCTGGCGCGCATGCTCCAGGCCGCCGATGCCTTCCCGATGAACATCGGCCTCACCGGCAAAGGCAACGCCAGCCTGCCGGAGCCGTTGATCGAACAGGTCAAGGCCGGCGCCATCGGCCTCAAGCTGCACGAAGACTGGGGCACCACCCCGGCGAGCATCGACAACTGCCTCAACGTCGCCGACCAGTACGACGTGCAGGTAGCGATCCACACCGACACCCTCAACGAATCCGGCTTCGTCGAAACCACCCTTGGCGCATTCAAGGGCCGCACCATCCACACCTATCACACCGAAGGTGCCGGTGGCGGCCACGCGCCGGACATCATCAAGGCCTGCGGTTTCCCCAACGTGCTGCCGAGTTCGACCAACCCGACCCGGCCGTTCACCCGCAACACCATCGACGAACACCTCGACATGCTGATGGTCTGCCACCACCTCGACCCGAGCATTGCCGAAGACGTCGCCTTCGCCGAAAGCCGTATCCGCCGCGAAACCATTGCCGCTGAAGACATCCTCCACGACCTCGGCGCGTTCTCGATGATCAGCTCCGACAGTCAGGCCATGGGCCGCGTCGGTGAAGTCATCACGCGCACCTGGCAGACCGCAGACAAGATGAAAAAACAGCGCGGCCCACTGCCCCAGGACGGCGAGGGCAACGACAACTTCCGCGCCAAGCGTTACATCGCCAAGTACACCATCAACCCGGCGATCACCCACGGCATCAGCCATGAAGTCGGTTCGATCGAAGTCGGCAAGTGGGCCGATCTGGTGCTGTGGCGCCCGGCGTTCTTTGGTGTGAAGCCGACGCTGATTCTCAAGGGTGGCGCGATTGCCGCGAGCCTGATGGGCGATGCCAACGCCTCGATTCCGACGCCGCAACCGGTGCACTACCGCCCGATGTTCGCCAGCTACGGTGGCTCGCTGCACGCCACCAGCCTGACCTTTATCAGCCAGGCGGCGCAGGAGGCCGGATTGCCAGAGGCCTTGGGATTGAAGAAGCAGATCGCTGTGGTGAAGGGCTGCCGCGACGTGCAGAAAACCGACCTCATCCACAACGACTATCTGCCGAACATCGATGTCGATCCGCAGACCTATGAGGTCAAGGCCGATGGCGTGTTGCTGTGGTGCGAACCGGCGGAAACGCTGCCGATGGCGCAGCGCTATTTTCTGTTTTGATCAGGGGGCGCGCTGAATACGGACTCGCTGGTTCGTATTCAGCAGCTATCGCTCAGGCGATCACGGAAACAACTTCGCGATGTCCGCGTCGCTGTAGTTGTAATTGATGCGTAACTCGGTTCCTGCCGGAATATCTTCGGTAGCGAAGATGGCGTTGAGAATGAAGTCGCGGGTGACCAGTTCCTTGCCTATCAACTGTTGCGCTTCAACATCGAATGGCACGAATTCGACGTTATAACCATCCGTGGCCTGGCGAACCGGTTTGCCCGTTGCGTTGTACCAGAAATGCGTATTGATCCTGGAGATGATCGTGTCACCGACCATCGCCAACTGGACGGGGATCAGATATCCAGGTCCCGGCTGGTAACGCACGCCGACCTTCATGGTGTATGACTGCTGGGGGAGCGGCACAAGACGTCCTGGCATGATGGCGCCAGCATAGACGCCGACCACCTCGCCTCGGCTGATGCGCCGGTTGGCAACCACCATGGACTGGCCGATCAGGGCCCGCTCACCGGGCGCACGCATGTCGGCCTCGGTGAACAGTCGCCATTGCAGCTTTTCTTCATACAGCCGCGCGACATGCTCGTAGGCGCCAAACTTGATGTACGGCTTGATCTGCTCGGAGGTGTATCGGCCGCCGTCTTCGAAACGCACGAGGGTCTGGAGCTTCTTAATGCGGATAGGTGTGCCGGCGATGTCCCGGAATGGATATTTGCCGTTATTGGCCCGGTCGTAGACCCCGGGCCGATTGCTGAGAAACGAAAAGCGCGTTTCGCTGCGCATTGCACTCAACTCGTCAGCAGTGAAAGGTTTGACGGGCATCGACTCGGACGCCAGATAGAAATGTTCATCTGCCGCATCGACATCGTCGGGCAGCTCTTCAAGGGCTGACTCATAGTCTTCATCACTCTGCCGCGCCGCCCTGCGGCTTTTACCCGGTACAACGGCGGCGTCCGGCGATGCGCTGAAATCCTCCAGCGAGTACCAGTGCTTGTTCAACGGATCATAGGCAAGCACTGGACCGGACGGCTGCAGCTCGCTGGACAGCCGGGCCCGATGCAGACCGGTCTCGGCATCGACGCCGATCAGCACCGTACCGCCGCCCTGCAAGTCCACGTATTGGCGCCCCTTGAATAGGCGAAACCCGTCAACGTCCGCTTGCGGTAGAGGGGCTGTCGAGGCGATCAGGTAACGCTCCAGCGCGGAGGCTGCGACCGTTGGGACGGAACCCGAGGTAGACGGCGTCGGATGGACTTGCACGCTGTGCGGCGTGGCTGCAATTTCCATTTGCTGCGTGCTACTGCCGGGTTCGCTGGTATCGGGCGGGGTCTTGCGAATGAACGGACCGGGGGTCAGGTGCGGCGACTCGATACCGTGCGTGGCGGAATCCCGGGATGTGCGTCCAGGGGTGGTGATATCGACTGCGCCCGGCTTGGGCGGCTTGGGTCTGACTGGCATTGACAGGCTTCCTTGCAAAGATTGCGCAGCGCTGGCCAGTCTGGCTGGCTGGCGCTACGACCGTCGGCATCCATTGCCAACATGTGCCCGGAAAACTATCAGACCATCCAGCCGGTTCATACCGGGTGAAACACTCGCAAACACTAACCCGGCACAAGCGGGCCGACTCGCGATGAGGCCGAAACAGACCTCATCGCCTCAAACAACTTATTCGACCACCAGCCGCCCCAACCGTTGACGCAACATGCGGTTCTCGGCGCGCAACTGCTTCACCTCATCCAGCAGATCCAGCGCCAGCGCCACGCCTTCCCACTCCAGTTCCAGATCACGGCGCAGCTTCGCCGCGCGCTTGGCCAAGGCCAATTCGTAGTCGGTGAAGCGCCATTCCCGGGGCTGCGCGCCCTGAGGTTCGAGGATGCCGTGCTCGACGATTTCGATCACGTAGACGTCCGACAAATCGGCCGCCTCACAGAATTCTGCCAGGTCCAGTTGAACGATCAGGGGGCTGCTCATGATGGGCTACTCCGTCGTCGGGTTCAGAAGTTCTCTCGCGGATTGAACGCGGCTTTCTTCGCCAGTTCCTGCCACAGCGCCTTGACCTCCTCGTCGGAGGCTTTCGGCATCACGGCCTTGAGCTGCACGAACAGATAACCGCGTTCGCCGGCCTTGTTCAGCAGGCCATGGCCCTTGGCGCGCATGCGCTGGCCGTTCTGGCTGCCGGCCGGGACCTTGAGGTTGATCTTGCCGGTCAGGGTCGGCACGGCCACTTCAGTGCCCAATGCCAACTCCCATGGAGCCAGGGGCAAGGTGATGATCAGGTTTTCGCCTTCGACATCGAATTTCGGGTGCGGCGCAAACCGGATAGTCAGGTACAGATCGCCATTCGCCCCGCCACCGATGCCCGGTGCGCCCTGGCCCTTCAGGCGAATCCGCTCGCCGTCGGTAACGCCGGCCGGAATCTTCACGTTCAGGCTCTTGCTGGTGTTGCTGACATGCTGGCCGTGCGCATTGTATTGCGGCACCTGAAAGGTGACTTTCTTCGATTCGTTCGACAGGGTTTCTTCGAGGAAGACCGGCAGTTCCATTTCCACGTCTTGCCCTCGGCGTCCGCGTGATTGGCGGCTCTCGGCGCCACCGAAACCGGGGCCGCGATTGCCGAAGATCGAACTGAAGAAGTCCGAGAAGTCGCCCGTGTCGCCACCGCCACCGCCGAAGCCGCCGCGGCTCTGCCAGCCCGGCGGGCCCTGGAACGGCTGACCGTGCTGGCCATAACGGCGCAGTTCGTCGTATTCGGCGCGCTTGTCGGCGCTTTTCAGCGCTTCATAGGCTTCCGAGGCGTCCTTGAACTTGGCCTCGGCGTCTTTTTCCTTGCTGACATCGGGGTGGTATTTGCGCGCCAGCTTGCGATAGGCCGCCTTGATGGCCTTGTCGTCGGCTGTCGGCTCCACGCCGAGTATCTTGTAATAGTCTTTGAAGTCCATGGAAGGATCACCATCCGTTATCGATTTCGCGCCGAGACCAGCATGCGCCGATTGGCACGTGCCGGGTTGACCGATCTCAAGTTTGTGACCGGGTGGCGCCGCAGAAGTTTATCGGCAGTGGACGACGGTTCTTGCGACCGCCGGTGTGTCTGCCGGCCCATGCCAGCAAGTTTGGGGCGAAGCGGCGCTTTTCAAGCTGTCTGCCGGCGAAATAGCGGATGACCGGCCTTCGAATCTGCCGCGCACTGACATACACTGCGCGGCCGTTTTTTCACCGGAATCCGAAAGAAATGAAAGACGCCTCTCCAGCCCGTGCCTGCGGCATCGACTTCGGCACGTCCAACTCCACCGTCGGCTGGCTGCGCCCCGGCATGGACACCATGATCGCGCTGGAAGACGACAAGATCACCCTGCCGTCGGTGGTCTTCTTCAACATCGAGGAACGTCGCCCGGTCTACGGTCGCCTGGCCCTGCATGAGTATCTGGAAGGCTACGAAGGCCGGCTGATGCGCTCGTTGAAAAGCCTGCTCGGCTCCAAGCTGATCAAGCACGACACCAGCGTCCTCGGCACGGCGATGCCGTTCAAGGACCTGCTCGGGCTGTTCATCGGCCAGCTCAAGAGCCGCGCCGAAACCGCCGCTGGTCGGGAATTCGACCAAGTGGTGCTGGGTCGTCCGGTGTTCTTCGTCGATGACGATCCGCTGGCTGACCAGGAAGCCGAAGACACCCTGGTCGAAGTGGCGCGCAAAATCGGTTTCAAAGATGTGTCGTTCCAGTACGAACCGATCGCGGCAGCGTTCGACTACGAGTCGACCATCGAGAAAGAAGAGCTGGTGCTGATCGTCGACATCGGCGGTGGTACCTCCGACTTCTCGCTGGTGCGCCTGTCCCCCGATCGTCGTGGTGTCGATAACCGTCACGACGACATCCTCGCCACTGGCGGCGTGCACATCGGCGGGACCGACTTCGACAAACAGCTGAGTCTGCAAGGCCTGATGCCGCTGTTCGGCTACGGCAGCCGCATGAAGAGCGGCGCCTACATGCCGACCAGCCACCACATGAACCTGGCGACCTGGCACACGATCAACTCGGTGTACTCGCAGAAATCCACGCTGGCGCTGGGCAGCATGCGTTACGACATCGAAGACGCCGGCGGCATCGATCGCCTGTTCAAGCTGATCGAACAGCGCGCCGGGCACTGGCTGGCGATGGAAGTGGAAGAAACCAAGATCCAGCTGACCCACGCCGACAGCCGCCACGTGCCGCTGGACCGCATCGAAGCCGGGCTGAGCGTCGAGCTGAGCCGCGCGTTGTTCGAATCGGCGATCGAGGCCTTGCTGGAGCGTGTGCGTGGCAGCGTTACGCAGTTGTTGAATGACGCTGGCGTGGCGGTCGATCAGGTCGACACGGTGTTCTTCACTGGGGGCTCCAGCGGCATCCCGGCCCTGCGCAACAGCGTCTCGGCAATGCTGCCGAACGCCCGGCATGTCGAAGGCAACATCTTTGGCAGCATTGGTAGCGGTTTGGCGATTGAAGCGATGAAGCGTTACGGTTCGATGGCCTGATCACAATCTCTGTGGCGAAGAGCCTTTGTGGCGAGGGGATTTATCCTGTGGCGAGGGGATTTATCCCCGTTGGGCCGCGAAGCGGCCCCGCTCCTGAGCTTGAAAGCAGGGGCCTGCTGCGCAGGCCAACGGGGATAAATCCCCTCGCCACAGATGCATTCAATTCAGTTGCCTGGCCTTAGACCATCCCGCCCAGCTTCAACTCACTCTTCAGATACGCGTAATAAATCGGCCCCGCCACCACCCCCGGCAAACCGAACGCGGCTTCGAACACCAGCATCGCCAGAAGCAACTCCCACGACTTGGCACTGATCTGCCCGCCGACGATGCGCGCGTTGAGGAAGTATTCGAGCTTGTGGATAACGATCAGGTAGCCCAGCGCGGCGATCGCCACCCAGATCGACAGCGACAGGCCGACGATGGTGATCAGCGTGTTCGACATCAGGTTGCCGATCACCGGCAGCAGGCCGAGCAGGAAGGTCAGCACGATCAGGGTTTTGGTCAGCGGCAGCTTGATGCCGAACATCGGCAGGATCACCGCGAGGAAGATCCCGGTGAACACGGTGTTGAGCAGGGAAATCTTGATCTGCGCGAAGACGATATTGCGAAACGCCTGCACCAGCAGATGCAAACGGTCGAACAAAGCGGCGGCCAGCGGCTTGCGCTTGGTCACGTCGGGGATGCGCTGCAAGGCGATGATCGCGCCGAGCACCATGCCGATCAGCAGGGTGACGAACATGTGCGCAGCGTCCTTACCGACCAGTTGCAGGTCGGCCAGATGCTTGCTCGCCCACTCGCCGATCGCCACGCGAAATTCCGCCGCGCTGGCCGGCAGGTAAGCGTCGATGAACGGCGGCAACTGTCCGCGCGCGCGATCGACCACGCCCATGAATTTATCGAGCGAGGCGCCGGGGTTTTCCGCTTCATGCAGGAGGAAACTGATGGCGCCGGCGAAGATCAGCGCCAGCGCACTTACTACCAGCGTGCCGAGCAGCGCCACCGCCAACCAGCGCGCACGCCGCCCTTCGATCAGCCGTTGCAGTTGCGGGGTGAGCATGTTCACCAGCTCGAACACCAGCAACCCGGCCAGCAGGCTCGGCAGCAGGCGCAGCGGCAGCACCAGCAGCAAACCGCCAAAAATGATGATGCAACTGACCCAGAACACAACATGACGCTGAGAAAACGTTGGCATACAGCCTCAAAACGAACGGCGTGAAAGGATGGGCAGTCTGCCAGCGATCCGGGGTTAGCACTAGGGATATGCGGGGCGTGGGATTTGCGGTGCATTCAGCGACGCTTTCGCGAGCAGGCTCGCTCCCACAGGGGAATGCATTTCAAATGTGGGAGCGAGCCTGCTCGCGAAGAGGCCGGCAAGCTCACCACATTATTTACCGCTTCACTTTTTCTTCAGACACTCACTCATGAACGCCTTGCGCGCATCACCGGTCAGCGCTTTGGTTTTCGCATCGGCATTGCAGGTGGTCATCTTCTGCTGCTGCGGGGTCAGCTCCTTGCCATCGTTGGCCGCTGGTGCCGCTTTCAGGCAGGTGCTCATGAACGCCTTGCGCTCGTCGCCCTTCAGGCTCTTGGCGGTCGCATCGGCATTGCAGGTGGTCATCTTGTTCTGTTGCGCCGTGGCGGCGAAACCCTGGGAACACACAAGCAGCCCGATCATCAACAACGGCACACGCAACATCTTCATGGAGTTTTCTCCTTGTTGCCGCACCGATGGATGCGGCCTCTGTCGCAGTGTAGTCAAAGCTTGTTACACCTTCCTGCCCTCGAGGTGGCTGCGCCGATACTGCTCCGGCGTGCAACCGGCCTGGCGGGCGAACATGGCGATGAAGGCCGAGCCGCTGCTGTAGCCGAGGTCGAAAGCGATTTCCTGCACCGAACGCGAGGTTTCCAGCGCCTCGATCGCCGCCAGATAACGCAAGCGCTGACGCCACTCGCCAAAGCTCATGCCCAGCTCGCGGACAAACTGCCGGGCCAGGGTGCGCTCGCTGACATGCACTTGCGCGGCCCAATGCGCCAACGGTTGGTTGTCGCCCGGCGCGGCCTGCAAGGCGTCGAGAATCGTCAGTAAGCCCGGGCTGCTCGCATACGGCAGGTAACATTCCTGCACCGGTGCCTGTTGCAGTTGATCGACCAATACCTGGGCCAGACGCTGATCGGCCTCATGCTCCGGAATCTTCACATCGCGGGCAGCGAAGTCCTTGAGAATCGCCTTGAGAATGTCACTGATCGCCAAGGTGCAGGCCCGCGCCGGCAATCGTGTGCAAACGCTTGGATCAAGACACACCGCGCGGTAGTTGACCGGCTGATGGCTGTAGAAACTGTGCTCGACCTCGGGCGGCACCCACACCGCGTACTGCGGCGGCGACATGAAGCGGCTGCCGTCGACATCCATGTGCAACACGCCATGGGCCGCGTATTCCAGCGTGCCCCAAGGATGGCGATGCGGCGCGGCATATTCGTGGGCATTGAAATCGGCGTAGCGGAAATACACCACTGACGGCAGTTCGCTGAAATCGAGCAGATCGATGTGTTTGCTGTTCATGCTGTCCGGATGCAGAGGCAGGTTGTCCGGTTCGCAGTATAGGCCTGCATCCAGACAGGCGATAATCGCGCTTCATCAACGTTCTGGTTTTGTCCCATGCAATACGCGTTTCCCCTGCTGGCGATCTTCATCTGGGCCGGCAACACCGTGATCAACAAACTGGCGGTCGGGGCGATCTTCCCCGCCGAGATCGGTTTCTATCGCTGGCTACTGGCCGGCGTGCTGTTCACGCCATTCATGCTCACGAAAGTCATCGCCCACTGGCCGCAGATTCGGCCGAACCTGAGGCGGATTTTCGTCCTCGGCGTGCTCGGCATGGCGGTGTATCAGAGCCTCGCCTATTTCGCCGCAACACTGACCACCGCGACCAACATGGGCATCATCCTGTCGTTGATGCCATTGATGTCGCTGGCCATGGCGATCATCAGCCTCGGCCAGCGCCTGACGGCTGGTGCGCTGGTCGGTGCGGTGCTGTCGTTCGCTGGCGTGCTGGTGGTGGTGTCATCCGGCAGCCTCGGAGCGCTGCTGCAACACGGGGTCAATCTGGGCGATGCGATGATGCTGATCGCCACGCTGGCCTACGCCGTTTACAGCACGCTGCTGAAAAAGTGGCAACTGCGCCTGCCGCCACTGGTGCTGCTGTACTTGCAGGTGCTGGTGGCGATTGTGGTGTTGTTTCCATTGTTCGCTGCTTCGCCAAAGACCGGGCTGAACCTGCAGAACGTGCCGCTGGTGCTGTATGCATGCCTGCTGGCCTCGATGGTCGCGCCGCTGGCGTGGATGCAGGCGGTGCAGCGACTGGGGCCGAGCCGGACGACGCTGTTTTTCAATCTGCTGCCATTGATTACCGCGCTGATTGCGGCGGTGGTGTTGAAGGAACAGTTGGCGATGTATCACCTGGTGGGTGGGTTGCTGACCTTGGCTGGGGTGGTTTTGTCGGAGCGCTGGACCACGGTGCTGGGCCCGCGGGTCGGCGTTGCCTGATAAGGCCCCTTCGCGAGCAGGCTCGCTCCCACGTTGACATGCAGACACCTGTGGGAGCGAGCCTGCTCGCGAAGAACGATGACGCGGTCTGTTTGGCTATAACCCTGCAGCCTCCAGCCGCGCCGCATGCTCGACAAACAGCCTTACCGGATCTGCGCCTTTGCCCACCAGTCCCAGCGACTGATTGACGATGTCGAAATGATCCAGCGGATAGTCATCACCGATCACCGTGCCCAGATGCGAGCTGTAACGGCCGACCATGCCATCGCACTGCCCCGGCTCGCGAACGAAGGTCCTGGCAAACAAGCGACAACTGCGGTTGGTGCCGTCAAGAAGATTGCCGCCACGATCGGTCTTGCCCGGTTGCAGCGTCCCTGACCAGGAGTAATAGCGCACACCGTTGACCTCTTCCGGCCCCTGCCCTCCCCAGACCTCCGGTAGCCCTTGTGGATAACGCTGATTGAATATTGCAACGCCCGCCGTCGTCAGCGATTGGTGGGAAGCGTGGATATCCACCGGCAGTTTCGGCCCGTGGTAACCCGTGTCGAGCAATGCCATGACCCAGCCGATCAGGCGCAGCAACGCTTCGAGCAAGCGCCCCTTGGCGCTGTTGGCGGGATAGTGCTTTTCCAGATAATCGGCCAACTCCGAACCATGATTAGGCCCGGCCACCGATGTTACCGAGGCGACCAGATCCGGGCGCTTCGCCGCCGCATACCGTGCGGTCAACGCGCCCTGACTGTGACCGAACAGGTTGACCTTCTGCGCCTCTGTCTCGCGAAGGATCTCCTCGATCCGCATCAACAATTGCTCGCCGCGCACTTCCGTGGAATTGAGTGGCGAAACCTGCACAGCAACCACCGTCGCACCACCACGGCGCAAGGCCTTGATGATGCCGAACCAATACGGATAAAGCACCAGCCGGACAAAGCCGAGCATACCCGGCACCAGCACCAGTGGATAACGTGTCGACATGGGGTACATCCTTGTGCGCGGTGGGTGGAGGCCAGACGTGCAAGACGCTCGCCAAGCATCCACCTCGACGATGACAACTCAACGATAAGCCTATTCCAGCTCTGACCCTGCCGACATCGCAGTCCTCAGCAGTTCCTGAACCGAGTCCGGCGTAAATCGCATAAAACTTTTCGCTTCGCTCAAGACTCACACCCACAGTAGCGACCGCGTCTTCAGAACGTGGCGCCCATCGGATTAGCCTCCAGGAGAATGAAATGAGTGACGTGCATTTGTCTGATGTTCAAACCCTGCGCGAACGCGCGCGGCAACACGTGGAAAACGGCGCGGTCACCGAGGGCTACAACGCCAACCGTGAGGAAATACTGCGTTTGCTCAATGAGTCGCTGGCCACCGAACTGGTGTGCACCTTGCGCTACAAGCGTCATTACTTCATGGCTAACGGCCTGAAAGCTAACGTCGCCGCTGACGAATTCCTCGAACACGCCAACCAGGAAGCCGAGCACGCCGATCGCCTCGCCGAGCGGATCGTGCAACTGGGCGGTGAGCCTGAGTTCAACCCTGACCTGCTGAGCAAGATGTCCCACGCGCAATACGTGGCCGGCAACACGCTCAAGGAAATGGTTTACGAAGATCTGGTGGCCGAGCGCATCGCCATCGACAGCTACCGCGAAATCATCCAGTACATCGGTGACAAGGACCCGACCACCCGCCGCATCTTCGAAGACATCCTCGCACAGGAAGAAGAACACGCCGACGACATGGCGGATATCCTTAACGATCTGTAATCCCGTCACACCGCTTTCGCGAGCAGGCTCGCTCCCACACTGGAACGTATTTCAATTGAAGGAATGCGTTCGAATGTGGGAGCGAGCCTGCTCGCGAAGGCGCCCTCAGAGACGCCGCATTACTTGCTGGGTTTAACGGTCACCGGCGCCTTGCCCTGCTTCATCTGCTCCAGTAACGGCGCACATTGATTCGGTTCGCCACCGCTAGGCGCCACCAGCGCCAGCAATCCCGCCGCCGGTGCGGCTATCACGCCCAGCGCAACCATCCCCGCGCCACGCAGCATCAACGGCACGGCTTTGACACCGGCATCCGGTTTGATGAACTTGCCGCGCACATACAGCGGCGAGCGCAGGGAGATCAGACGCCAGCCTTTCGACTCAGGGGTCACGGTCAGATCGAGTTGTTCAGTGGCCATGTTCGCCGTGCCATCGATGTAGATGATTGCGTTCTCGGTATCGAAGACAAACAGCCGTGTGGTCGCCAAGCCGGTCTTGATGTCGAAATCCGCCGCCGCGCAGTTGATCTTCACTTCCTTGTCGCCAAAGATCTTGCCGACCACGTAGTTGCCGACGTTGAGCCCGGCCAGTTCCATCAGCTCGCGGCTGATCGCGCCGTCATTGATCAACATCTTCAGATTGCCGTTGGCGCCACCGAGGAGCTTGGCCACGGAGTTGCCCCGGCCACTGATGTCGGCATCGCCATTGAGCTCACCGAAACTGGTTTTCATCGGCTCGAAAGTGGGGAACAGCTCTTTGAGTTTGAATTTGCGTGCGGTCAACCGCGCCCGGCCTTCCAGCGGCTCGGTGCGGCCATTGAGGCGGATCAGCGCATCCAGGGTGCCGCCGGCGACGCCAAAGCGCAGCGGTTCCAGGCTGAGTTCGCCGTCGTTGAGTTTCAGATGGGTATAGAGGTCGTTGAACGGCAGCTTCTCGCTGTGAACGATGCGCTTGCCGGTGAACTCGACATCCGCGTCCATGGCGCGCCAGCGATCAGTCTTAAACTCTTCGACCGGCAGGACTTTGTCTGCCGGCTGCTTGCTCGCGCCGCCACGGGCCTTTTGCTCGGTGTTGGAATCAGCGCCGATCAACGGTGCAAGGTCGGCGAACAGCAGCTGATTGGAGAGCAACGCACCCGTGAGTTTCGGCCGTGGCTGGCTGGCCACGTAGGTCAAGTCGCCGTGAATATCGCTGTCGCCGATCTTGCCGTTGAATTTCTCATAAGTGAATTTCGCCCCGGCCTCGTCATGCAGCTTGGCGATCAGGTGGCCGTCGGTGGAATACGGTGGGGTGTCCGGCAGGGTCACGCCGGTCAGCGGGTAAAGATTGCCGAGGCTGTCGCCAGCGAGCTTCAAACGCAGGTCGAGGGCGCCGAGATTCAGCGGGTCAGTCAGGGTGCCGGCCAGTTCGATACGGGTGTCGCCGATCTTCGCCTGGGCCTGCAACGGGAACGGCTTGCTGGCGTCCTGCAAGGCCAGCAGCCCGCCGATCTTGCCCTGACCGGTGAGGTTCTGCGCGTGGTATTGGCCTTTGACCTTGAGTGCAAAGGCATAGTCCTGCGGTGCGCCGCCCTTGTCCTGAGCGGTTTTCGCCGCTTTTTCGCCGACAATCTCGCTGAAGGGAATCGGCTTGCCGAGCGGGTCGATCAGCACATCGAGGTTGGTCTTCAGGGTCTGGTCGTCGAGGGTCACGTGGCCCTTGTCGAAACCGATCGCGCCGATATCGACCACCCAGCTCGACGGCTCGGCGTTCGGGTCCTTGGGATCGAATTTGAACGTCCAATTGGCGCGGCCATCGGCCAGACGTTGCAGTTCGGCATTCGGCTCGGTCAGGTCGATACGCGGAATCACCACGCGCTGGGCCAGCAGGGCCAGCGGCGAAATGCGCAGTTCGACGCGTTTGAGCGTGACCATCTGCGGCTGCTTCGACCAGTCAGGATTACCCAGGCTCAGATCCTCGGCGACCACGTGCGGCCAAGGCACCCAAGAGCGCCAGCCGCCTTCTTCCGGCTCGCGCTGCCAGATCACCGCGAGGTTGCCATTGATGGCAAACGCCCGGTGCAGTTCTTCCGAAACTTTGGCGTTGATCGTGGGTTTGATCCGGTTCCAGTCGAAAAACGCGATGATCAGAATCAAGGCTGCCAGCAGCAGCGCGAGGATGGCGAAGGTCCAGCTGAAGATTTTTCCAGTGCGCGTCATGCACAAAGCTCCTGATCACGACCGCACGCCGAACATCCCGACGCACAGCTGAAACGGCAGACCGAAGCGGCCCCTATGCAGTCTGTGACTGGCGAAAGGCCCGCAGGTTTAATTGAAAGGCAGTTTAAGCCATAAAAAGCCCGGCAAAACTGACCGATCGGTCGAGCAGTGTTACCGCCGCCCGCACTTTTACGAGGCGCGAGTGAGTCGAAAATACCCACGACGGTGCAAAACCGTCGCCCGCAAAGGCCCGATCTAGAGCCTTCGCGCCGAACAATCAATTCTGTTGATTATTACCATTGCGTTTATGAACTTTTATATCGACTTATCGAGAGTAGCATTGCCCTCGTACCCACTTTATCGCCCTCCCAAGGAGCCACTATCATGAAACGCCAATTACTGCTCAGCCTTACCCTGTCGATGCTAGCCAGCACTGCTTTCGCCCTGCCCGCTGCCGATCAGGCCACTCCGCAAGTCAAAGACAGCCACTCGGTGTTCAGCCAGACTCTCGCTGAAGACGGCTACGACAAAACCCCACAAGGCCAGACTCTGGCTGAAGACGGCTATGACAAAACCCCA
Organism: Pseudomonas sp. CCNWLW23; assembly: GCF_037095675.1. Lineage (NCBI taxonomy): Bacteria > Pseudomonadati > Pseudomonadota > Gammaproteobacteria > Pseudomonadales > Pseudomonadaceae > Pseudomonas > Pseudomonas sp. CCNWLW23. The sequence continues at coordinate 176,773 of NZ_JBAWKM010000011.1, read as the reverse complement.
CAAGGTCAGACTCTGGCTGAAAACGGTCGCAACCGCCTCCAAGAAAAAGGTCTGGTTGAAGATGGCTATGACAAGACGCCACAAGGCCAGGCTGTAGCCGAAAACGGCCGCAATCGTCTCGAAGAAAAAGGTCTGGTGGAAGACGGCTACGACAAGACTCCACAAGGTCAAGCCCTCGCCGAAGGTGGTGGTGACCGTGTGATCGAACGCAACAGCGCCGTGAGCTGAGCCTATGACGGCCCAGCGAAAAAGCCCAATCAGCGGATTGGGCTTTTGACTTTTCAGCTTCTGTGAATCCCTCGCTGCATGACTCCCCGTTCGACGCCGACAAAGCCTATTTGCTAGAGTGCGGCGCTTGTCCTGCCGAAGAACACACCCTGCGATGCTGCCCCGCGCCGAACAGAAACAACAGACCCGCAACGCACTGATGGACGCTGCCCGCCACCTGATGGAAAGCGGCCGAGGATTCGGCAGCCTGAGCCTGCGCGAAGTGAGCAAGACCGCCGGCATCGTGCCCACCGGTTTCTACCGGCACTTCGCCGATATGGACGAGTTGGGGCTGGTGCTGGTCAGTGAAGTCGGCCAGACCTTCCGCGAGACCATCCGCCTGGTGCGCCACAATGAATTCGTCATGGGCGGCATCATCGACGCTTCGGTGCGCATCTTCCTTGATGTGGTCAACGCCAACCGCTCGCAATTCCTGTTTCTCGCCCGCGAACAATACGGCGGCTCGCTGCCGGTACGTCAGGCAATCGGACGCCTGCGGGAGAACATCAGCGCCGACCTCGCGGCGGACCTGGCGCTGATGCCCAAGCTGCAACATCTGGATCTGGCCGGCCTCAGCGTGATGGCCGACCTGATCGTCAAATCGGTGTTCGCCACCCTCCCAGACATCATCGACCCACCCGCCGAGGCCTTGCCGGAGCACCTGACCCCGCAGGCGAAGATCACCCAGCAACTGCGCTTCATCTTCATCGGCCTCAAGCACTGGCAAGGGCTGGGCAGTACCGAGTAATCCCTTGTCTATCTGACACAGCGCAAAGCCCCCGTGGGAGCGAGCCTGCTCGCGAAAGCGCTGGGTCAGCTGAATACATCTGTCTGACACGGCGCATTCGCGAGCAGGCTCGCTCCCACATTGAACATCCGTCATGGCCTCGCTTTGGTGCATGACAAATCCTTCATGCACCAAAACCTTCCAGAATCGCCGCGCCTGTTGAAAGATCAGGCACGCGCCGACAGCTATTTCCTACAGATCGCCCGATTGGCGCGGCGCTTGCTCTAGCCCAATCAACGTTCATTGCTGGAAGCTTTCCGATGCTGGTGATTCATCGCAGAATCGACCCTCAACCCGTCTGGGCCGCCGAGCTGCACCTGACCTTCGAAGCGCGCAGCAAAAGCCGTTTGCGCTGTTTCAGTGCCGAAGGCGAAGACGTCGGGTTGTTTTTGGAGCGCGGCCAGCCACCGCTGTATGACGGCGAATGTCTGCAGGCCGAAGACGGCCGTGTCGTGCGCGTCTGCGCCCGTCCCGAACAACTGCTCCACGTCACGTGCGCCAATGCGTTCGAACTGACGCGCGCGGCCTATCACCTCGGCAACCGCCATGTCGCCCTGCAAGTCGGCGATGGCTGGCTGCGCCTGCTCGACGATTACGTGCTCAAAGCGATGCTCGAACAGCTCGGCGCCCGGGTCGAGGCTATCGAAGCGCCGTTCCAGCCGGAACACGGCGCTTACGGCGGCGGCCATCATCATTCCCGCCACGGTGACGAAGACTTCAACTACGCGCCAAAACTTCACCAGTTCGGCGTGCGCCTGTGAATCCGGCCTGGGCGCTGCTGCGTCTGGCCAGTCCGCAATTGCCGATTGGCGGCTACAGCTATTCCCAGGGTCTGGAAATGGCGGTGGATAACGGCCGGGTCCACAACCCTGACGCCGCCCGCCGCTGGATCAGCGATCAACTGCTGCTCAATCTCGCCCGCTTCGAAGCGCCGCTGCTGTTGGCGCATTGCCAAGCCGCAGCAGATGAAAACTGGGCCGAGCTACGACAACTCTGCGAGAGCCACCGCGCCAGTCGCGAAACCCGCGAGTTGCATCTGGAGAGCCGGCAGATGGGTTACTCCTTGCAGCAGTTGTTGAACGGCTTGCCGGAACTCGACGAGCCTGCCCGCGACTTTCTTGACCAGACCACAGAACCGCACCTGGCCTTGTGCTGGGCGCTGGCAGCACGCGCCTGGAGCATCAGCCCGCAGGACGCTCTTGCCGCGTGGCTGTGGAGCTGGCTGGAAAACCAGCTCGCCGTGTTGATGAAAACCCTGCCGTTGGGCCAGCAAGCCGCCCAGCGCCTGACCAGCGAACTGCTGCCGCTGCTGCAACAGGCGCAGCACGATGCAACCCGCATAAATCCCGAACATATCGGCAGCGCCGCGTTTGGCCTGTCCCTGGCGTGCATGGCCCACGAGCGCCAGTACAGCCGTCTCTTCCGCTCTTAGGGCTGTTTATTTTGGAGAATGAAATGGATACACAACCTCTGCGCGTCGGCATCGGCGGCCCGGTCGGTTCCGGCAAGACCGCGCTGACCCTGGCCCTGTGCCTGGCCCTGCGCGAGCGTTACAACCTCGCCGTGGTCACCAACGACATCTACACCCGCGAAGACGCCGATTTCCTGGTGCGCAACGAAGCCCTCGCGCCGGAGCGGATCATCGGCGTGGAAACCGGCGGCTGCCCGCACACGGCGATCCGTGAAGACGCCTCGATCAACCTCGAAGCGGTCGATCAACTGAACCGTCGTTTTCCCGGGCTGGATCTGATTCTGGTGGAGTCCGGCGGCGACAACCTCTCGGCGACCTTCAGCCCGGAGCTGTCCGACCTGACCATCTACGTGATCGACGTCTCCGCCGGCGACAAGCTGCCGCGCAAGGGCGGCCCGGGGATCTGCAAGTCCGACCTGCTGGTGATCAACAAGATCGACCTCGCGCCACTGGTGGGCGCCTCGCTGGAAATGATGGACAGCGACACGAAACGCATGCGCAACGGCAAGCCGTTCGTGTTCAGCAACCAGAAAACCGGTCAGGGCCTCGAAGAAATCATCGCCTTCATCGAACGTCAGGGCCTGCTGACCGCCGCCTGATCCACTTATCCACAAGGAAGCTTATCCATGACACTCAAACGCATTCTTGGCGCTCTGGCGTTGCTGCTGACACCGGCACTGGCGTTCGCTCACCCGGGCCATGGCGACAGTGGCCTCGTCGCGGGCATCAGCCACCCGATCGGCGGGCTCGACCACTTGCTGGCAATGCTCGCCGTCGGTTTGTGGGCGGCGCAGCAACAAGGCGCGGCGCGCTGGGCGCTGCCGTGCACTTTTGTCGGCACCATGTTGCTCGGAGGTTTGCTCGGTTTTGAAGGGCTGGAGTTGCCGGCGCTGGAGAGCGGGATAGCCGCCTCGGTATTGGCGCTGGGCCTGGCCGTGGCACTGGCGGTACGTCCGCCACTGGTGATGGCGGTGGCCGCGACGGCGCTGTTTGCGCTGTTCCATGGCGTGGCGCATGGGCTGGAGTTGCCGGACATGAGCAGTCCGTGGGCGTATGCGGCCGGGTTTGTCGCGGCGACAGCGGTTTTGCATGCGCTCGGTTATGGCGTGGTGCGAGTTCTTCCGCAGGCAGCGGCGCCGCTGGTGCGGTTGGCGGGTGCGGCTTCGGCGGCGACTGGCGTCTGGTTGTTGGCAGGCTGATTTTTAGCGCCTGCACTGGCCTCTTCGCGAGCAGGCTCGCTCCCACAGGTTTTGTGTACGCTGCAAATCCACTGTGGGAGTGAGCCTGCTCGCGAAGACGGCCTGACAGACACCGCCTCTCTCAAGCGGTGCTCTCTGCTACCATGTCGCGCAATCGCCCAAGCCCGTGACGCCCGCCCATGCCCCACGCTTCCCGCTCCACCGCCCTGCCCGAATTGACCGCCCTGTTTGGCCAAGTGCAGCAGCACTTCCTCGACGTGATCGTGCCGCTGTGGCAAGGCCCGGGCTGGAATGCCGACATGGCGTTGCCCTATGAGGCGCTGGACGCTACACACCAGCCGTTGCCAGCGCAACGCTATCGGGCGATGGCCTGCGCACGGCAGCTGTATCTGTTCTCCAGCCTGATCGGGGTTGTGGATAACGCCGAAGTCCGCGCCGCCGCGCTGTTCCGTTCCCTGCAACGGCACTTCCATGATGCCGAGCACGGCGGCTGGTTTTACAGCATCGACGCACAGGGCAAGCCGCTGGACCAGCGCAAGGATCTCTACACCCACGCCTTCATCCTCTTTGCCTGCGCGCATTATTGGGACAAGTCCCGGGATTCGCTGGCCGAATCGACACTCAACGCCGCGCTGGAAATCATCGGCCGCCGATTCGCCACCGGCGACGGTTTGTACGAAGCCTGCCTTGAGCGTGATTGGCTCACCCTGCAAACCGGCCCACTGCAAAATCCACTGATGCACTTGGCCGAAGCCTTCCTCGCCACTCTGACGGTGCGCGAAGACCCGCAGACGCAGAAGGCCCTGCTTGAGTTATGCACAGCCATGCACAAGCAATTCGTCGATCCGCAATATGGCGTATTGATGGAGAAGCCACTGGGGGCTGTGGATAACTGGTACGAACCGGGGCACCAGTTCGAATGGTATTTCCTGCTCGAATCGTCGGCGTTGTTGCGCGATTCGAAACTGCATCGGGCGCTGGATCGGGCATTTGCCTTTACCGAGCAGTACGGCGTGCTGGAGTCCTGCGGCGCGGTGCGGGCGATGCTCGATCTGGATGGCAATGGACGGCCGAGGGATTCGACCCAGCGCATCTGGGCTCAGGCCGAATACCTGCGCGCGCTGACCTTGCGGGCGGACAGCGAAGCGGTAGTACTGCGCCAGTTGCAGGCGTTGCAGCAGCGGTTTCTGCATGCCGGCGGCTGGCATGAGTGTCGGGATGAAAATGGGGAGGTCAGCCGCAAGGACATGCCTTCGACTACGCCTTATCATTTGGCGACTTGCTATCACGGTTTGGCTGAATATCTGCGTTGACCTGTGCAAAGCAGGATTTTGGGGCTAGAGGGTTACTGTGTTCTCAGCAGACATCCGGGTCAGATCAGGCAATCCACTTCTTGTCCCCGGTGAAGCTGATCGTCAGCCACCTCGCCGCATCCGGTTCACCCAACTGCGCCGATATCTGCTCACGTAGCGCGTCCAGCTGCGCGACATTGCGCAGCGGATACTCCGCCGGCAACACCACATGAATTTCGATGAACCGCGCCCGACCGTGCTTTTGCACGTAGGACACGTAATCCTCGAAACCATGCTCGACCTTCGCCACCTCCATGACCTGCCTGACCTGCTCATCCAGAGTGTCCGGGGCAATACCCAGCACATCACGCAACGCCGGGCCGAGGATCTTCAACGCCGGGGGCAGCATGGTCAGGGCCAGCACGATGAGGATCAGTGGGTCGACATACACCGCCCACTCGCCATAGCCCTGAGACTTGAGCAGCAGCGCCGCGAGGAAACTGATCAACAGGCCCACAGACAGCATCGCGTCCACCAGCCAACTGATGTTGTCGAACTGGATGAGGCTGGATTTGAGCGTGCGATTACGCCGGCGCACGTAAAAGAAGTAGGCGAACTCGACGACGGTAAACACCGCCGCATAGACGATCACCAGACCCAACTCGATATCACGACCACCATTGATGATGCCGAACACGCCGTTGAGAAAGGCGTAGATGGCGATCAACAGCAGGAAGCTGCCCTCGATCAGCAACACCATCGGTTCCAGATGCCAGAAGCCGAACTGGAAACGCTGATTGCTTTGCTTGGCGATCAGCCGGGCGGTGATCAGCATCAGGATTTTGATGAATGTCGCGATCAGCGAAAAAAAGCCATCGAACAGGATGGATTGCGAACCTGAAACAAAACCGGTGACGATCCCGGCAATCGACACCGCCAGCATCAGCAGCGTCGACTGTTTGAGCAGTGCCTGCTCACCTCGGTTACTCACTTGAACTCCTCATGAAACCTTGCACACCGCCGAATGCAGTGGGCTGGTTGAGTGCGGAGTTTAGCTTATCGTCCTGTTTTGCCTGTGCCGGCCTTTTCGCGAGCAGGCTCGCTCCCACAGTTTGAAATGCATTCTCCTGTGGGAGCAAGCCTGCTCGCGAATGGCCTCAGCGCGGTATCAAGCCTTGTTACGCTCGATGGCAAACCCGGCCCAGGTCTGGCTCACCGGCATCAGTTCCAGGCTGTTGATGTTGATGTGCGCCGGGGTGTTCATCACCCAGAAAATCGTCTCGGCGATGTCCTGCGGCTGGATCGGCTCGGCGCCGGCGTAGGTGGCGTTGTAGCGTTCCTGATCACCGGCAAAACGCACCAGCGAGAACTCGCTTTCGCACAAGCCGGGCTCGATATTGCTGACCCGCACGCCAGTGCCCTGCAGGTCGCAACGCAGGTTCAGCGAGAACTGTTTGACGAAGGCTTTGCTCGCGCCGTACACGTGGCTGCCCGGGTACGGATAGTTGCCGGCGATGGAACCGAGGTTGACGATACCGGCGCCACGGCCGTGGGCGATCAGCCGAGGCAGCAGCAGGCGGGTGGCGTACATCAGGCCTTTGACGTTGGTGTCGACCATGGTGTCCCAGTCATCCAGATCGCACTTCGGCGCCGGGTCGACGCCGAGCGCCAGGCCAGCGTTGTTGATCAGGCCACGGAGTTTGGCAAACGACGGCGGCAGGTTGGCGATTGCCTCCTCCATCGCCTTGCGATCGCGCACATCGAGGACCAGACCATGCACTTCGGTCTGCTTCGACAGTTCTGCGCAGAGGGCATTGAGGCGTTCTTCACGACGGCCGGTCACGACCAGCTTCCAGCCAGCCTCGGCAAAACGCCGGGCACAGGCTTCACCAAAACCGGACGTCGCGCCGGTGATAAACAGGGTGTCGGACATCGTGTTCTCCTTGCTTCGGCCGCCACGGCAGCCCTTGGAATAGAAAATCAGCAGGCAGCATGCCCGCCCTCGCGGATACGGGCAACACTTGCCAGCTGTACAAAAATCAACCAGACCTGCCTAGGCCATAGCCAGCGTGGCCTGTAGCCATGTGCACGCATGTTATCCACAGTCTGCTCCACAGTTTCCGGGGGCAAGTGCAAACGCGCAAAGCCGCGCCACACAAGGCTTTGCGGGCGAAATGGAAAGTTTTTTGCTTGACCGTGAGGCGGGGGATGTGCGGCACAGGGCATTTTGCACGACGGACGGTGCAACCGGGTGATTGCGCGAGGCCAGCAATTACGGCGCTCCGCGAGGTCTTTCCAGAGTTTAGTCACAGACTTATCCACAGGCTTTTACACACAACAGTACCCGACCTGGATTCGCTATAAAAAGGTTGACAATGGCGCCTCGCGCCTGCTTGAAACTGACTGATCAAAAAACAATCACAAGCCTGGAGGCCACGTATTACAAGGCCTGCAACCATATACACCCATGTTATTCACAGCCAGTTCCACAGTAACCGGGGACAAGTCAAAACTGTGGAAAAACAGCCATTTGCAGCGTCTATATGTCGCGCTTTGGCAGCTTGGGGAATTTGTTTTCCACAATTTCGGGAATTAGCCAATTTACCTGTGGTGAATTCCAAAAAATAAAAAAGCCCCGGGACTTTCGTCGCCGGGGCTGTGTACAACCGCGAGAAGAATCAGTGCCCGCCAAGATAGGCGTTACGCACCTCCTCGTTCACCAACAGTTCTTTACCGGTGCCGGTCAGGCGAATCTCGCCGTTGACCATCACATACGCCCGGTCCGACAGCTTCAGCGCATGGTTGGCGTTCTGCTCGACCAGAAAGATGGTCATGCCGGTTTTGGCCAACTCGCGCAGAGTGGCAAAAATCTGCTTCACCACGATCGGTGCCAGGCCCAGGCTCGGTTCATCGAGCAGCAACAGCTTCGGCCGGCTCATCAGCGCACGCGCGATGGCGAGCATCTGCTGTTCACCGCCAGACATGGTCATCGCCCGCTGATTGCGCCGTTCTTCAAGCCGTGGAAACAGCTCGAACATGCGCTGCATGTCCTCTTTGGCGTACTTGTCGCCAATCGGGATGGTACCCATCAGCAGGTTCTCCTCGACGGTCATGTCGGGGAACACCCGCCGCCCTTCCGGTGACTGCGCGATGCCGTTGGAGGCGATGTAGTGCGAGGACTTGTGGGTAATGTCGACGCCCTGATACAGAATCTGCCCGCCCGCCGCCCGTGGCTGGCCGAAGATCGACATCAGCAAGGTCGACTTGCCGGCACCGTTGGAGCCGATCAGGCTGACGGTCTCGCCTTCGTTGATCTGCAGGGAAACGCCTTTGAGCGCCTGGATGGGGCCGTAGAACACGTCCAGATTGCGCAGTTCGAGGATCGGTTGACTCATACCAGCTCCTCTTCGTCGGCGCCCAGATAGGCCGCGATCACTTTCGGATCATTGCGGATCGCTTCCGGCCCGCCTTCGGCGATGACGATGCCGTGGTCAAGAACCACGATGTGATCGGAAATGCTCATGACCATGCCCATGTCGTGTTCGATCAGCACCACGGTCAGATCGTGCTCGTCGCGCAGCAGCCGGATCATCGCGCTGAGCGCTTCGGTTTCCTGAGGATTGAGGCCGGCGGCCGGTTCGTCGAGGCAGATGATCTGCGGCCGCGTGCACATGGCCCGAGCGATCTCCAGACGGCGTTGTTGGCCGTACGAGAGTTCACCGGCGAGACGGTTGGCGCAGTCGACCAGATCGACCACTTCCAGCCAGTAGAACGCGACATCCAGCGCATCGCTCTCGGCCTTGCGATAGCCCTTGGTGTTGAGAATACCGGCGAGCATGTTGCGGTTGACCCACATGTGCTGCGCCACCAGCAGGTTTTCCAGCACCGACATTTCCTTGAACAGGCGAATGTTCTGGAACGTACGGGCGAGACCTGCACGGTTCACCAGGTGAGTACCGCCGAACATCTTGTAGTACATGCGGCTGAGGAAGGATTTCGGCGACACGAAATCGGCCGGTTTGAACGACTCGCCCAGCAACTGGATGACGTTGGTCTGCTGGCCGCGCACATTGAGTTCGATCTTGCCGCCTGTGGCCTTGTAGAAACCGGTCAGGCAGTTGAACACCGTGGTCTTGCCGGCGCCATTGGGTCCGATCAGGGCGAAGATCGAATTGCGTTTGACCTTCAGGCTGACATCGCTCAACGCCTTGATGCCACCGAAATGCATCATCAGTTTTTCAACAGAGAGTACGACTTCACTCATGGCGCAGTCCTCTCGTAGTGAATGGCACCTTTGCGTGGTTTGACCCCGGTGCGGCTGATGCGGATCAGCCCGCGTGGTCGCCAGATCATCATCAACACCATCAGGATGCCGAACAGCAGCACGCGGTATTCAGCGAAGCCGCGCAGCAGTTCCGGAGCGACGGTGAGCACGAATGCGGCGATGACTACGCCAATGGTCGAGCCCATGCCGCCGAGCACGACGATGGCGAGGATCAGCGCCGATTCAAAGAAGGTGAACGAGGTCGGGTTGACGAAGCCTTGATAAGTGGCGAAGAACACCCCGGCCAGACCCGCCGTCGACGCACCGATGGTGAACGCCGAGAGCTTGACCAGCACGTGGTTGAGGCCCATCGAGCGGCAGGCGATTTCATCTTCACGCAGGGCTTCCCAGGCGCGACCGACCGGCATCTTCACCAGCCGATGCTTGACGTACAACACCGCCAGCACCACCAGGAACAGCACTGCGTAGATGAAGTAATACTTCACGTCGGGGTTGTAGGTCAGACCGAAGAACTCATGGAACGGTACTCCGCCATCCTTCGCCCGCTTGCCGAACTCCAGGCCGAAGAACGTCGGCAATGGCGCCGGCATGCCGTTCGGGCCGCCGGTCAGGGACAGCCAGTTGTTCAGCACCAGACGAATGATTTCACCAAAACCCAGGGTCACGATCGCCAGATAGTCACCGTGCAGACGCAACACCGGAAAACCGAGAATGCAGCCGGCCAGGCCTGCGGTGATTGCCGCCAGCGGCAGCACGGTCCAGAAACCCAGACCCAGATATTGATAACCCAAAGCCAGACCGTAGGCACCGATGGCGTAGAACGCCACGTAACCGAGATCGAGCAGCCCGGCCAGACCGACCACGATGTTCAGCCCCAGCCCCAGCAGCACGTAGATCAACCCGAGGATGACCACGCCGAGCAGGTAGGAGTTGGAAACAAACGGCACGATGATCGCCAGCACGATAATCAGCGGGATGATCCAGCGCAGCCGCGATTTGTAGTCCGCCGGCAGCACGTGCACGCCGGAACCGCTGCTCTCGAACCCGTCGAGGATCTTCAGGCCCTTGGGGGTTTGCAGGAACAGGCTGAGGGCAAAGCGACCGGCCATGACGATGGCAATGATCCACGCCACGCGAGTCGCCTCGAGGTTGAAGCTGTAGCCGTCGAGAACCACGCCGACAATCGGCCCGAACACGATCAGCGCAATCAGGCCGGCAAGAATCGCCTCGACCAGACTTTTTTTGATATCGATGGATTTTTCAGTGGTTGCAGACATCGCTTACACCTTCGACACAAGAGGACGGCCCAACAGGCCCTGCGGCCGGAAGACCAGTACGAGGACGAGCAGCGAGAAACTGAACACGTCTTTGTAGTCGGAGTTGACCAGACCGGAGAACAGCGACTCGGAGATGCCAAGGATGATCCCGCCGAGCATCGCGCCGGGCAGTGAACCGATGCCGCCCAGAACCGCTGCGGTGAACGCCTTGATGCCGATGATGAAGCCGGCATAGAAGTCGAACGTGCCGTAGTTCATGGTGATCAGCACACCGGCCAGTGCGGCCATGGCTGCACCGATGATGAACACATAGGAAATCACCCGGTCGGTGTTGATCCCCAGGATCGAGGCCATCTTGCGGTCTTGCTGGGTCGCACGGCACATGCGGCCGAGCTTGGTGTATTTGATGACGTAGGTCAGCAGCCCCATGCCGACAAACGCGGCGATCAGGATGAAGACTTTGGTGTAGGTCAGTTGTACGAAGCCGGTACCGACTTCAACACGCCAGGCACCGGTCAGCAGCGTAGGCACGCCCTGTTGTTTGGCGCCCTGAGCGATCTGTGCGTAGTTCTGCAGAATCAGCGAAATACCGATAGCGCTGATCAGCGGCGCCAGGCGGGTCGAGTTACGCAGGGGTTTGTAGGCAACACGCTCGATGACCCAGCCATATACCGCCGTGACGACGATGGTGAAGATCAGCGTGCCGAGCATCAGCAGCGGGAAGGATTCGATACCGAAGTAAGCCAGCAGAGCCAGACTGATTGCCGCCAGGTAAGCGGAAATCATGTAAACCTCGCCGTGGGCGAAGTTGATCATGCCGATGATGCCGTAGACCATTGTGTAGCCGATGGCGATCAGGCCATAGACCGACCCGAGGGTCAGGCCATTGACCAGTTGCTGCAGGAAAATACCATCCATAACGCAATCTCACGCAGTGAGAACCTGCGCACCAAGGGTGCGCGGTTCTTCTAGGAAAAATACAGATGTACGTCGGAGCAATGTCGGAGCGTGATCAGCCCTGACCACACGGAACCCCTTTGTGGGAGCGAGCCTGCTCGCGAAAGCGGTTGAACATTCAACGCAGAGGTTGTTTGTCAGTGCGTCTTCGCGAGCAGGCTCGCTCCCACAGGGTTTCAAGTGAGCCGAGTGATCGCTTCACCCCTTACTTCTGCTTTTCCAGCTGGTGGTATTTGCCGTCCTTGTCCCACTGGTAAACCACGTAGTCGGAGACTTTCAGGTCGCCCTTGGAGTCCCAGGTTTTTTCGCCCATCACGGTTTTCACCGGATTTTTCTTCAGCCAGGCCGCAGCCTCTTCACCCTTGTTGGACTTGGCGCCATTGAACGCTGCCGCCAGGGTCTGAACCGAGGCGTAGGCGTACAGGGTGTAGCCTTCAGGCTCGGTGCCGGCCTTGCGGAACGCGTCCACTACGGTCTTGCTTTCAGGCAACAGGCGCGGGTCGGCGCCGAAGGTCATCAGCACGCCGTCGGTGAATTGCGGGCCGCCAGCGGTGGTCACCAGCTCGTCGGTCACGATGCCGTCATCGGACATGAACTTGACGTCTTTCAGACCCTGCTCGCGCAGCTGGCGAACCAATGGACCGGCTTCCGGATGCAGGCCGCCGAAATAGACGACATCGGCGCCGGCGCCACGGATCTTGGTGACGATGGTGCTGAAGTCTTTCTCGCCACGGGTCAGGCCTTCGTACAGCACAGGCTTGACGCCGCGTTTTTCCAGCTGAGCCTTGGTGGCGTCCGCCAGGCCTTGGCCGTAGGTGTCCTTGTCGTGCAGCACAACGACTTTCTTGCCCTTGAGCATGTCGACGATGTAGTCGCCGGCAACGATGCCTTGCTGGTCGTCACGTCCGCACATACGGAACATGGCGCTGAGGCCGCGTTCGGTAACTTGCGGGTTGGTCGAGCCCGGGGTGATCGCGATGATGCCGGCTTCGTCGTAGATTTCCGAGGCTGGAATGGTCGACGAGGAGCAGAAGTGCCCGACCACGCCGGCGACTTTCTGATTGGTGAGGTCCTTGGCGACCGTCACTGCCTGCTTCGGTTCGCAGGCGTCATCGCCTTTGACCAGGACGATTTTTTCCCCGTTGACGCCGCCCGCCGCGTTGACCGCATCGGCCGCCGCCTGTGCACCCTTCATGTACTGCTCGCCGAATGCCGCGTTGGCACCGGTCATAGGACCCGCTACACCGATCTTGATATCAGCTTGAGCAAACGCAGAAACACCCAGCGCAGTAGCGACTGCGAGGGCCAGAAAGCCTTTCTTGTAAAACGTCTGGGACATGAGGTGGTGCTCCAAGGTTTTTTTTAGTTGGCACTGCGACTTCACTTCACTCAAAGCTCAGAGCAAGGCCCGTGCCATCGGTTTTTTATTCTTCAAAAAGTCGCTGCGTTGTTGTTATTTCGACTGTTTCGGTCCCATTTTCATTGGGCGTGCAACCGTCTAAACCGCGGAAGGTGAAACCATTTGTTTTTTCAGGCGCAACCCGCACGCGCCATCATTGCAACCGCAGCGGCAAACGACGTGCAACCAGCCTGTAACAGCCCGCGTCACCGAACTGCACACTGCTGGTGCGGGACTGCTACAACCCGCACCATTACAGGCTAGTCGCTGGATGCAAAAGCGCCGCTTGCGGCAACAAATTTCAACACTCAAATGACGATGCGCAGGCACTGGCCCGCGTGATACAGGGAAAACCCGGCCTCGTACAGGCAACTGCGCAAGCCCACTCCGGCCAGGGGCTGCATCGGTGCGAAGGGAATCGGCAGTGCCTGCGGATCGCCGTTGCACAGGTAATCGGCGAAGGCTTTGCCGACCACCGTGCCGGTGGTGACGCCGCGACCGTTATAACCGGTGACGGCTACCAGTCCGGGCGCGGGCTCGAACAGCCGCATCAGGTGATCAGGGGTAAAGGCAATGCGCCCGGTCCAGGTGCATTCCCACTCGACCGGCTTCAGATTGGGGAAGTAATGCTGCTGCACCCGATCAGCCCAGGCCTTGAGAAACCAGGTCGGTTTCTGATTGCCATTGCCGAGGCTGCCAAGCAACAGGCGCCCGTCCTTGTCGCGACGGATGCTGCTCAATACCTGACGGGTGTCCCACGAGCCCTGCCCGCCCGGGAGAATTTCTTGCGCAGCGTCTTCGGTAAGTGGCACCGAGGCGACCTGGTAGTAATAACCGGGAAAGAAATTGCGCTTGAGCTCGGTCCAGTCGCCTTCGGTATAGGCATTGGAGGCGATGACCACTTGTTCAGCGAGTACCGAACCTTGGGCGGTTTGCACCGACCAGTTCTGCCCGATGCGCTCGAGGCGAGTCACCGGCGAATGATCGAACATCTGCCCGCCGAGCCCGCGCACGGCATTGGCCAGCCCGGTGACATAGGCCATCGGATTGAGCGTGCCGGCGCGGCGGTCAAGCAACGCGGCGGCGATTTTCTGCGTGCCGGTGGCTTGCTCGCAGGCCTTGCCGGTCAGCAGTTCGACCGGCGCGCCACGACGTTTCCATTGCTGCTCGCGACTGCGCAGATCCGCCTCGCCCTTGGCGTTATGCGCCATGTGCAAAGTGCCTTCGCGGCGCAACTGGCAATCGATGGCGTATTTATCCACAAGGCTGAACACCAGCGCCGGCGCCGCACCGAGCATGCGGTTGAGCTGACTGCCGACCGCCTCGCCGAACCCCGCTTCGATCTCGTCCGGAGGAATCCACATGCCGGCGTTGACCAGCCCGACATTGCGCCCGGAGCCACCGTGCCCTGCGCGATGCGCTTCCAGCACGCAGACGCTTTTGCCTTTTTCCAGCAGATGCAGCGCCGCCGACAACCCGGTGAACCCGGCGCCGATCACACAGACATCGACCTTGACCTCGCCTCTGAGCGCCGCGTTATCCGGGCGTTGTGGCGTGAGCGTTTCCCACAGACATTCTTCGCGTAACAGCATTGCCAAGCTCCTGTCGGAGCAGCTGCAAGCCACAAGCTACAAGCTGCAAGCCGGTCTGCTTGACGCTTGTAGCTTGAAGCTTGTAGCTGCTTAATCGAATGTAATGCCCTGCGCCAACGGCAATTCCAGCGAGTAGTTGACGGTGTTGGTCTGCCGACGCATGTACGCGCGCCAGGCATCGGAGCCGGACTCACGGCCGCCGCCGGTCTCTTTCTCGCCACCAAATGCACCGCCGATTTCCGCACCGCTCGGGCCGATGTTGACGTTGGCGATGCCGCAGTCACTGCCGACCGCCGACATGAACCGCTCGGCCTCACGCACGTCGGTGGTGAAGATGCACGATGACAGGCCTTGCGGCACGGCATTGTTCAGGCGCAGCGCTTCCTCGAAATCGCTGTAGCCAACCACATAGAGAATCGGCGCGAAGGTTTCGCTGCAGACCACGTCGCTCTGCTCAGGCATTTCCACGATGGCCGGCGACACGTAGTAGGCGTTGGGGAATTGCTCTTCCAGTTGACGCTTGCCACCGAACACCCGGCCGCCTTCGCTCAGTGCCTGTTCCAGCGCATCCTGCATGTTTTCGAAGCTGTGCTTGTCGATCAGCGGGCCGACCAGATTGCCTTCCAGCGGATGGCCGATGCGTACTTTCGAATAGGCAGCCTTGAGGCGAGTGACGATTTCTTCCTTGACCGATTCATGGGCGATCAGACGGCGCAAAGTCGTGCAGCGTTGCCCGGCGGTGCCGACGGCGCTGAACAGAATCGCGCGCACCGCCATGTCCAGATCGGCGCTCGGGCCGAGGATCATCGCGTTGTTGCCGCCCAGCTCAAGAATGCTGCGGGCGAAACGCGCGGCGACTTTCGGCGCCACTTCGCGGCCCATGCGCGTGCTGCCGGTGGCGCTGATCAGCGCGACACGCGGGTCATCGACCAGCGCTTCGCCGGCATCGCGACCGCCGATCACCACCTGGCACAGGCTCGGTGGGGCATCACTGAAATTCTTCACTACGCGATCAAACAGCGCCTGACAGGCCAGCGCGGTCAGCGGGGTTTTCTCTGATGGCTTCCACACCACCGGGTTGCCGCAGACCAGCGCCAGGGTGGTGTTCCACGCCCACACTGCGACCGGGAAGTTGAACGCGCTGATGACGCCGACCACGCCAAGCGGATGCCAGGTTTCACGCATATGGTGGCCCGGGCGCTCGGAGGCGATGGTCAGACCGTACAACTGGCGCGACAGGCCAACGGCGAAATCGCAGATGTCGATCATCTCCTGCACTTCACCCAGACCTTCCTGAGTGATCTTGCCGGCTTCCCACGATACCAGCTCGCCAAGGTCGGCCTTGTACTCGCGCAACACTTCGCCGAACTGGCGCACCAGCTCACCGCGACGCGGCGCTGGCACCTTGCGCCAGTGCTCGAATGCATGATCTGCGCGACTGATGTGCTGCTCGACTTCGGCTGCGCCCTCCCAGTTCACCGAGGCAATTTCGCTGCCATCGATGGGTGAATGCACCGGCACTTTGCCGTTCTGGTACAGGGCCGGGTTGACTCCCAGACGATCAAGCAATGCGGCTACCATCGGTCTCTCCTCAAGCAAAAACAGAATGTGTGCGGCCATCCTTCGCATGGCCGGGCAGGCCTTTAGTTGTAGCCTCACTGCGGCGATGCAACAAACGACCTTTACGCCAGATATCATTCCGTTTATTCATGCTGCCTAGCGAAAGACAAGAAAAAGGACTGGCCATGCTGAACAAACGCCACTTGCCCTCGATCACCGCGCTGCAATGCTTCGAGGCCGTGACCCGGCACCTGAGTTTTACCCGCGCCGCCGAAGAGCTGAACCTGACCCAGAGTGCGGTGAGCAAACAGGTCGCGCAGCTTGAAGAACTGTTGCAGCACTTGCTGTTCCGCCGCGTGCGTCGGCGCTTGCAGATGACGCCGGCCGGGGATTTGTATCTGGTCGAGGTAAGAAAAATCCTCAGCCAAGTGGAGATGTCGACGCATTACCTGCGTTCCTACGGCGGCGAGACCGAAGTCCTGCGAGTCTCTACCCCTTCCACCTTCGGCGCCCGTTGGCTGGTGCCGCGCCTGAAAGGCTGGCGCCTGCGCCATCCGTCGATTCATCTGGATCTGTGCAACGAACAGGAGGCCGACGATCTGTTGCAAGGGCGCAGCGATCTGGCTTTCTATTTCGGCCAGGCTTCGCGTCCGGGCACCGAATGTCTGAAATTGTTCGGCGAACAACTGGTGCCGGTCTGCGCCCCGGCCAGCCTGCCGGACACACCATTCACTGACCCGACGCAACTCACCGACCTGGTGCTGCTGCAAAATGCCTCGCGACCGCAGGCCTGGCACGACTGGTTCGACAGTCAGGGCTACCACACCGAACACAGCTACCACGGGCCGCGTTTCGAAACCTTTTACATGTGCATCCGCGCCGCCCAGGTCGGTTGTGGCGTGGCGCTGCTGCCGCGGTTTCTGGTGGAAGAGGAATTGGCCGAAGGCAAACTGGTCATACCCTGGCAGCATGCAATGCCCAGCAGCGATGCCTATTACCTGGCCTACCCGGAGCACGCGGCGGAAGTGCCGAAGGTGCGGGATTTTGTGAAATGGATGCTTGAACAAATCGATAGCCCGCTGTGAGGTCAACCGGGATCCCTGTGGGAGCGAGCCTCCTCGCGAAAGCGTCGGGTCAGCCACATCATCTTTAACTGACACACCGCATTCGCGAGCAGGCTCGCTCCCACAGTGGATCTGCGGCGCTCTGAAAAAATGCTGGCAATCCCCACCGCCGATATGCGCCACTAGCGCCATCGATATAGACCGCGCCAGGCGCGGCGCAACTGGAGACCCGTTTATGAGCGAGAGTGTGTTTGCCGATCGCATCGTGCAGAACCTGCTCGACACCGACTTCTACAAGCTGACGATGATGCAGGCGGTGCTGCACAACTACCCCAACGTCGAAGTCGAATGGGAGTTCCGTTGCCGCAACGCCGAGGACCTGCGTCCGTATCTGGCCGAGATTCGTCATCAGATCGAGCGTCTGGCCGAGCTGAGCCTGAGTGCCGATCAGTTGAGTTTTCTCGAGCGCATCAGCTTTTTGAAACCGGATTTTCTGCGCTTCCTCGGCCTGTTCCGCTTCAATCTGCGCTATCTGCACACAGGCATCGAGAACGGAGAACTGTTCATCCGCCTGCGCGGGCCATGGCTGCATGTGATCCTCTACGAGGTGCCGCTGCTGGCGATCGTCAGCGAAGTGCGCAATCGCTATCGCTACCGGGAGACCTCGCTGGAGCAGGCACGCGAACAGCTGTATCGCAAGTTCGACTGGCTGACCGCCAATGCTTCGGCCGATGAGCTGTCGCAATTGCAGGTCGCCGATTTCGGCACCCGCCGACGCTTTTCCTTTGGCGTGCAGGCCGAAGTGGTCAACGTGCTCAAGCATGATTTCCCGGGGCGTTTCGTCGGTACCAGCAACGTGCATCTGTCCCGCGAGCTCGACATGAAACCGCTGGGCACCATGGCCCACGAGTGGATCATGGCCCATCAGCAACTCGGCCCGCGCCTGATCGACAGCCAGATCGCCGCGCTCGATTGCTGGGTTCGCGAGTACCGTGGCCTGCTCGGCATCGCCCTCACCGACTGCATCACTACCGATGCGTTTCTTGGCGATTTCGATCTGTTCTTCGCCAAGCTCTTCGATGGCCTGCGCCACGATTCCGGGGACCCGGTGGCGTGGGGCGAAAAGTGCATCGCGCACTACCACAAGCTCGGCATCGACCCGATGAGCAAGACCCTGGTGTTCTCCGACAGTCTGACCCTGCCGAAATCGTTGGAGATTTTCCGCGCGCTGCACGGTCGCATCAATGTGAGCTTCGGCATCGGTACCAACCTCACCTGCGATATCCCGGGTGTCGAACCGATGAGCATCGTGCTTAAAATGACCGCCTGCAACGGCCAGCCGGTGGCGAAGATCTCCGACGAGCCTGGCAAGACCCACTGCAAAGATCCGAATTTCGTCGCCTATTTGCGACATGTGTTTCAGGTTCCTGCCGAATCCAGTCTATCTAGCAAGGAGTGAATTCATGCAAGCCGTACAGCGTGAGATTGCTGAGCAGCTCAAGGTGCAACCACCGTTCGCCGACGATCAGGCCCTGCAGGCCGAAGTCGCCCGGCGCCTGACGTTCATTCAGGATTGTCTGGTCAATTCCGGGCTCAAGACCCTGGTGCTGGGCATCAGCGGCGGCGTCGATTCACTGACCGCCGGCCTCCTGGCCCAGCGCGCGGTACGTGAACTGCGCGAAAAAACCGGCGACGACCGCTACAAATTCATCGCCGTGCGCCTGCCCTACGAAACCCAGTTTGACGAGCACGACGCCAAGGCCTCGCTCGACTGCATCGCCCCTGACGAAATCCACACCGTGAACATCGGCCCGGCGGTCAAGGCGCTGGCGGCTCAGGTGTCGGCGTTCGAAGGCAAACCGGCGGCGTCAGTGGATTTCGTGCTGGGCAATACCAAGGCACGGATGCGCATGGTGGCGCAGTACACGATTGCCGGGGTGGCGGGCGGTCTGGTGATTGGCACCGACCACGCGGCGGAAGCAGTGATGGGTTTCTTCACCAAATTCGGCGATGGCGCCTGCGACCTCGCCCCGCTCAGCGGTCTGGTGAAAAATCAGGTGCGTGCGATTGCCCGCAGCTTTGGCGCGCCGGAAACGCTGGTCGAGAAAGTGCCGACGGCAGACCTGGAAGATCTTTCGCCGGGCAAACCGGACGAAGCAGCGCATGGCGTGACCTATGCCGAGATCGATGCGTTTCTGCACGGGGAAACGGTGCGGGACGAGGCGGCGAAGATCATTGTCGATACGTACAACAAGACTCATCACAAGCGGGTCATGCCGTTTGCGCCTTGATTTTTCAAAGGCATGAAAAAGCCCGCGGAGGAGTGATCCTCAGCGGGCTTTTTCTTTGGCCATCAGTGAAGCGGATGGCCTCTTCGCGAGCAGGCTCGCTCCCACATTGGCCCTGATTACTTGACGACGATGGTGCCTTTCATCATCGAGATGTGGCCAGGGAACGAGCAGAAGAAGCCGTAGCCACCGTCAGCCACCTTGGCAACGTCAAAGGTCACCGAATCGGTTTCCTTGGCGCCGATGATCTTGGTGTGGGCGATGATTCGTGCGTCGCCATCTTTCAGGTAGTTCTTGTCGATACCGGCTGCCAGGCCGTCGGTAGCGATTGGCTGCATGTCAGCTTCTTTGCTGATCACCAGGTTATGACCCATGACGTTCTTCGGCAGGCTGCCGGAGTGGGTCAGTTCGACGGTGAAGGTCTTGCAGCTCTTGTCGATCACGATTTCCTTGGTGTTAAAGGACATCTGATCGGTGGAATCAACGGTGGTTTTGCACTCGGCAGCCATCAATTGGCTGCTGGCCAGCGCCAGCAGGGATACCGCAACAACTTTGGAAAACATGGTGAATCTCCAAGGCAGGGTTAACAAAAACACTAGTGGTGGAAAGACTGCCTGAAATCATCGCAAGTTCATATGACTTGAGTCAAAAATTGTATACAACTTTCAGGCTATGACACTCATCGACACAATCTAACGGCCATTTCGTTGGCCCAGACCTATGATCGGCCCACCTACTGAAACGGAGTGCCAGTCATGTTCTTTAACGGCCTGTTGTGCAGCTTGCTCGCCGCCTACGCCTGTGGCGCCAGCGGTACTTTTGAATCACCCGAACGCGAAGTCTAGACCTTGGAGCGCAGCGTGCCAGCCGTTACCCTGTGCGACTGATCGACTCAGGAGTAACGCATGTCGCTGAAATCCGTTTGTGTGTTTTGCGGTGCCAACGCCGGTACCGTGCCGGCCTACACCGAAGCTGCCGTGACCCTCGGCCGGGCATTGGCCGAGCGTAATCTGACGCTGGTCTACGGCGGTGGTGCCGTCGGTTTGATGGGCATTGTCGCTGATGCCGCGCTGGCGGCTGGCGGCGAAGTGATCGGCATCATTCCGCAAAGCCTGATGGACAAGGAGATCGGCCACAAGAGCCTGACGCGCCTGGAAGTGGTCGACGGCATGCATGCGCGCAAGGCGCGGATGGCTGAGCTGAGCGATGCGTTCATCGCCCTGCCCGGCGGCCTCGGCACGCTGGAAGAGCTGTTCGAAGTCTGGACCTGGGGCCAGCTCGGCTATCACGGCAAGCCTTTGGGGCTGCTGGAAGTGAACGGTTTCTACAGCAAACTCACGGCTTTTCTCGATCATATCGTCGGCGAAGGCTTCGTTCGCGCGCCACACCGTGACATGCTGCAAGTGAGCGAATCGCCAGATTCCCTGCTCGACGCCCTCGATCAGTGGCAGCCGACCGTCACGCCCAAGTGGGTCGACCAAAAACCCGGTTAACCCCCGGACACCGATACAGGGCAGAATACGCGCCGCTCAACCTCACCTTCGACCCCAGAGGATCGCCCATGGCCAAACCCAATTACTCCTTCGCCAAACGTCAACGAGACCTGGCAAAGGAACAGAAGAAAGAGGAAAAGCTTCAGCGCAAGAAGCAAACCGCTGAAGAAGCGGCACTGAACCCTGACGGTGAAGTGGCGACCGATGATGATGTTGATGCATCCGATGCACCGAAAGATCAGACGCCCGACGCCTGAGCCCCACCGGGTTTGATGATCGAATCAGACCCTGCGGATTTGTGACGGGGCTGGCAGTTCTGCTGCCGGCCCTCACAGCCCTGCTTTCCCTGACACACCAAAATCACTGTGGGAGCGAGCCTGCTCGCGAAAGCGGTGTATCTGTTACAAATCCATTGGCTGACCTGACGCTATCGCGAGCAGGCTCGCTCCCACATCTGAAAACCCATCAATTCTGAGGCATCACCGTAACCCGCACTTCCGGGTCGTGATTACCGCCACCGAGAATCACCCCCCGCAACGGCGACACATCGGAGAAATCCCTTCCCCACGCCAGCGTGATGTGTTCCAGCGCCGGCTGCACATTATTGGTCGGATCGAAATCCACCCAGCCCGATACCGGACAGAACACCGATACCCACGCATGCGAGGCGTCGGCGCCGATCAGGCGTGGCTGCCCCGGCGGCGGCTGGGTCAGCAGGTAGCCGCTGACATAACGCGCCGCCAGACCGCGCGAGCGCACACAGGCCAGCATCAGATGAGCGAAGTCCTGACAGACGCCGCGTCGACGCTCCAGCACTTCCACCAGCGGCGTCGCCACCTGGGTGGCTTCGGCATCGAAGGTGAATTCGCTGAAGATCTTCTGCATCAGCGCCTGCACCCCGAGCAGCAACGGTCGCCCTGGCGGAAAACAGCTTTGCGAGAACTCGACGAAGCTGCGCTTCAAATGCACATAAGGCGACTGAAACCGGTAGCGACAGGCTTCGAGCAAGTCGGCGGACAACGGCTGACTGCTGTAGGTCAGCGCATCGCGGGTCTGCTCCCACGCGGGCGACTGGTTGAAATCCAGCGCCGGTCGCGCCAGCACCTCCACCGTCAGCCGGGCGTTGACCTGCAATTCATCATGGGGCCGCTCAAACGCCAGACGCGTCAACGGATTGCCGAATACGTCCAGTTCATCACGGCGCATGGTCGGCTCGGGGCTGATCAGCAACTGCTGCTCGGTGCAGCGCTGCCAGCTGCATTCGCGCGGCCACAAGTGCGCCAGTTGCTGCGCGAGGGAGACCGGGCTGTCGTAGTGATAACAGGTGTCGTGGAAGATCTGATATTGAGCGCTCATCACACGGACACCGTTCGCTGGCTGACATCATCGACATGGGCGAAATGGCGCAGCGCCAGACGATCCGATACCTGGCCGCTGGCTTCGGCGATTTTATGCAACAGATCGGCCAGACCATCCAGCGCGGCACGTACGCTGGATTTGCCGAACAGCGGATTCTCCAGGCAACCGAGATCAAACCGCGACAGGCGCTCGACCAGTTGCGGCAGCGCGGTTTCCCGAGGCGCGGCGAAATCGTCGTTCAGGCGTTTCAGCGTGCGTGTCACCAGTTTCAGCTGAAACAGCACCGCGTGGGGGTTCTGCTCATCCAGCAGCAGCAAATCCAGCACCGGAATCAGTTGCGCCACCGCCAGATAGCGCGAGCGATAGGTAATGCTGCTGTTACCCAACTCCAGCAACCACTCCAGCCCCGCCTGATCGAACGCACCCGCGCCGCGCAGAAACGCCGCCAGACTGCTGCTGAGAAATTGCAGGCGTTCGATGCGCCGGCCAATCATCAGAAAACGCCAGCCTTCGTCGCGGGTCATGTCATCCAGGGCAAACCCCGACAGCGCTGCCAGCGACATCACCAGACGGTTGAGGAAATCCAGCAGTTCGCCGAAGTCCGGTTCATCGACTTCCAGCTCCAGCGCCTCGCGCTGCAATTCGACCAGCGCCTGCCAGTTTTCCCGGGACAGCTTGCCGCGCACTTGCGAGGCGGCCCATTGCAGGCGTTGCAAATTGGAACGCAGGCTGAACGACCAATCCTCGCCCAGCAACGCAGCGAGCAGGCGCTCCGGCAGTTCGCCCTCATCCGGCAACAGCGCCAGCCGCTCGCCGAGATCGACCGCTGCTTGCAGCGCCTGCGGATCATCGCCATCGACGTAACGCGTGAGCATGATGCGCAGCAGCCGCGCGCTGTCGTCACAGCGCTCGCAGTAGCGGCCGAACCAGAACAGATTTTCCACCACCCGCGACGGCAGATATGGATCGCGGCGGACCAGATCGTGCACGCCGACATTGCGCTGCGCCTTCCACTGCTCGCCACTCGGCGCACGGTCGCTGAGCACCCAGGTGTCCTTGCTCGCCCCGCCGCGCTGCATCGACACCACCTCGGCATCGGCGTCGGCCGCCACTCGGGTCAGACCACCCGGCAACACGCGGTAGCCGTCGTGGCTGGCCACCGCATACATGCGCATGCCGATCGCGCGGTGTTGCAGATGACCGTCCTCGGCTTGCCAGACCGGCGCCTGCGACAGTTGCGCAAGCTCTTGCGCGACGTACGCATAAGGCCGTGCCTGCATACGCTGCGCCAGCTCGAGGCGCTGACTTTCATTCAAGTCACGGCCGAAAACAGGAGCAAAGCTCTGCGACGGGAACGCCGGTTTGATCAGCAGCTCCGGAAGTTTTTCCAACGCCTGCGCCAGCACTGGCGCTTCACCGCACCACCAGGTGGCGATCGACGGCAGGATCAGTTCTTCGTCAAACAGGAACTGGTTGATCTTCGGCAAAAACCCCAGCAGCCCCGGCGATTCCAGCACCCCGCTGCCTAGCGCATTGGCCACCAGCACCCGCCCCTGACGCACCGCCTCCAGCAGACCGGGGACCCCGAGCGCCGAGTCGGTCCGCAGTTCCAGCGGGTCGCAGAAATCATCGTCGAGGCGGCGCATGATCGCGTGCACCCGGCGCAGGCCGCTGAGGGTTTTCAGGTACACCGTGGCATTACGCACAGTCAGATCGCCGCCCTCGACCAGCGGATAACCGAGCTGGCGCGCCAGATACAGGTGCTCGAAATAACTTTCATTGAACCGCCCCGGCGTCAGCAGCACCACCAGCGGTGCGTCATCGCCCTGCGGTGCCTGACGGGCCAGGGTTTCCTGCAAGGTGCGGAAGAAACCGGCCAGATGCTGAACCTTCAGATCACGGTACAAATCGGGAAAGGCGCGGGAGACGATGGTGCGGTTTTCCAGCGCATAGCCGGCCCCGGACGGCGCCTGGGTGCGATCGGCAGTGACCCACCAGCGACCATCCGGCGTGCGCGCCAGATCCACGGCATACAAATGCAGAAAGGCTGACTCGGGCGGGGCAATGCCCTGACAGGGCCAGAGAAAATTGTTGTGCCCGAACACCAGCTCGGCGGGCAGCAGGCCTTCGCTGATCAACCGCTGCGGACCGTACAGATCCGCCAGCACTGCATTGAGCAAGCGCGCACGCTGAGCGATGCCAGCGGACAATTGCTGCCATTCATCAGCCGCGATCACATGGGGCAGCAGATCCAGCTCCCACGGCCGGTCAGCGCCCTTGGGATCGGCATAGACGTTATAGGTGACGCCGTTTTCCTGAATCTGCCGCGCCAGCAAGGCCTGACGCTGCACCAGTTGCGCCGGGCTGCTGCGCTGCAACTGATCGAACAGGCGCTGCCAATGCGCACGCACTGCGCCGCTGCCGTCGAGCAGTTCGTGATAGGTGCCCGCAGTCAGCGGGTAGCGGTCTAACAGGTCAGGCATGGAAAGCTCGGCAGACAGCAGGGAACGGTCAGACTAACGCAGGCACATGACACGCGGATATACGAAAAATCCGCGTGTTGCGTAGGCTCTAGTAACGGCGCAGGTCGATGGTCATCGGTAGCTCGTCATTGATTTCTACCTTGGGTACGGGAAGTTTCCCCGGCGTGTGTCCGAGGCGGAAAAACCGCGCCATGCGCCGGCTCTCCGCTTCATTGGCATTGACCGGCAAGGTCTCGTAATTGCGCCCGCCGGGATGGGCGACGTGGTACTGGCAACCACCCAGCGAACGCCCCATCCAGGTATCGAGCAGGTCGAACACCAACGGCGCGTGCACCGGTATGGTCGGATGCAGACAGTTGGCTGGTTGCCACGCCCGAAAGCGCACCCCGGCGACAAACTCACCCACCCGCCCGGTCGGGTGCAACGGCACCGCGACGCCATTGCAAGTCAGCAGATAGCGCTGTGGCGGCAAGCCGTTGAGTTTGACCTGCAAGCGCTCCAGCGATGAATCGACGTAGCGCACCGTGCCGCCCGCCGAGCCCTCCTCGCCCAGCACGTGCCAGGGTTCGAGCGCCTGACGCAGCTCCAGCTCGATGCCATTGACGGCGTAGTCACCGACCTTGGGAAAACGAAACTCGAGATGCGCCGCGAACCACTCCGCACGCAACGGATAGCCGGCGTTGTTGAGCTCGACGATGACGTCGGCGAAATCCTCTTCGATAAAGTGCGGCAGCAGGAAGCGATCGTGCAGCTCGGTGCCCCAGCGTGCCAGTTTCGCCGGCGCGTAAGGCTCGCGCCAAAAGCGCGCGACCAGCGCCCGCAGCAGCAACTGCTGAGCCAGACTCATGCGCGCATGGGGCGGCATTTCAAAAGCGCGCAGTTCCAGCAAGCCGAGACGCCCGGTGGCGCCGTCCGGTGAATACAGTTTGTCGATGCAGAATTCGGCGCGATGGGTATTGCCGGTGACGTCGATCAGCAGATTGCGCAACAGTCGATCGACCAGCCACGGTGCACATTCCTCGCCCGGTTCCGGCATCTGCGCGAAAGCGATTTCCAGTTCGTACAAGGCGTCATTACGCGCCTCGTCGACGCGTGGCGCCTGGGACGTCGGGCCGATGAAGAGGCCGGAAAACAGGTACGACAGCGAAGGATGGTTGTGCCAGTAACTGATCAGACTGCGCAGCAGATCCGGCCGCCGCAGAAACGGTGAGTCCGCCGGTGTCGCGCCGCCAAGGACGAAATGGTTGCCGCCGCCGGTGCCGGTGTGGCGCCCGTCGATCATGAACTTCTCGGTGGTCAGCCGGGTCTGTCGTGCCTGTTCATAGAGAAACTCAGTGCGCTCGACCAACTCGTCCCAGGTCGCCGATGGCTGCACGTTGACCTCGATCACGCCCGGGTCCGGAGTGACACGGAAATTGCTCAGGCGCGGATCACTTGGTGGTTCATAGCCTTCCAGCAGCACCGGGCAATGCAGTTCTTCAGCGGTGGCCTCAATGGCCGAGACCAGTTCCAGATAATCCTCGACCCGCTCCAGCGGCGGCATGAACAGATACAGCCGGCCTTCGCGGGCCTCGGCGCAGAATGCGGTACGGGTCAGCCAGTCAGCGGACTCGTCGATTTTCGGCACCCGCTCATCCAGCGCAGCAGGTTCGCCGTGCACACCGAGCTGCGCGGCATCCGGTAGTTCAGCGAAGTCCTGATTCGGATCGTTGGGATGGATGAACGGATATTCCGCCGCTTTCACCCACGGCTGCGACGCCAGCGGCAAGCGATAACCCAGCGGCGAATCCCCCGGCACCAAGCGACAGTGCTCATCGCGCAGATACCATCGCCCGCTCTGCCATTGATCGCCCTTTGCCGTGCGCGCCAGCGGCAGCACCTGGCCGATCACCTTGTTCAGGCCCTGACTGAAGACCTTGCGCAATCGCGCGCGCTCCAGCGGTTCTTCCAGCCGCGAATCTTCGGCGCTGACGTTGCCGGGCAACGCGCCCTCGCGCCAGAGGTAATAGAGATGATCCTCGTAGGCCGGGAAGACGAAGCGTGCAGGCAACTTCAGGCGCTCGGCGACGCTGGCAAGAAAGCGTCCGGCCAGTTCGCCGTCGGCGCCGTAGTCCTGCTGTTCGTCGGCGATCAATGCGTCGTTGTGCCAGATCGGCTGACCGTCGCGGCGCCAGTAACAATTGAGCGACCAGCGCGGCAATTGCTCGCCGGGATACCACTTGCCCTGACCGAAATGCACCAGCCCCTGCGGTGCATATTGCTTGCGCATGCGTTGAAACAGTTCGGCGGACAGCCGACGCTTGTCCGGCCCCAGCGCGGCAGTGTTCCATTCGGCGCCGTCCGGGTCGTCAATGGAGACGAAGGTCGGTTCGCCGCCCATGGTCAGGCGCACATCGCCTTCGAGCAGATCGGCATCGATCTGCCGCCCCAGCGCCTGGATCGCCCGCCACTGTTCATCGGTGTAGGGCTTGGTGACACGTGGCGCTTCCCAGATTCGCTCGACCGACATTTCGTGGCTGAACTGTGTCTCGCAAGGTTCGACCAGACCACTGATCGGCGCCGCCGAGGACGGATCGGGACTGCACGCCAACGGTATATGCCCTTCCCCGGCGAACAACCCGGACGTCGCATCAAGGCCAATCCAGCCGGCCCCCGGCAGATACACCTCGCACCAGGCGTGCAGGTCGGTGAAGTCGACTTCGGTGCCCGACGGGCCGTCGAGGCTTTTCACGTCGGCGGTCAGTTGAATCAGGTAGCCGGAAACAAACCGCGCCGCCAGACCGAGATTACGCAACAGCTGCACCAGCAACCATGCCGAATCACGGCAGGAACCGGAGGCGTGTTGCAGTGTGTGCTCCGGAGTCTGCACGCCGGGCTCCATGCGGATCAGGTAGCCGATGTCTTCGCTGAGGCGCTGATTGAGCGCCACCAGAAAATCCACCGCCGGCAGTGGCGTGCGGTCGATGCTGTCCAGGTAAGCCTTGAACGTTGGCGTCAGCGGCAGGGTTTCGAGGTATGGCGCCAACTCCTTGCGCTCGTCGGCGGCGTAGCTGAACGGGATTCGCTCGGCGTACGCTTCGAGGAAGAAATCGAACGGATTGAACACCGCCATTTCCGCGACCAGATCGACTTCGATGCGCAGCTCTGCGGTTTTTTCCGGGAACACCAGACGTGCCAGGTAATTGCCTTGGGGGTCTTGCTGCCAGTTGATGAAATGCTGCTCTGGCGAGACTTTCAGCGCATAGGAAAGAATTCGCGTGCGGCTGTGGGGCGCCGGGCGCAGGCGGACGATCTGCGGGCCGAGTTCGACAGCGCGGTCGTAGCGATAATGCGTGACGTGATGCAATGCGACATGAATCGACACGGCGTGCCTCCTGCGAGCCTTGGGCGTATGGGAAAGCGCGCAAGACTTATGCCATGCACGGGCTTGCGCGCTTTCGCGAAATGCTCAAGGCAGTACAGCACCAAAACCGGGCGATGCGAGGAAATGGTTTGGCTCAGTTGCACGCAAATGTTGCGAACGCTGATTCTTGCGGTGTTTGATCGGACGCTTTCGCGAGCAGGCTCGCTCCCACATGTGCAATGCGTTCCCCTGTGGGAGCGAGCCTGCTCGCGAAGAGGCCAGCGGCAACAACTTGATCGTTCCCACGCTCTGCGTGGGAATGCAGCCCGTGACGCTCCGCGTCACAACCATGTTCGACAATACTGCGAGTAACGGCTGGAACGCGGAGCGTCCCGAGAGGCATTCCCACGCGGAGCGTGGGAACGATCAGCAAAACGCCAACCCGAAGGTTGGCGTTCTGTTCAGCTCAAGCAGTGTTTAGCGCGGCACGACCGGCTTGCGTGTCGGCTTCGGCCCTTTGCCTTTGGCCGCATCCTTGCGTTCCTTGGCCGCCTGCTGGTTGCGGGCGAATGCCGCAGCCTTGGCCTGTTCACGCTTGTCCCACGGATTACCGCCATCACTGGCACGCGGCGGCAGACCGGTGTGCTGGGTGAGAATCTTGGTGGTCTTCTCTTTGGCGACCTTGTGGCTGCCGGCCGGCGTCGAGTTCTTGCGACGGGCGCTCTGGTAGCTGTCGGTGGCCGGCTGATGCGCCGGGATCAACTGATCCTTGCCCGGCCCGATCAGATCGGCGCGGCCCATGCGGATCAGCGCTTCACGCAGCATCGGCCAGCCTTTCGGGTCGTGATAACGCAGGAACGCCTTGTGCAGACGACGCTGATCTTCGCTCTTGACGATGGTCACGCCGTCGCTCTTGTACGTCACCTTGCGCAGCGGGTTCTTGCCCGAGTGGTACATCGCCGTAGCGGTGGCCATCGGCGACGGGTAGAACGCCTGCACCTGGTCGGCGCGGAAGCCATTGCCCTTGAGCCACAGGGCGAGGTTCATCATGTCTTCGTCGGTGGTGCCCGGGTGGGCGGCGATGAAGTACGGAATCAGGTACTGCTCCTTGCCCGCTTCCTTGGTGTACTTCTCGAACATGCGCTTGAACTTGTCATAGCTGCCGATGCCCGGCTTCATCATCTGGTTGAGCGGACCTTCCTCGGTGTGCTCCGGAGCGATCTTCAGGTAACCGCCGACGTGGTGGGTCACCAGCTCCTTGACGTACTCCGGCGACTCGACGGCGAGGTCGTAGCGCAGGCCGGAAGCGATCAGAATCTTCTTCACACCCGGCAGGGCACGGGCGCTGCGATACAGCTGAATCAGCGACGAGTGGTCGGTGTTCAGGTTCGGGCAGATACCGGGGAACACGCACGACGGCTTGCGGCAGGCGGATTCGATTTCCGGGCTCTTGCAGGCGATGCGGTACATGTTCGCAGTCGGGCCGCCGAGGTCGGAAATGACCCCGGTGAAGCCTGGGACCTTGTCGCGGATCTCTTCGATTTCGCGAATGATCGACTCTTCGGAACGGTTCTGGATGATGCGGCCTTCGTGCTCGGTGATCGAGCAGAAGGTGCAGCCACCAAAGCAGCCACGCATGATGTTCACCGAGAAACGGATCATGTCGTACGCCGGGATCTTCTCCTTGCCGTACGCCGGGTGCGGCACACGGGCGTAAGGCATGCCGAACACGTAGTCCATTTCTTCAGTGGTCATCGGAATCGGCGGCGGGTTGAACCAGACATCGAGCTCGCCATGCTTCTGCACCAGCGCACGGGCGTTGCCCGGGTTGGTTTCCAGGTGCAACACGCGGTTGGCGTGGGCGTACAAAACCGGGTCGTTACGCACCTTCTCCATCGACGGCAGGCGGATCACGGTCTTGTCGCGGGTCATGCGCGGGCTGGCCAGGATCTGCACGACCTTGGCTTCCTGCGGATCTTCGACCGGGCCTTTTTCCTGCTCGATGGCGCAGGCCTGAGTGTCCTGGGTATTCACGTACGGGTTGATGATCTTGTCGACCTTGCCCGGACGGTCGATGCGCGTCGAGTCGACTTCGTACCAGCCCTGCGGCGTGTCGCGACGGATGAACGCGGTGCCGCGCACATCGGTGATGTCTTCGATCTTGTGGCCCCACGACAGGCGCTGGGCGACTTCGACAATCGCGCGCTCGGCGTTGCCGTAAAGAAGAATGTCGGCGCTGGCGTCGATCAGGATCGAGTTGCGCACGCGATCCTGCCAATAGTCGTAGTGGGCGATGCGGCGCAGCGAGGCTTCGATGCCGCCGAGCACGATCGGCACGTGCTTGTAGGCTTCCTTGCAGCGCTGGCTGTAAACCAGGCTGGCGCGATCCGGACGCTTGCCGGCCATGCCGCCGGGCGTGTACGCGTCATCGGAACGGATTTTCTTGTCCGCGGTGTAGCGGTTGATCATCGAGTCCATGTTGCCCGCCGCGACGCCGAAGAACAGGTTCGGCTCGCCGAGCTTCATGAAGTCGTCTTTGGACTGCCAGTTCGGCTGCGCGATGATCCCGACGCGGAAGCCTTGCGACTCCAGCAGCCGGCCGATGATCGCCATGCCGAACGACGGATGATCGACGTAGGCATCACCGGTAACAATGATGATGTCGCACGAATCCCAGCCGAGCTGATCCATCTCCTCCCTGCTCATCGGCAGGAATGGCGCTGGCCCGAAACATTCGGCCCAATATTTTGGATAGTCAAATAACGGCTTGGCTGCTTGCATGTCGACGACCGGTGTTGAAGTGAAAAATCGCGGGCGCGGAATATAGCACAAATTTTGACCAATTCCGACGACGGTGGTCGGTTTCTCTGTGCGCTGCTCTCGCGCCGCCAACCCGCCACACATTACGCGTTTTTGTTGAACGCACGACGCACGAAACGGCAAGGAAGCCGCCCGCCCGTCGCACTCCCAAGAGCAGCGGGGCATTAAACGAAAAGGAAGACAGGCAATGGCACCCAAACCACCAACCAGAGGCATCACGACCGTCTCGGTTCATAACCCGCGACCCGATTATTCGATCACCCGGCCTGGTTTCACGGCGCTTTCCGATGGCGGACCGGGGCACAGAATTCCTACACGCCCGACTCTCACAACGGTATCGACATCGATCGATCACGGGCTCAACCGCATTACCTCCGTGCCTGCGCGGGCAACGGTCAGCACGACAGCGGCCGCCGAATCGGCTGCAGTTGTGCATCAGCGGCCCTTGGGAGATTACTGGATCACTTCGCTGGTCGTGTTGCCGTCAGCCAATGCCGAAGGCATTTCGACGCTTAAGGGACGTCAGTATGTCCAAGTGCCTGAGGGTGGCACCGTGCAGGTCGGTCTGGACCCCGCCAGCGGTCTTTACCGGGCGAAATTGCCCAGCGAATTGCACCCGTCCGGTCCGCTGTTGCAGTTCGATGCCGAGAGCCGTCTCTGGCAACCCGTCGATACTTGGGCGCCATCGACCTACCCGCTATCCCAGAGCCGGCTCGAGGCGTTTCGCACCGATCTGGATTTCAGCACGACCGAGCCGGGCGGCGATGGCCTGTTGCGCTTCAACGGCAAACTCTATGTGCAGATCGAGAATCAGGCCTATCAGGTCTTGCATGATCTTGATGCATCAGCGCCGCAGAGGGCGGTCATGCGCATCGTTCGCCCCGACGATCCCATCGCCAGCGATGCCACGAATGTTTACGTCGCATCCCGTCCAGGCAGGTCGGAACCGATCATTTTCGACGCTCGCTACGGCTGGCGAGGGACCAGTGTAACGGGGGCAGCCGGGATGCAGAGAGGGACAGGAGTGGCGCCCTCAGAGCTATGGCAGCGGGTGGAAGTCGGAATCAGACTTGGCCACTTCAACAAGCGAATCGAGCAGGACACCGCTAAAAGTGAACACCTGAAGGAGGTGTGGCGCAGCATCAGGGAAGCGGGGGGCGAGCGCTCAGGCGCGGTCAAGCGCGAAGCGATGGCGCTGCTTGATCGTGAATTACACAGCCACCAGGCGCTGAGGTCCCTTGCAAAAGCAATAAAATTCCATAAGCAGCAAAAACCCGCGGTACGGCACTTCATGAAGAAGGAAGACTACGACAAAAAAATGATTGCGATGCACAAGATCCAAATGAGCTTTTACGATCAATTGGTCGAATGCGGCTTGACCCGCCATGCGCTGGGAGGGCCACTGATCGACATCGACAGGCTCCCGCGAACAGTCAACGTCCTGGGGAAAATTCTCGGTCATATGCGAGAGCGCCAGCACATTGCCGACAATCTGGTGAACACATGGCGGGTCGCGCCGGACGAATTCAGTGCATACGCTCTGACACCAATGGACACTCACGACGTCGTGGCTTCGTGGGTATTGGCCAAAAGCCTGATGCTGGACGACCATCAATCAGGCGGAAACTACCCTCAGGCCTCCGAACTGGCGACCAGATTTGGTCAGGTAACTTTCGTGTATGGAGCGCTGGGTAAAATTCCGGAGACTTCGCACCCTGCGATATTGCGTGATCTGCTCCAGGAATGCACAGCCCTTCGCTACTGGTACGAGCGCCTTGATCTGGCACCCGATGAGCAGCACGCAACGTCACGCACGGCTATCACCGCGGAGCTGAAAATATTCGAAGAGACGCTGACTCATCGCCTGTTCCAATATCAACGCCAGCCTGATCTCCCGGCGCTGCCGATCAACGATCAGGCCATTGATTTCGAGTATGTTCCGGAGCAGGACAGATCCGGCTTCCAACCGCCACCCAAGCGCATTTTCAAGGCAAAGAAACACGGTATTTACAAGATCCATGTCGGCGAGTCCCGACGTACCGCGCACAACGAAGAAGTCATCGATGTACGCAGTCTGCACGACCCGCAACAGCCAGTGCAGACCTATGAACAAAGGGCTGGTGAGTGGCACCCCGTCCGCGCAACGCAGGACACAAACCTGCCCGACCTGACTCTCAGAGCCAATCAGCACCTTGAGCAAACCGACGCACATGTGCGCGAAGCCCGGCGCGAAGAGTCGCGCAAAAACCATCCGGACAACATTGTCGAGATGCTTGAGCGCAAGGCCGGGGCAATGGATGAGATCGCACTCCAGCTTCGGCGACAGGAGCCCACCGATGGCGAAACAGATGCGCTGATCCAACGCCTGCAGGACACCAGTGAACGCCTGCGCAGCGAGGGCGAAAACATTCGTGTCCGGATCTACAAGGACAAACATTTTCTGAGCCCCGACCGATTGTTGTATCTGATCGACAAGGGCGAAGTGCGTGCGCAGAAAATCGAGACCCGGTTGAAACGCGGCAAGGGGCAGAATCGAGACTTTATCGACGTCTATCTACTGACTGACGCGCACACCTACGACCCCCTCTGGCACGCGCACTTTCATTACGCGAAACCGGATACGCCCGATCTCAACTTCAATGTTTCCGGCGGGCACCTGAAAACCCTTGAGCAAAGCCGCATGGGTGTGCGTTCGCAGCGCCGGGAAGAACTGGCGCAGCGGCCACACAGACCTATCTGGCGCGCCGCCCTCGATGGCCACGCAGCGCAGAAAATTTTCGACCTCGCCGCCACCTCTTTCCATCCCGAGACACATCATCAGGCATGACGCCGAACCGGCCGGCAGCGTCCGTTGCGGACGCGACCGCTCAATCACTACAAGGAACGTAAGACATGCGCAGCAAAACGCCGCACCCAGTTGCTCCCCCCGGTAATTTTCATCTTCGACCGGATACATCCGCCGATGCCATCCCGCAGCGTCCCCTCCTCACGCCGCGCCCCAGTCTTGACCCAACCGCGTTGAGCGGCCCGCCAATCCGCGCGAACCGGCGCACGGACAGCAACGATCCTGATGCGATCATCCCGGCGCCGAATGTCACAGTGCATGCGGCTGCATCAGCGCTGCAAACCATGGTCAACACAGGCCACCCCGTCGAGCATTACCGCCTCGCTGTCGCAACCGGCTTGCCTGACGCCAACGCCGAAGGCCTGAGGACATTCAAGGGTCGTCACTACGTGGAAATGGCCGACGGCGGTTTCGTGCAGGTGAGCAAGGATTCGCCGAGCGGCCTCTGGCGCGCCGGGTTGGCGAGCGAATCGAAGCCCTCCGGACCGCTGATGCTGCACGATCCGGAGAGTGGCAGGTGGCATGCGCTGGAGTTCTCGCCACCGAGCACCTTCGCTTTATCGGTGACACGCCTGCAAGCGTTTCGCACTCCGCTCGACTTCAGCCATAGCTCACGCGACAGCGATGGGCTGTACCACCATGACGGCAAACTCTACGCAGTGATCGACAATCACAGCTATCAGGTCCTGCACGATCACGATGCTTCGACGCCTCTGACCGAGGTGATGCGCATCGTCCGCCCTGAAGATCCTGTCGCCGCTGACGTCGACAACATCTACAGCGCTACGCGCCCGGGCAGATCAGAGCCTGTCGTATTCGATGCCGATCAGGGCTGGCAGGGCATCGTGGTCGGCGGGGCCGGCGGGATGCAGCGCGGCAGTGCCGACCAACCTGCTTCACCGGGGCTGCGCGAGCGGCTCAATGCCGCGGTCAATCGACTGCGAACGCCCCAGTCGCGACTGCGAAAACTCTATCCATCTCTGGACAGCGAGCAAATCCGCACGCTGTTGCGCACCCAGGGTGACGATGTACCAAGCTTTTTGACGCGCCTCGAGAATGAATACAAGACCCTGAAGCTGGAGCTGGCGACCTGGTTGAAAACCAGTGAGCTGGCCGGCGGGGCGACCAATCCCTCGGTGGAGCGCGCCGCGCAAGAGATCAAGCGCTGCTGGAAACGTCAGACAGGAACAACGTTGCAACTGGATCTTGGCGACGCAGGCATTGTTCCGCTGTCCGCAGATTTCAGCCATGTCCGCACGCTGCACTTGCAGGCGGTCGCCTGGTCGGAGGGGGGCGAAAACTTCCTCAAGGGGTTCACTGCCCTGGAGCGTCTGAAAATCAATGCCTCGGCGCTCGCCAGGCCGCCGGCGAACCTTGCGCAAATGCCAGCCCTCAAGGAGTTGGACCTGCGAGCGAACCACATTGAACTGAGCGACCAGACCGCCAGCGAGCTGGCTTCGCTCAGCCAACTGGAAAAACTCGACCTGTCGGACAACCCGCTGGGCAAGGCCCCGGATTTCAGCGGCATGCCTGAGCTCAAGTCCGTGGGTCTGCGCAATGCACAACTGGATGACTGGCCAACCGGATTGCAGCATCAATTGGCGATGGAGTCGCTCGATCTGCGCAATAACCGATTGCGTGAAATTCCGCAGACAGTCATCAGCCCGGCGAGTGATCAATTGCTCGCCATAGCCAACATCAACCGCATCACCCTGATCGAAGGCAACCCCTTTGCCAGCGGCTATTGGCGGCGGCTGGAAGTCTACTGGCAGCGGGTTACGGCGGAATATCCGGCACTGATCACCAGCGCACGCACAGGTGCATTCCGGATTGATGGCGACATCCCTGAAGTCGCCATGCTGCTGCAGATGTATCCGGACAAAACGCCACAAACCGCCCGGGAATACCTGATTGGCCTGGGGGACAGTGCAGAAGCCACGATCAGCCAGCGTTTCGCAGAGTTCAAGGCGCTCGATGCGCAACTGCTGGCCTACGTCGCCGACAGCCAGCCGGGAACATCCAGCGTGGCCGGCCGGGAAAAGGCTCGGGCAGAACACATTGCCCGGATCATCAAGGACTGCTGGCTCCAGCAATCGCCGCACCTTGCGCTGCCACCACTGAAAGGACCGCTACCGCCACTGACTGCCGACTTCAGTCGGTTGACGTTGCTCACTCTTGATAGCGTCGTCTGGTCCGACACTGCCGACACGTTCCTGTCGCGGTTGCCGAATCTGGAGAACTTGACGATCAGCCATTGCGGTCTGGAAAAATTGCCCGCAGAGATCAGCGCGATGAGCCGGCTCACCCACCTGAATCTGACCTCAAACCAGATAAAACTCGATGAGAACAGCGCTGGTGCATTGAGTGCATTGCATCAGTTGGTCAGCATCGACCTGTCGAACAACCCACTCCAGATGCTGCCCGATTTCAGTGCGATGTCCGGGCTGCAGACACTGGGCCTGAAGAACACCGGCATCAGTGAGTGGCCCATCGGCCTGGCTGACAAGATCACCTTGACCGGCCTCGACCTCAGCAACAATAAACTGCGCGAAGTCCCCGACGCACACATCAACCCGCCAGCCGATCAATTGGCTGTGGTCGCGCGGATCAACAACCACACGCTGCTTGAAGGCAATGACTTCCCTTCGCCTTACTGGAGGAAGTTCGATCGCTACTGGCGAAAACTCAACGAACTGCATCCGCAGTTGATGACTCCGGCCCACCCCGCTGTATTCGACAGTGAGAACTCGCGCGCGCAGCGCTACCGAAAACTGTTTCCGAGCAAAAGCATCAAGGAATGCCGGGAGTTTATCTGGAACCATGACAAGGCCACTGTCGCGACCAGGCTGTTGGAGCTCGAACAGGATTTCGCCGTGTTGAAAAACCAGCTGGATAACTGGGTTTTTTCAGGAGGCAGCAATCCTCTGCGCTATATCCGCGTCAATCAGTTGCAGATCAACACCCAAACCCGCAATGAGCGCATCGAGGCACGGGATCGGATCATCAGTTGCTGGCGACGTGAAACGCCGCAGAAACACGCCTTCGACGGCACGCCGATAGGTCTGGAGCTGGATTTGAGCGGCCTCACGTTGCCGACCCTGCCGGATCTGAACACCGATTTCAGCCATGTCGGCTCGCTCAAACTCAACAACATGAATCTCACCGAATCCCCGGAAGGTTTTCTGACCCGCTTCCGCCATTTGCGCTGGCTGAACATGGCCAACAATCGTCTCAGGGATCTCCCGCCGGCCATCGGCGAAATGCACGGGATGACCCGTCTGTTCCTGCAGGGGAATCAACTCGAACTCACCGCCGAGACCGCGCAGATACTGGCCGGTAGAACGACCTTGAGGGCCTTGTGGATACACGACAACCCGCACTTGAACGTGAGCCCGGATTTCAGCGCGATCACTGATATCCGCGAAGTCGACATGTCAAACACCGGCATCGGAAGCTGGCCAGCCGGACTGTTCGATCAGCCCCTGTTGGGCAGGATACTTCTGAACAACAACCGGATCACGAACCTGCCCAGCTTTGTCGTCGCACCGGCAGCGGATCGCCTGAGGCATTCGATTCAGGTCAACAGCGGCACTCAGATAAGCGATAACCCCCTGAACGAATACACCCGAGAACGCCTGGCCGGCTACAGTGAGCGGCTGCGCCACTCCGCAACATCGCTTTACAATCCTCTGAACCTGCTGACCACTTCTGCCCCGGCAGCCCGCCCACAGCCGGCGCTAATGAACGCGGCGTCGGCCTATCCGCAGTTGACCGTCGGTATGACGGCAACCGAGGCGACGAAACGCACCGCGCAGCTGGACAGACTGAAAGCACAGGACGGCTCGGATGGCTTTTTCAACATCATTTCCAGACTCGGCCACCACGCCGATTTCCGTCGGCAGGTCTGGGACGTGGTCGATGCCATCAGCGAGAACAACGTGCAATCACGCGCTCTGCGCAGAGATGTTTTCGATCGCGCCTGCGAAGCCGGCTGCACTGACCTTGCCGCCGCCACGTTTACTGACCTGCAAGTGCTGACCATGACGCATACGGCCAGAGTGCAGGCAAGGCAAGACGGGGATGGCACTCGCCTGGTGGATCTGTCCAGAAGTCTGTTCAGGCTAAGGCAGGTCGATGAACTGGCCGCAGCAGATATCGCTGCGAGCAGGACAATCGCCAACGATCCACAGGCTCCAGCGCGTGAGCGCAATACCCAGCGCCTGCGCCTGAGCGACCCGCATGAAATGACCATGGCCTACCGCTTTGGCCTCAAGGATCGGCTGCAGTTGCCGTTTCAGCCGCAGACGCTGTCCTTTATCGGCATGGCCGGCGTCACACCGCCCATGCTGGAAGTCGCCTACCGTAAAGTCATCGCCTTGAACGGCTCTCCCGAAGAGTTTCAGGCTCTGGTGTCGATGGAATTCTGGCAGGACTTCATCACGCACAAATATCCGTCCCGGTTCGACGCCGCACGTCAGCCTTATCAACAGAGACAGGCGGCACTGGACGAGCAATTCGCGAAAAAAGTACTGACCCAGGCCGAATACGACGCGCAAACCAATGACGTCACTGCACAGTTGGCCATTATCGAAGCGACGCTGATCCAGTCACTGACGCGCGAGGAAATTCGCCCCGGTGAGGCAGTTGAAAAGCCTGCCAGCAGCGAGACGGCAGTTTCGGCCGATTGAAGCAGGCCAAGACAGCAGCCGGATGATCCGGCCTGCTGTCATTCGTCGTCGTCGAAGTTGTAACTGCCTGGTGCGAGGTTTTCGAAGCGCGTGTATTTACCGATGAACGCCAGCCGAATGAAACCGATCGGGCCGTTACGCTGCTTGCCGATGATGATTTCGGCGATGCCCTTGTGCTCGGTTTCCGGGTGATACACCTCGTCGCGGTAAACGAACATGATCACGTCGGCGTCCTGCTCGATCGCTCCGGATTCCCGCAAGTCGGAGTTCACCGGGCGTTTGTTCGGGCGCTGTTCAAGGGAACGGTTGAGCTGCGACAGCGCCACTACCGGACAGTTGAATTCCTTGGCCAGGGCTTTCAGGGATCGCGAGATCTCGGAAATCTCGTTGGTGCGGTTGTCACCGCTGGACCCGGGAATCTGCATCAGTTGCAGGTAGTCGATCATGATCAGGCCGACATCGCCGTGCTCACGCACCAGAC
The DNA here is from genome assembly GCF_037095675.1 of Pseudomonas sp. CCNWLW23. NCBI lineage: Bacteria > Pseudomonadati > Pseudomonadota > Gammaproteobacteria > Pseudomonadales > Pseudomonadaceae > Pseudomonas > Pseudomonas sp. CCNWLW23. The sequence continues at coordinate 137,823 of NZ_JBAWKM010000011.1, read as the reverse complement.
GCCGGGTTCGCGCGCGCATTTCCGACGGGCTGATGCCGGCGGTGTCATCGATGAACAGTTTGCGGTCGTTGAGCAGATTGACCGCCGATGTCAGGCGCGGCCAGTCGTCGTCTTCGAGTTGGCCGGAACGCACCTTGGTCTGATCGATTCGGCCGAGCGAAGACAGCATACGCATGATCAGCGATTCGCCTGGCATCTCGAGGGAGTAAACCAGGACAGCCTTCTCGCTGCGCAACACGGCGTTTTCCACCAGGTTCATCGCGAAGGTGGTCTTACCCATCGACGGTCGGCCGGCGACAATGATCAGGTCGGACGGCTGCAAGCCGCTGGTCTTCTCATCGAGGTCGGTGTAACCCGTAGACAGACCGGTGATCGCGTCGGCGGTGTTGAACAACGTGTCGATGCGGTCGATGGCCTTGGTCAGCAGCTCATTGACGCCGACCGGGCCGCCGGTCTTCGGCCGCGCTTCGGCGATCTGGAAGATCTGCCGTTCGGCTTCGTCGAGGATTTCTTCAGCGGTGCGACCTTCCGGGTTGAAGGCGCTGTCGGCAATCTCGGTGCTGATGCCGATCAATTGGCGCAACGTCGCACGCTGGCGGACGATCTGCGCATAGGCCTTGATGTTGGCGACGGACGGGGTGTTTTTCGCCAGTTCGCCAAGATAGCCGAGGCCGCCGACTTGCGACGTCTGACCTTCCTTATCCAGTTGTTCGGCAAGGGTCACGACGTCGATCGGCGAGTTCTGATCGGCCAGTTTGGCGATCGCGCGGAAAATCAGACGGTGGTCATGTCGATAGAAATCGCCATCGGAGACTTGATCAAGCACGCGTTCCCAGGCGTTGTTGTCCAGCATCAGACCACCGAGTACGGCCTGTTCAGCCTCGATGGAATGCGGCGGCACCTTCAGGGCAGCGGTTTGCAGATCGTATTGCTCGGGAGCGGAGATATCGTTCATGGCCACTTGAGTATTAGTGAAAAGCAGGGAATTCAGAAAGACAAAGGGCACGACCTGTAAACAGGATCGTGCCCGATGTTAACCGTCTGACGGACAAGCCGCCAGCCGATCCGTGTTGCTTAAGCTGCTACCACGACAACGCGTACGGTGGCTTCAACTTCGGCGTGCAGGTGCACGGCCACGTCGAATTCACCCACGTTGCGGATGGTGCCGTTCGGCAGACGAACTTCGCTCTTCTGCACTTCAACGCCGGAAGCGGTCAGTGCGTCAGCGATGTCGTGAGTACCGATCGAACCGAACAGCTTGCCTTCGTCGCCAGCGGTGGCAGTGATGGTCACTTCCAGCTCGGCCAGTTGGGCAGCACGGCTTTCAGCCGATGCCTTACGGTCTGCGGCGGCTTTTTCCAGCTCGGCGCGACGCTCTTCGAACGCAGCCAGGTTGGCAGCGGTCGCAGCGGTAGCCTTGCCGAAAGGCAGCAGGTAGTTACGGCCGTAACCGGCCTTAACGTTTACTTTGTCGCCCAGGTTGCCCAGGTTGGCGATTTTTTCCAGAAGGATCAGTTGCATGTGAAAATCCTCTAACTTTTAACCTTCACCGTTCGCGCTGTCGGTGTCTTTCGACACGTGACGACCGCGAAAATCAATCAGGCTGTCGACAATGGCCAGAACCACGAGCAACGGATAGATCAGCTGCATGAACAACAGCAGCGTGACGTACAACCCCACCAGCCAGAAACCGGCCAGTCGCTTCTGCCCGACCAGCCCGTGAATCAGGGCCAGCCCGGCGAACACCAGCGGTACACTGCACAACGGCGTCAACATGGCCATCTGTGCACCGAGATTCGGGCCCAGAAGCATCAACGCCAGCAGTAACATCGCCGGCCCCAGCGGGATGCGGATGGCGCGAAACTCGCGACCGAAACCACCCGGGTTGTACAACAACGCCTGCCAATGCCGCCCGACAATCAGGCTCAGCACGCTGACGATCTGCAACAAGGCCGCAATCAGTCCGGTCAGGACTGGTGCAATCAGGGACGCGAAACGCGCTTGCTCATCGACCGACAATTGCTTGTAGGTCTCACCAAGAAGTGCCGGCATGACCTTTATAAGGGCCTGTGCAAGCATCTCGATCTGGGCCGCAAACGCGACCCCGAGCACCACTGAAAACACCACTCCGATCACTACGCTGACCAGCAGCGTGCGGACCCAGGATTCGCTTGCGCGCAAAACCAACGCAAGCCCCGAAGACCCCAGCAGCACCAGAAGTGCCCGTGGGTCGTCGGCATACAGCCACCAGATCAATGCCGGCAGCAGTCCCAGTGACAGAACGCCAAGGGCGTCCGTCAATCCGCGCCGCAGCAGCACAAGGCTCCCGGCGGCAGCACCCAACCAATACAACAACGGCAATGTTGCACATCCGGCCACCACGAGAGTGGCCTGCATTCGGCCTCGCATGATGAACTCAGCTAAGGCGCGCATGCATTCAATCCTTTGCTACTTGTCGACTGCCCGGTCTCAGCGGCCGTGGCTGTCGGTGTAGGCCAGCAGGGCCAGGAAGCGGGCGCGCTTGATAGCGGTGGCCAGCTGACGCTGATAACGAGCTTTGGTACCGGTGATGCGGCTTGGAACGATTTTGCCGGTCTCGGATACGTAGGCTTTCAGAGTGTTGAGATCTTTGTAGTCGATCTCTTTCACGTCTTCAGCGGTGAAGCGGCAGAATTTACGACGACGGAAGAAACGTGCCATTTGATAGGCTCCTTAATAAGGTCCGTGGATTACTCGTCAGCGTTATCGCTGTTGTCGCTGTCATCACTGTCGGTGCCTTCGGCGCCTTCGTGCTCAGGACGGTCGCGACGCTCACGGCGCTCACTGCGGTTTTCTTCAGCCTTGAGCATCTCGGACTGGCCGGTAACGGCTTCGTCGCGACGGATGACCAGGTTACGGATCACTGCATCGTTGTAGCGGAAGTTGTCTTCCAGCTCGGCCAGAGCCTTGCCAGTGCACTCAACGTTCAGCATCACGTAGTGAGCCTTGTGAACATTGTTGATTGCGTAGGCCAGTTGACGACGGCCCCAGTCTTCCAGACGGTGGATTTTGCCGCCGTCTTCTTCGATCAGCTTGGTGTAACGCTCAACCATGCCGCCGACTTGCTCGCTCTGATCCGGGTGGACCAGAAAGATGATTTCGTAATGACGCATGAATGCTCCTTACGGGTTGTAGCCTGCCGCTCAAAAACGGTCAGACAAGGAGTGAATGACACTTATGGACTTGCTGGCGCGGGGCACATGCGTGCCTGCCGTCACAGCAAGGGGCGCAATTGTAGAGAAGGGACTGCGGGGGCGCAAGGCAATTGGTGATTATTTGAACAGCAGCTATGAGCTACAAGCCTCAAGCTGCAAGCGGACCGCTTTTGACTTGAGGCTTGCAGCTTGCAGCTTGCAGCTTATAGCTTGCGCGAAGCGCTGGCCTTGGCCTTCGCACCGCGCTGGCGCTGGGCTTCGAAAAGGCACACGCCGGTGGCGACCGACACGTTGAGGCTGCTGACGCTGCCGGCCATCGGCAGATTCACCAGATAGTCGCAGTGCTCGCGGGTCAGGCGGCGCATGCCTTTGCCTTCGGCGCCCATGATCAGGATGGTCGGGCCGGTGAGGTCCTGGTCATAAATGCTGACCTCGGCTTCACCTGCGGTGCCGACTACCCACAAACCGCGCTGCTGGAGTTTTTCCAGAGTGCGCGCCAGGTTTGTCACGGCCACCAGCGGAATCACTTCCGCGGCGCCGCAGGCAACTTTACGCACCACCGGAGTCAGCGTGGCCGACTTGTCCTTCGGCACGATCACTGCCAGCGCACCGGCCGCATCGGCCGAGCGCAGGCAGGCGCCGAGGTTGTGCGGATCGGTCACACCGTCGAGCACCAGCAACAGCGGCGCGCCTTCGGTGCGATCAAGCAACTCGTCGAGCATGGCCTCGCCCCAGACCTGACTCGGGCTGACTTCCGCGACCACGCCCTGGTGCACGCCTTCAACCCAGGCGTCCATTTCGCGACGCTCCGCCTGGCCGACCTGAACACGGTTTTCATTGGCCAGCTCGACCAGCGTCTGCACGCGCGGATCGTTGCGGCTTTCCGCCAGCCAGATCTGCTTGACGCGTTTGGGGTGGTGACGCAGCAACGCTTCTACCGCATGAACGCCGTAGATTTTTTCCAACTGACTCATGACTTCGCCTTCGGTTTACGCGCCCCGCCACTTTTGGCTGGAGCGGAACCCGCTTTTGGCGGGCCCTTACGGTGTTTGCTCGGCTTGGCTGGCTTGCCGTCGGTCGCCCTGTCAGGCGCCGACCGTCCGGTCTTTCCCCCGGACGCCGCTTTACCACCGTTTTTCGCATCGGCCAGCAAGGCCTTCTTCAATTCACGGCTTTTGCGCAGCTCAGCGTTTTTCGCCACGGCGTCGCTCGGGCGATAGGCTTCGGCGACCTTTTCCTTGGCCGGACGACGGCTGGCGGTTTTCGCTGGAGCCTTTTCTTCCGCAGCCTTGGCAGCAGGCGCAGCGGTTTCGGTGCCACGTTTTTTGCGACCAATCGGCGCGCTGATGGTTTTCTCGGCCATCTCGAAGTCGATCTTGCGCTCGTCTAGGTCGACGCGCATGACGCGTACTTCAACGGTGTCGCCAAGACGGAAACTGCGACCGGTGCGCTCGCCCGCCAAGCGGTGGTGCACAGGATCGAAGTGGTAGTAATCGCCCGGCAGCGCGGTGACATGCACCAGGCCTTCGACGTAGATATCGGTCAGCTCGACGAACAGACCAAAACCGGTCACTGCGGTGATCACGCCCGGGAACGACTCGCCCACGCGATCCTTCATGAACTCGCACTTGAGCCAGTTCACCACGTCGCGGGTCGCCTCGTCGGCACGGCGCTCACTCATCGAGCACTGCTCGCCGAGCTGCTCCAGCGCCGCTTCGTCGTACGGATAGATGCGCGCTTTCGGAATGGTCATCGCACCGGCACGACGGACGTGCGGGGTGTCCTGTTTCGAATGGATCACACTGCGGATCGCACGGTGCGTCAGTAGGTCCGGGTAGCGACGGATCGGCGAGGTGAAGTGGGTATAGGCTTCGTAATTCAGGCCGAAGTGGCCATCGTTTTCAGCGCTGTACACCGCTTGACTCAACGAACGCAGCATGACGGTCTGGATCAGGTGGAAATCCGGACGATCCTTGATGCTCGCCAGCAGGGCCTGATAATCCTTCGGCGACGGACCGTCCTTGCCTTTGTGCAGGGACAGGCCGAGCTCACCGAGGAACGCGCGCAGTTTTTCCAGACGCTCTGGCGGCGGACCGGCGTGAACACGATACAGCGCAGGAATTTCGTGCTTCTTGAGGAATTCGGCAGTGGCCACGTTGGCGGCCAGCATGCACTCCTCGATCAGTTTGTGCGCATCGTTACGCACGGTCGGACGAATTTCGGCAATCTTGCGCTCGGAGCCGAAGATGATCCTGGTTTCCTGGGTTTCAAAATCGATCGCGCCACGTACGTGACGGGCGGCCAGCAATACCTTGTACAACGCGTAGAGCTGCTTGAGGTGCGGCACGACGTCGGTGTACTCGCCACGCAATTTGCGCGCTTCGGTAGCCTTCGGCGTTTCCAGCATCGCGCTGACCTTGTTGTAGGTCAGACGGGCGTGGGAATGGATCACCGCCTCATAGAAGCAGTAGTCGGTCATTTCGCCGGACTTGGAGATGGTCATCTCGCAAACCATGGCCAGACGATCAACCTGAGGATTCAGCGAGCACAGGCCGTTGGACAGTTGCTCCGGCAGCATCGGAATCACGCGCTCGGGGAAGTACACCGAGTTGCCGCGAACCTGAGCTTCGTTGTCCAGCGCCGAGCCGATCTTCACGTAGCTGGAAACGTCGGCAATCGCCACGTACAACTTCCAGCCACCGGAGAACAGGCGCAGCTTGCCCGGTTTGGCTTCGCAGTAGACCGCGTCATCGAAGTCGCGGGCATCTTCGCCGTCAATGGTGACGAACGGCAGATGACGCAGGTCGATGCGCTTTTCTTTGTCTTTTTCTTCAACTTCCGGCTTGAGCTTGGCAGCTTCTTTCACAACCGCTTCAGGCCAGACGTGCGGAATGTCGTAAGTGCGCAGGGCAACATCGATTTCCATGCCCGGCGCCATGTAGTTGCCGACCACTTCGACCACATCGCCTTGCGGCTGGAAGCGCGGCGTTGGCCAGTGGGTGATTTTCACTTCGACGAACTGACCGATCTGCGCGTTGGCGTTGCGGCCCGGCGTCACCAGCACTTCCTGCTGGATCTTCGGATTGTCGGCAACCACGAAACCGATGCCGCCTTCTTCGAAGTAGCGACCAACGATGGTTTCGTGAGCGCGGGACACCACCTCGACGATCACGCCTTCACGGCGACCACGACGGTCGAGACCGGAAACCCGGGCCAGCGCACGGTCACCGTCGAACACCAGACGCATTTGCGCCGGGCTCATGAACAGGTCGTCGCTGCCGTCGTCCGGCACCAAGAAGCCGAAACCGTCACGGTGACCGCTGATGCGGCCGAGGATCAGGTCGAGCTTGTCGACCGGCGCGTAAGTGCCACGGCGGGTGTAGATCAGTTGAGCGTCGCGCTCCATGGCGCGCAAGCGGCGGCGCAGGGCCTCGATCTGGTCTTCTGTGGTCAGACCAAACTCTTCGACCAGTTGCTCGCGGGCAGCAGGCGAACCCCGATCGGCGAGGTGCGCCAGGATCAGTTCGCGGCTGGGAATAGGGTTTTCGTATTTTTCCGCTTCACGAGCGGCCTCGGGATCGAGGGACTGCCAATCGGCCATTAGAGAGTTTTCACCTTGTCTATATGCGGGTTAGTTTGGCATAGGCGCCGGGAAACGGGAAATTTCCGCTTCTATAAGGCTGTGCAAGGCCTTGTATCGACGCTCGGACACCGTTTTGAACGCCGCTGGTAAAAAAATTCAGTTTTTTCTGCGGCAGGGGTTTACAGTTAAAAAGGCGCTCCGTATAGTGCGCGCCATCGACGACGCACAAGCGCTTTCGATGATGCCCAGGTGGTGAAATTGGTAGACACGCCAGCTTCAGGTGCTGGTGACCTTACGGTCGTGGAAGTTCGAGTCTTCT
>NZ_JBAWKM010000011.1:0-130627 GCF_037095675.1 Pseudomonas sp. CCNWLW23 | reverse complement strand
TGGTGAAATTGGTAGACACGCCAGCTTCAGGTGCTGGTGACCTTACGGTCGTGGAAGTTCGAGTCTTCTTCTGGGCACCAATTCAAATTCAAGGTTCAGGCCTTGGATTTCACAAAAACCCGCGAAAGCGGGTTTTTGCGTTTCTGGCTTCCTGAATTTCGCCATCCCTACAGGATCGCTAGTCGCCCCACAAGGCGCACTTGAGAAACAATATCGTTTATCATTGTTGCAAGTTTTTGCAATGCGACAGTGAGGAACCCTGCGAATGACGTTTCGAAATACCCTGCGCCGAGGCCTGACCTTCACCCTCCTCGGCCTGGCACTCGCCACTCCCCTCACCCAGGCTGCCGAGGTTTCCCTGACTCTCTACAACGGCCAGCACAAGGAAGTCGGCGACGCGATTGCCAAGGCTTTTGAAGCCAAGACCGGCATCCACGTCAACGTGCGCAAAGGCAGCAGCAACCAGCTCGCCAGCCAGATCATCGAAGAAGGCGACCGCTCGCCCGCCGATGTGATCTACACCGAAGAGTCGCCGCCGCTGAATAACCTCGGCGAACAGGGTCTGCTGGCCAAGGCCGATGACGCCACCCTAGCGGTTTTGCCGGAAAAATACGTCGCCGCCAACGGTACCTGGATCGGCGTTACCGCGCGCGTGCGCGTGGTCGCGTTCAATCCGAAACTGATCGATGAAAAAGACCTGCCGAAATCGGTGATGGAATTCTCCGAGCCGCAGTGGCAAGGCAAGGTCGGCTTCGTGCCGACCAGTGGCGCCTTCCAGGAACAGGCAGTAGCAATCATCAAGCTGCACGGTCGTGACGCCGCCGAAGAATGGCTGACCGGCCTGCGCGCGTTCGGCAAGACCTACAGCAACAACATGGTCGCACTCAAAGCTGTGGAAAACGGCGAAGTCGCTACCGTACTGGTGAACAACTACTACTGGTTCGCCCTGCAACGCGAGAAAGGCAAGCTCGACTCCAAGCTGCATTATTTCACCGGCGGCGACGCTGGCGGCTTGATCACCGTGTCCAGCGCTGCCGTGCTGAAATCCAGCAAACATCCAAAAGAAGCCCAGCAATTCCTCGCCTTCATGGCCAGCGAAGAAGGTCAGCGCGTGATCACTCAGACCACCGCCGAATACCCGCTGCACAAAGGCATGGAGTCGGATCGCGGCCTCAAGCCGTTCAGCGAACTGGAAGCGCCGAACGTCACTCCGGCGGATCTGGGCAATGCTGAAGAAGCGCTGGAGCTGGAACGCGAAGTTGGCCTGAACTGATGGCAGCATCGTTATCGGCCCCCGCCGCGCGCGGGGGTTACGTGCCACGACGCAAACGGCCGTCAATCTGGCTGGTGCTGCCGGTATTGCTACTGGTGGTCATGAGCCTGCTGCCACTGGCCTATGTCGGACTGAAAGCCTGGCAGGCCGGCTGGGCCGAGGCGCTGCATTTGCTGTGGCGCCCGTATGTGTTCGGCCTGTTGCGCAACACCTTGGCACTGATGGTCGGCGTGACGGTTACCTGCGCCGTGATAGGTCTGTCGCTAGCGTGGCTGCTGGAGCGCAGCAATCTGCCGGGGCGGCGCCTGTGGGGCGTGATCCTGTGCCTGCCGTTTGCGGTGCCGGCGTTTGTCAGCAGCTTCACCTGGGTCTCGCTCAGCGCGCAATTCGAAGGCCTCGGCGGGGCGATTCTGGTGATGAGCCTGTCGAAGTATCCGCTGATCTTCCTGCCAGTTGCGGCGACCCTGCGCAATCTCGATCCCTCCCTCGAAGAATCCGCCCGCACGTTGGGACAGAATCGCTGGGGCGTATTTTTCCGCGTCACCCTGCCGCTGCTGTGGCCATCGCTGCTGGCCGGTTCGCTGCTGATTGCCCTGCACATGCTGGTGGAATTCGGCGCGCTGTCGATCATTGGCCTGCAAACCTTCACCACGGCGATCTACCAGCAATTCGAACTGGAATTCAGCAATGCCAACGCCGCGATGCTTTCGGCGGTGTTGCTGGCGCTGTGTCTGCTGCTGTTGTGGCTGGAGCTGCGCGTGCGTGGCAAGGGCCGGCATGTGCGCACCGGCCAGGGCGCGGCGCGGCAAGCTGAACAGGTAAAGCTTGGACCGTGGGCGGCGCTTGGTCAGTTGTATTGCCTGTTGCTGGCGATTATCGGCAGCGGCATTCCGTTGGGGATGTTGGCGTATTGGCTGGCGGTCGGCTCATCGGCGGCGTTCCCGGTAGCGGCGATCACCGAGGCGCTGTTGTCATCGCTGGCATTGTCATTGGGCGGCGCGGCGCTGTGCCTGTTATTGGCAGTACCGGTCGGACTGCTGGTGGTGCGCTATAAAGGCCAATTGGCAATCTGGGCCGAACGCCTGCCTTATCTGCTGCACGCGCTGCCGGGGCTGGTGATTGCGTTGACGCTGGTGTATTTCGCCCTGCATTACGTGCCAGTGCTGTATCAAACGTCGGGCTTGCTGCTGATCGCCTATGCGCTGCTCTTCCTGCCATTGGCGCAGGCGCCGATCCGTACTGCGCTGAACAAGGCTGCACCGCAGCTGGAAGAAGCGGCGCGGACATTAGGCGCATCGTCGTTCACCGCGTTTTGCCGGGTGACCTTGCCGATCATTTTCCCGGCACTGGGCGCAGCGTTTGCGCTGGTGTTTCTTGATGCGATGAAGGAATTGACGGCAACGTTGCTGCTCAGCCCTACCGGACTCAATACATTGGCGACCGAAGTCTGGGCGCATACAGCGAATGTCGAGTTTGCCGCGGCGGCGCCTTATGCGGCGTTGTTGATTGTGGTCTCGGGGTTGCCGGTTTATCTGCTGACAACACGGATGTATCTGAGCCGCTGATACCGTATTCGCGAGCAGGCTCGCTCTCACAATGGGTTGAGTTTCCCTGTGGGAGCGAGCCTGCTCGCGAAGAGGCCAGCCCGGATACCACTAAGCGCGGAACTGCCCCAGGCTGGCTTTCAATTGCGCCGCCAGACCATCCAGCACCTTGCCACTGGCCGTGGTTTCCACCACTGCCTGCGCCGCTTTCTCGGCCTGCGCATGAATCGTTTCGACGCGCCCACGCACTGCCTGTGCACCCTGCGCCTGATGCGCTGCTGCTTGCGTCGCCAGACCGATCGCCGCGTGCACCTGCTCAACCGAAGCCTGCACCGACTGCTGCAACCGCGCACTGTCGCGCAAGACCAGCAAACCTTCGCTGGCCTGCCGTCCGGCCTGACCAATCGCCTCGACTGCCTCACGTGCGCCCTGTTGCAGAGCAACGATGTGCGCTTGAATATCACCCGTCGAGCTCTGCGTTTTGCTCGCCAGTGCACGCACTTCATCCGCGACCACGGCAAACCCACGCCCGGTTTCACCGGCGCGCGCCGCCTCGATCGCAGCGTTCAATGCCAGCAGGTTGGTCTGTTCGGCGATGCCGTGAATCACCGTCAACACCACCTCGATCTGCTCGCTCTGCTGCGCCAGTCGCTCGATAACCTTCGCCCCGGTATCGACCTGCCCGGCCAGCGCTTCGATCAGGCTGCCAACTTTCGCCGAAGTCCGGGTGTTCTCATCGGTGGCCTGACGAATATCGACAACCTGCTTCAGCGCCGCCTGCATTGCCTGACTTTCCGACTGCGCCTCGTCTGCCATTTGCGACAGCGCGCGAAGGCTTTCTGCAACTTCATCGCGCTGCATTCCGGCAGCCGCATCGGCGCCAGCGTTGCGCAAAGTCATCGCGCCGATTTCCACGCCAGTGCGCTGAGCGACATCGCCCGCCTCGCGTACGATCGGCTGCAATTTATCCACAAAGCGATTGACCGCCGAGGCCATGTCGCCGATTTCATCCTTGCTGTTGATCTGCACACGCTTGGTCAGATCGCCCTCGCCCGCTGCCAGATCGCCCATCGCCGCATTGAGCATTTTCAGACGATTGACCACACGATGACCGAGCACCACGGCCAGCAACAGCAGGACGCCGCAACCGACCAGTGCTAGGCCAAGGCCGATACGCCAGCGCAGTGTCGCGGCAGCGTCTTGAACGGTTTGTGCGGTGTTGGCTTTCATTTCGCCAGCGGTGCCCTGCGCCGATTGCAGGCGCGCCTGCATTGCCTTGGCGCTGTCCGCCGCTGCGCCTTTGAGGCTGTCGCCGACCAATTGATCGCTGCTGGCAATTAGCGCGAGGAAGCGCTTGTCGAGCTCGGCCAGATCGCTTTCCACCGAGGCCGTGGAGACACCCATCAGCACTTTGCCGATTTCCACGCCATTGGGATTGATCGAGGCTTCGAGGTAGTAAACCGAAGGATCGTTTTTCGCCGCATCGAGTACTTTATCCAGCGCACGCTCGCCCTGACCTTTTTCCAGCAAGGCCTTGTTGATCGGATTTTCACGGTTGAGATAACGGGTCAGATGCTGGCCGGTGGCGTCGTCATACACCACGAACAGCACGTTGGGATTGCGCTGGGCGCGACGAGCGAACTCCGAGAGCGTCGGCACGTCGCTGTCCCACATGGCACGCGGCGCTACGGATGCAAGCAACTGCGCCATGTCGTTGGCCGAATCTTTCAGATCCTTTTCCAGCGTCGCCCGCAGTTGCGCCTGCTCTTCTTTGAGGCGTGTGGACAGGCCAGCCGTGAGGCGCTGACGAGTGCTGGCCGATAACGCATCAAGACTTGAAGTGACTTCACGCCCCGCCTGCTCCAGCTCACCGGAGAGTTTCTGGCTGTCGGCACCCAGGCGCACGGCCAGATCGGCTTCCAGCGCGGTCACCGTGCTCCGCGTCAGGGCAACCGCCACCAACACCTGCACCAAAAGGGCGATACCAAGGGTAACGAACACCGGCCGCAACAAACGGCTTTGTAACAGTGAGAGAACGGCTGACACTTTAAATCCCTCTACTTCTGACGCCATTAATTTGATGGCACTCTTGTAGACAGATTCACAGCAAAGGTCATGCCGTCCAACAGGCATAAACGACAAAGGCCCCGATTAAGGGGCCTTTGTTTTTTACATCAACGACTTATCAAGCGAACGGATGACGCAGAACGATGGTTTCATTGCGGTCCGGGCCCGTCGAAATAATGTCGATCGGCGCGCCGATCAACTCTTCAACGCGTTTGATGTAGGCACGAGCATTGGCCGGCAGCTCTTCCAGGGTCTTGGCGCCCACGGTCGATTCGCTCCAGCCCGGTACTTCTTCGTACACCGGCTGCAGGCCGACGTAGCTGTCAGCATCGGTCGGGGCAACAGCATTGCCTTGCGCGTCCTTGTAGCCGACGCAGATGTTGATGGTTTCCAGGCCGTCGAGTACGTCCAGCTTGGTCAGGCAGATGCCCGAGATGCTGTTCACGTCGATAGCGCGACGCAGGATGACGGCGTCAAACCAACCGCAACGACGGGCGCGACCAGTGGTGGCGCCGAACTCGTGACCCTGCTTGGCCAGGTGCGCACCGACTTCGTCAAACAGCTCGGTCGGGAACGGGCCGGAACCGACGCGAGTGGTGTAGGCCTTGGTGATGCCCAGGATGTAGTCGAGGAACATCGGACCCACGCCCGAACCGGTCGCCACGCCACCTGCGGTGGTGTTGGAGCTGGTCACGTACGGGTAGGTGCCGTGGTCGATATCGAGCAACGAGCCTTGCGCGCCTTCAAACATGATGTCCTTGCCGGCACGACGCAGGTCGTGCAGCTCGGCAGTCACGTCGAGCATCAGCGGCTTGAGCAGCTCAGCGTATTCCTTGCACTCGGCCAGGGTCTTTTCGAATTCGATGGCTGGTTCTTTGTAGTAACCGACCAGCATGAAGTTGTGGTAATCCACCAGTTCACGCAGCTTGTCTTCGAAGCGTGGCATGTTCAGCAGGTCGCCGACACGCAGGCCACGACGGGCAACCTTGTCTTCGTAAGCCGGGCCGATGCCGCGACCGGTGGTACCGATCTTCAGCTCGCCACGGGCCTTTTCACGGGCCTGGTCCAGCGCAACGTGGAAGGACAGGATCAGCGGGCAGGACGGGCTGATACGCAGGCGCTCGCGCACCGGTACACCTTTCTCTTCCAGCTTGGTGATCTCGCGCAGCAGGGCGTCAGGTGCAACCACCACGCCGTTGCCGATCAGGCATTGCACGCCTTCGCGCAGCACGCCCGACGGAATCAGGTGCAAGACGGTTTTCTCGCCGTCGATCACCAGCGTGTGACCCGCGTTGTGGCCACCCTGGTAGCGCACTACGGCGGCAGCATGTTCGGTCAGCAGATCAACGATCTTGCCTTTGCCCTCATCACCCCACTGGGTGCCCAGGACTACGACATTCTTACCCATAACACTTGTCCTCATTCGCGCAAACTTGGTGCCGGCGATGGCCGGCAGGAAAACTCAAGAAGCCAGTGGCGATACTTGCCAAAGCCCGTTCTGCTGAATCAATTGCCGGTCGCAGTCCGCATCACGGGCGGCGGCCAAAGGTTGTCCAGGCAAGGCCTGAACGACACGCTGACCCTCACTGCGCAACTGGCAAACCTGCTGCCAGAGTGCCGCATCCGTACTGTCAGGCATCCAGATACCGCCAGACGGTAGCTCGATCTCAGCACGCCCCAGGGTCACCAGGGTTTTCAAATCGGTAGAGAAACCAGTCGCCGGACGGGCGCGACCGAAATCGGCGCCGATGTCATCGTAACGACCGCCCTGCGCGATGGACTGGCCAACGCCCGGCACGAACACCGCGAACACCACACCGGTGTGGTAGTGGTAGCCGCGCAACTCGCCGAGGTCGAAATACAGCGGCAGCTGCGGGAAGCGCACGGAAAGACGCTCGGCGATCGCCAGCAGATCTTCCAGCGCCGCCAGCACCGGCGCCGGCGCATTGGCCAGACGCTCGCGGGCAGCGCTCAACACTTCACGGCCGCCACACAGATCAACCAGTGCGCGCAGCATGCCCGACAGATCGACCGGCAGGCCTTCGGTCAGGGTAATCACTTCATCGATGGCCTTGCGCTGCAGGGCATCGAACAACTGCTGTTCAACTTCACCAGACAGACCGGCGGCGCGCGCCAGACCACGGTAGATGCCGACATGGCCGAGGTCCATGTGCACGTCCGGCACATCGGCCAGCTGCAGCATGGCCAGCATCAGACTGATGACTTCGACATCGCTGCTCGGGCTGGCGTCGCCGTACAGCTCGGCGCCCAGCTGGATCGGGCTGCGCGAGGACGACAATGCACGCGGCTGGGCATGCAGGACGCTGCCGGCGTAGCACAGACGGCTCGGGCCTTCGCGACGCAGGGTGTGCGCATCGATGCGCGCCACTTGCGGCGTGATGTCGGCACGGAAACCCATCTGCCGGCCCGATTGCGGGTCGATGACCTTGAAGGTACGCAGATCCAGGTCCTGGCCCGCGCCGGTCAGCAGGGATTCCAGGTACTCGATATGGGGAGTCACGACGAACTCGTAACCCCAGCTCTGGAACAGATCCAACACCTGACGACGCGCAACTTCAATGCGCGCCGCCTCCGGTGGCAGTACTTCTTCGATGCCATCTGGCAGCAGCCAGCGGTCTACCGTTGCCATTACGCCATTCCCCTTTGATCCGGGCGGCCAGCACGAGGGCGAGCCTTGAGTGAAGCAGAAAATGATCGGGGCGTTCAAAACGCACGCGCATGAACGACGCAGCGAAAGGCCGGCTGGCGGCTTCGCCCATCACTTTCCTCGAAAAACGCTCGGGCTATTCAAACCCGACGTCTGCAACAAAAACAGCAATCAAACGTGCAGACGCAAAAAAGCCGGGAATTTCCCGGCTGCCGCATCATACACACGTTTTCCGAAAGGATCACCCCGCCCGAGGTTTTAGCCGCCGGGCGGACTGATTCAGGTCAACGTCGTATCAAGGTTTGGCTTTTTCCAGATAACGGAAGAAGTCGCTGCTTGGGTCGAGGACCAGGACGTCGGATTTGTTCGCGAAGCTTTCACGGTAGGCACGCAGGCTACGGTAGAAACCGTAGAACTCCTGATCCTGGCCGTAGGCCTTGGAGTAGATCGCAGCAGCCTGGGCGTCACCGTCACCGCGAACCTCTTCGGATTCACGATAGGCTTCGGCCAGCAGCACGCGGCGTTGACGATCAGCGTCGGCACGGATGCCTTCGGCCAGCTCGTTACCCTTGGCGCGGTGCTCGCGAGCTTCACGCTCACGCTCGGTGCTCATACGTTCGAACACACTGCGGTTCACTTCCTTCGGCAGATCGATGGCCTTGACCCGGACATCGACGACTTCGATACCCAGCTCTTTTTCCGCCATCTTGTTCAGCGACGCAGTGATGTCAGCCATCAGCGCATCACGCTCACCCGACACCACTTCGTGCAGGGTGCGCTTGCCGAACTGGTCACGCAGGCCCGATTCGAGACGACGGGACAAACGCTCGTCGGCGATCTGCTTCAGACCCGAAGTCGCGGTGTAGAAGCGCTCGGCATCTTTCACCCGCCACTTGGCGTAGGCATCGACCATCACGGCTTTCTTTTCCAGAGTCAGGAAGCGCTGCGTCGGTGCATCCAGCGTCAGCAGACGCGCGTCGAATTTGCGCACCTGGTTGACGTAAGGCACCTTCACATGCAGACCCGGCTGGACATCGGCCTGAACCACACGACCGAATTGCAGCAGCACCGCGCGCTCGGTCTGAGCGACGATGTAGAAGCAATTCCAGCCCACCAGTACCACAACGACGCCAACGATCAGGGCGATCAGCGATTTATTGCTCATCAGCGGGTCTCCCTTGTACGCGTCTGCGGCACGTCGGTGACATGCGGCGTGACGTCCGTGTTGTTGCTGGCGGCCGAACCGGTCACCGGTGCATTACCCGAACTGTTCTGGATCATCTTGTCCAACGGCAGGTAGAGCAGATTGCTCTGGCCGTTCTTGTTGCCGGTCACAAGGACCTTGCTGGTGTTGCTGAAGACTTCCTGCATGGTGTCCAGGTACAGACGCTCGCGGGTGACTTCAGGTGCCTTGCGATACTCGGCGACCAGTTTGGTGAAGCGATCGGCCTCACCCTTGGCGCGCGAGATGGTCTCGTCGCGATAACCGTTGGCATCTTCGATGATGCGCTGGGCCTGACCACGGGCTTCCGGCACCACGCCGTTGGCGTAGGTTTCGGCCTGGTTGCGCGAACGCTGCTCGTCTTCACGGGCGCGGATCACGTCATCGAAGGCTTCCTGCACTTCACGCGGTGCCGCTGCGCTCTGTACGTTCACCTGGGTGACGGTGATACCGGTGCGATAGGTATCGAGGAAGCGTTGCAGACGCTCCTTGATTTCGCTGGCCATCAATTCACGACCTTCGGTCAGCACCTGATCCATGGCGGTGGAACCGACCACGTGACGCAGCGCACTTTCAGTCGCGTGCTGCAGGCTGATTTCCGGCTGATCGACGTTCAGCACGAAATCCTGCAGGTTGCTGATCTTGTACTGCACGGTCAGCGGCACTTCGACGATGTTCTCGTCTTCAGTCAACATCTGGCCCTGCTTGGTGTACGCACGCTCACGCGTCACGTTCTCCATGTACTTCTTGTCGATCGGCGGGAAGTAGATGTTCAGGCCCGGGCCGACAGTCTCGTAGTACTTGCCGAAGCGCAGCACCACGGCTTGCTCCTGCTCGTCCACCACGTAGACCGCGCTGTACAGCCAGACAGCCGCGAGCACGACCAGGCCGATGCCGAGCAGACCGCCGAAGCCGCCACTGCTGCGCCCCGACCCGCCGCCGTCATCACCGCGTTTCTTACCACCACCGAACAACCCGTTCAGGCTTTCCTGCAGCTTTCGGAAGGCCTCGTCGAGATCCGGTGGCCCCTTGCGGTCGCCGTTATTGCGGCGCTTGCCACCCCAGGGATCCTGATTATTCGAGTTGCCACCCGGCTCATTCCAAGCCATAGCGCTCTCCATCTGATAAAGCAAAGACGCACCCACGGCGCGCCGACCAATGCTACAGAATGCCTGCCGTTGCGGCACAACCGCTTTGTCAGGCTTTTATTGCAAAGTGTGTTGCTCGATGAATTCCATCGGCTGCAATCCTTCGCGGCTTACCAATCGATTCAACTCGATCCGGGGCAAACGAACGGCCAGCAGGCTGACACCTTCTTCATCGTATTCTTCTTTCTGCACCGCCCCGAGTTCGAAGAACTGCGCACGCAGCCGAGCGAAGCGTTGCGGCAAGCGCAAGGTACCGACGAACAGATCACTGCCGAGCAGCTCGGCGATGGCCTGTTCAAGCAATTCCAGACCGCTGCCATCGCGCGCCGAGAGCCAGACCCGTTGCGGCTTGCCATCGGCATCACGCTGGATCTGCGGCTCGACGCCTTCAAGCAAATCGAGTTTGTTATAGACCTCGAGGATCGGCAAGTCCTGTGCACCAATCTCGCCCAGCACCACCATCACCTGCTCGATCTGCAACATGCGATCCGGTTCGGCCGCATCGATCACGTGCAACAGCAGGTCGGAATTGCTCGACTCTTCGAGCGTAGACCGAAATGCCTCGACCAGCTTGTGTGGCAGGTGACGAATGAAGCCCACGGTATCGGCGAGGACGATCGGACCGAGGTCGTCAAGCTCCAGCCGGCGCAGGGTCGGGTCGAGCGTGGCGAACAGTTGATCGGCCGCATACACCTCGGACTTCGTCACGTTGTTGAAGAGTGTCGATTTGCCCGCGTTGGTGTAGCCCACCAGCGAAACGGTAGGAATGTCCGCACGGGATCGGCCACGGCGCGACTGCTCGCGCTGACTGCGCACCTTCTCCAGCCGCCCCTTGATCTGACGCAGGCGAACCCGCAGCAGACGGCGGTCGGTTTCCAGCTGGGTTTCGCCCGGACCGCGCATACCGATACCGCCACCCTGACGTTCAAGGTGAGTCCAGCCGCGAACCAGCCGCGTGCTCATGTGGTCAAGCTGGGCCAGTTCGACCTGCAGCTTGCCCTCATGGGTGCGTGCGCGTTGGGCAAAAATATCGAGAATCAGCCCGGTGCGGTCGATCACGCGACACTCGAAAACACGTTCGAGGTTGCGTTCCTGACTGGGCGTGAGGATGTGATTGAAAATCACCAGATCGGCTTCTTCAGCCTTGACCAGGTCGCGCAGTTCCTCGACCTTGCCGCTGCCGATCAGATATTTGGCGGTTGGCCGATGACGCGGCACGTTAAAAAACGCGACGGTCTCGGCGCCAGCCGAATTTGCCAACTCCTGAAACTCCTGCGGATCTTCGCGCGCCTCAGGGTCCTGTCCATCCAAGTGAACGAGGATGACTCGTTCACCACCACCGTGGCGCTCAAAGAACAAAGGAGACTCCTATCAGGCGTTACCCGGCGCTGCATCGGCATCGCCCTGTTCGTTTTCGGTTGCGCTAGGCAGACGAATTGGACGAACCGGCACGACGGTCGAGATAGCGTGTTTGTAGACCATCTGGCTTACGGTGTTTTTCAGCAGGATCACGAACTGGTCGAACGACTCGATCGTCCCCTGCAGCTTGATACCGTTGACCAGGTAAATGGAAACCCCGACTTTCTCTTTACGTAAAGTGTTCAGGTAAGGGTCTTGTAGCGAATGCCCTTTTGACATGTGCCGCACTCCTTTAAGGATTCAATAATAAAAACAGGTAAATTCAGATGGCTTCGGCCGTCACACCCCCAAGGATAGACGGCAATTGCAAGGACTCAGCTCAATATGGAGATGGTCCCAAGGTATTTCAAGGCGCGTGGCAGATTGTCGCAATCAAGACTGTCCAGCCAGTGCAAATCGTCCCAGCTGCGCAGCCAGGTAAACTGGCGTTTGGCCAATTGGCGCGTGGCGATGATGCCCCGCTCCTGCATCTGGGCCAATGTCAGCTTGCCGTCCAGGTAATCCCAGACTTGGCGGTAGCCTACCGCACGTATAGACGGCAACCCCGAATGCAGGTCACTTCTTTTACGCAGGGCTACGACCTCGTCGATGAATCCCTGTTCCAACATATTTGTGAATCTTTGTTCAATTCGCTGGTGCAGAACCTGACGATTCGCCGGAGCAATGGCCAGGTTCGCGACAGTATAGGGCAATTGTTGGCGTCCCGAAGCGGCTGCTTCAGTACTTTGCGCAGATTGTTGCTCGCGCAGGGCGGTCATGCTCTGCCCGCTGACTCGATACACTTCCAGTGCCCGACTCAAGCGCTGCGGATCATTGGGATGAATGCGCGCCGCCGACACCGGATCGATCTGCGCCAACTGTTCGTGCAGGGCTTGCCAGCCAAGACGCGCAGCTTCTTCCTCGATCTGCGCACGCACCTCGGGATCGGCCGCCGGCATGTCCGCCAGACCTTCGACCAGAGCCTTGTAATAGAGCATGGTGCCGCCGACCAGCAGCGGGATCTTTCCTCGCCCAGTGATCTCGGCCATGGCCTGCAACGCGTCGCGACGAAAATCGGCAGCGGAATACGCTTCAGCAGGATCGAGAATGTCGATCAGCCGGTGCGGATATTCGGCGAGCAGTTCTTTCGAAGGTTTGGCCGTGCCGATGTCCATGCCGCGGTAGACCAGCGCCGAATCGACACTGATCAATTCGCACGGCAGCACTTTGGTCAGCTCGATGGCCAGATCGGTCTTGCCCGCAGCGGTCGGGCCCATCAGGAAAATCGCTGGAGGAAGCTGGCTCATCAACGACCGCGCAGGAACAGTTTGTCCAGATCGTCCAGACCCAGCTGGGTCCAGGTCGGTCGGCCATGGTTGCATTGACCGCTGCGTTCGGTGTTTTCCATATCACGCAGCAGGCCGTTCATTTCCGGCAGGGCCAGACGCCGGTTGGCGCGGATCGCGCCGTGGCAGGCCATGGTGCCGAGCAATTCGTTGAGGTGCGCCTGAATCCGGTCGCTGGTGCCGTATTCCATCAGGTCCGACAGTACGTCGCCGACCAGTCGATTGGCTTCGGCCTGCTTGAGCAATGCGGGAATCTGCCGGATCGCCAGGGTTTCCGGCCCCAGGCGCTGCAATTCAAAACCAAGGCGCTGAAACCAAGCGGCGTGTTCTTCAGCACAATCGGCCTCGCGCTGACTCACGGCCAGCGACTCCGGCACCAGCAACGGCTGGCCACTGAGACCTTCGCTGGCCATGGCGATCTTCAGGCGCTCGTACATGATTCGCTCGTGGGCGGCATGCATGTCCACCAGCACCAGACCATGGGCGTTCTCGGACAAAATATAGATGCCCTTGAGCTGCGCCAGTGCATAGCCGAGCGGCGGGATATCTTCCTGACCGGTTGGCAGCGCGCTGGCATTGGCTTCAGGCAGCGGCGCGAAAAACTCTTTGTAAGCGGCTTGAGCCTCGGCAGCGGGCAGCGCCGATTGCGGACGCGGCGTGTATTGATACTGATAAGCGCCGCCAGCGCTGGCCCCGGATGACGTGTTGAACGCCGGTTGCGCCTGCGGCTGCTCCAGCAGCGCATTGGCGGCCAGACGCATCTCGCCCTGTGGGCCGAATTCGCCCGCCTCGATCCCGCTCGGCCGAACGATCGCCGTGGTCACCGAACCGGCAAGCTGATCTTCCGGCCGTACATCGCCCAATGCACGATGCAAGGTGCCATAAAGGAAGTCATGCACCATGCGCCCGTCACGGAAGCGCACTTCGTGTTTGGTCGGGTGCACGTTGACATCTACCGCCGCCGGATCGACTTCGAAAAACAGCGCGAAGGTCGGGTGCCGGCCATTGAACAGCACGTCGCGATAAGCCTGACGTACCGCATGGGCCACCAGTTTGTCGCGCACTGCTCGGCCGTTTACGAAGAAATACTGCAAGTCAGCCTGGCTACGGTTGAACGTCGGCAAACCGACCCAGCCCCACAGGTGCAAGCCATTGCGTTCGATCTCGATCGGCAGCGCCTGCTCAAGGAAACCCGAACCGCAGATCGCCGCCACACGCCGGGCGCGGGCTGCATCATCGTGGGCCTCGTGCAGGCTGAGGATGGTCTTGCCGTTGTGGCGCAGATGAAAAGCCACGTCGAAGCGCGCCAGCGCCAGACGCTTGATCACTTCTTGCAAGTGATCGAATTCGGTTTTTTCGGTCTTGAGAAATTTGCGCCGGGCCGGGGTGTTGAAGAACAGGTCGCGGACTTCCACCGAAGTGCCGACCGGATGCGCCGCCGGCTGCACGCGCGGCGCCATGTCCCGGCCTTCGGTCTCGACCTGCCAGGCCTGATCGGCATCGCGGGTGCGCGAGGTCAGGGTCAGACGCGCCACGGAGCTGATCGACGCCAGCGCCTCGCCACGGAAACCCAGGCTCATCACCTGCTCGAGGTCTTCGAGGTTGCGAATCTTGCTGGTGGCGTGACGGGCCAAGGCCAGCGGCAGGTCATCGGCAGAAATACCGCTGCCGTCATCGCGCACGCGCAGCAGCTTGACGCCGCCCTGCTCGACATCGACATCGATACGCTTGGCGCCGGAGTCGAGGCTGTTTTCCAGCAACTCCTTGATCACCGAAGCCGGGCGCTCAACCACCTCACCGGCGGCAATCTGGTTCGCCAGCCGCGGGCTGAGCAGCTCGATGCGCGCCGTGTTCATTACCTGGTTCATTCTTTGGACGCCAGTTCGGTGCCTGGAATGGTCAGGTGCTGACCGACTTTCAACTCGTCACTTTTCAGGTTGTTTGCAGCACGCAAGGTGGCCGGCGAGACCTGATAGCGCACGCCGATCATCGCCAGGGTTTCCCCCGGGCCGACACGGTGGTCGCGCGGGCCTTGGGCGATCTTGCCGGAATCACGCAGCCAGGCAATGTAAGTGCCCGGTGGCGGATTCTGCTGGAAGAACTGGCGCACGCCGCTGCTGATCGAACGGGCCAGCGCTTGCTGGTGGCTCGATGCGGACAGTTTGTTCGCTTCGTTGGCGTTGGAGATAAAGCCGGTTTCGACCAGGATCGACGGGATGTCCGGCGACTTCAACACCATGAAGCCGGCCTGTTCCACGCGCTGTTTGTGCAGCGGCGTAACGCGACCGATGTTGGTCAGAACCTTCTGGCCGACGTTGAGACTGGAGGTCAGCGAAGCAGTCATCGACAGGTCGAGCAACACGCCCGCCAGCATACGGTCCTTGTCGTCGAGGCTGACGTTGCCAGCACCGCCAATCAGGTCGGACCGGTTTTCACTGTCGGCCAGCCAACGGGCGGTTTCGGACGTAGCGCCACGATCAGAGAGGGCGAACACCGACGCCCCGAACGCGGCTGCGGACGGCGCGGCGTCGGCGTGGATCGAGACGAACAGGTCGGCGCCCTTCTTGCGGGCGATTTCGGTACGCCCGCGCAATGGAATGAAGTAGTCGCCGGTACGGGTCAGCTCGGCGCGGAAGCCTTTCATGCCGTTGACCTGACGCTGCAGCTCGCGAGCGATTTGCAGTACCACGTCTTTCTCACGCTGGCCGCGCGAACCGGACGCGCCCGGGTCTTCGCCACCGTGGCCGGCGTCGATCACCACGATAATGTCGCGTTTGCCGGCCGGGGCTGGCGGCAGCTTGATCGCCGGTTCGGTCGGGGTCACCGGCACTGCCGGCACGGTCGCCACCGATGGCGTAGGGGCCGGCGGCGGCGCGGCATCGGCCGGGTTGTCGAACAGATCGACCACCAGACGGTTGCCATACTGCGCGTTCGGCGCCAGCGAGAAGCTTTTTGGAGTGACGGCTTTTTTCAGGTCGATGACCACGCGCAGGTCGGTCGGGGTGCGCTGGGCCGAGCGCATCGCAGTGATCGGCGTGTTCGCGGTCTGCACGTTCAACGGCGCGCCGAGGGTGGCGCCGTTTATGTCGATCACCAGCCGGTCCGGCGCGGTCAGGGTGAAAACGCTGTGCTGCACCGGGCCGCTGAGGTCAAAGACCAGTCGCGTGTTGTCCGGCGCCCGCCACAGGCGCACGCTGTTGACCTTTGAATCGGCCACAGCGTTGACGGTTACTGCCATCAACATCAGTCCAGCGGCAGCCACCAACGCGCGAAAGCGCATACCAAACCCCATCATTTAATTGGATTCCAATGCCAAAGCGGCACACCAGGCCTCGCCACGCGAGCCCTGGGCTAAAATTTTCAGCGAACGCCCGCTGTCTTGCGGGCTAATGGTAATGGTCAGGTCGGGCTTTGGCAAAAAGCCTGCACCTTTATCGGGCCACTCGATCAGGCACAGGGCATCGTCTTCGAAGTAGTCACGGATGCCGAGAAACTCCAGCTCCTCGGGATCGACCAGGCGATAGAGGTCGAAGTGGAAGGCACGAATGTCACCGATCTCGTAGGGCTCGACCAAAGTGAAGGTCGGACTTTTTACCGCGCCAACATGCCCCAAACCGCGAATGATGCCCCGCGACAGGGTGGTTTTGCCCATACCCAGATTGCCCTCGAGAAAAATCAGGCCATGGCCCTGGGTGACGCGGGCGATCCGTGCGCCAAAGTCGCTCATCGCCTGTTCATCGGCCAGGTACAGGGTTACTTCAGACACGGTGCTTGCTCCTCCAACAACTGACGAATGGCTGGAATCAGATCACTGGCCGCCAGCCCACGGCCGAATTTGCCTTGTTGCATACCCGCGTTGGCGTGCAGCCAGACGGCCAGGCATGCCGCATCGAACGCGTCCATGCCTTGGGCCAGCAATGCGCCGGTGAGACCGGCCAACACATCACCCAACCCGCCCGTGGCCATCGCCGGATGGCCCTGATGACAGAGGGCCAGACGTCCGTCTGGATGGGCGATCAGACTGCCGGCACCTTTCAGAACCACTACCGCTGAATACTTTTTGCTCAACGCCAGAGCAGCGGCCGGGCGATCGGCCTGCACCTCGGCGGTACTGATGCCAAGCAAGCGCGCCGCTTCACCCGGATGCGGGGTGATCACGCAATCCTTGGGCAACTGGACAAAATCGCTGGCCAGCAGGTTCAACGCGTCAGCGTCCCACACCTGCGGCAATGGTGCATTGGCGGCAGCCGACAGCAGGGCACGGCCCCAACTGGCCTGACCGAGTCCCGGCCCGATCACCAATACCGAAACCTTTTCCAGCAGACCCATCAGTTGATTGGCTGACGAGGTGCCGAGCGCCATCGCCTCCGGCACCCGAGTCAGCGCCGCCGGCACATGCTCTGGGCGAGTCGCCAGCGAAACCATGCCCGCGCCGCCGCGCAAGGCCATTTCCGTGCTGAGCACAATCGCTCCGCCGAAACCGTGATCGCCGCCGATCAGTAACACATGACCAAAGCGCCCCTTGTGCGAGGTCGGCGCACGCGGCGCAAGTGCTGGGAGATTAGCGGCGCTCAGGCGCTGAGCGCAGACAGGAATGTCACTGAAAATTTCGTCGGCGGCTTGCAGATCGCTGAAGACCAGTTCGCCGATATGATCCGCCGCGTCGCCGGTCAACAGCCCGATCTTCATAGCAATGAATGTCACCGTTAGATCGGCGTGGACCGCGACCCCCAGTTCACGCCCGGTATCGGCACATAGCCCGGAAGGGATATCGACCGCCGCTACCGGCAAACCGCAGGCGTTGATCGCCTTGATCGCCGATGCATACGGCTCGCGCACTTCGCCGCTCAGACCTGTGCCGAGCAAGGCATCGAGGACGACACCGCGCAGCTCGCTTTGCCCCTGCCAGCCTTGCACCACAACACCAGCAGCCACCGATTCGGCATGGGCCAGTGCGGCATCGCCCTGCAAACGCTGCGGATCGCCGACGGCGAGAACCCGCACCGTCCAACCGGCCCGCAGCGCCAGCCCGGCCACCAGATAACCGTCGCCAGCGTTGTTGCCGTGCCCGGCGAGCACCGTCAGTTCGTTCGCTGCCGGCCACTTGCGCACCAGTGCGCGCCACGTCGCGCGGGCGGCGCGCTGCATCAATTCGAAGCCCGCCGTGCCGGCGGCGATCAGCCGCGCGTCGAGTTCGCGCACCTGCGCGGCGCGGTACAGCGCGTCGGGTAATTCATCTTTCGTCTGCGGCATGCGTCTTCGGGCTCCGATGTCTGGCAGAATTATACGCACCTCAGCTCCGGTTTCTCTCGCCTCATGTCCGCCATCACCACAGACCTGCCCGCCCTCGCCCAATCGATCAAGGATTGGGGCCGCGGGCTGGGCTTCCAGCAAGTCGGCATCAGCGGTCTGGACCTGGCCGAACACGAGCAGCATCTGCAACGCTGGCTCGACGCCGGCTATCACGGCGATATGGACTACATGGGCGCCCATGGCAGCAAACGCTCGCACCCCGACGAGCTGGTGCCGGGCACGTTGCGCGTGGTTTCCCTGCGCATGGACTACTTGCCGGGCGATACCGAAATGGCCAAACGCCTGGCTGAACCGGAAAAGGCTTACGTGTCGCGTTATGCCTTGGGCCGCGATTACCACAAATTGATCCGTAAACGTGTTCAACAATTGGCCGACAGGATCCAGGCAGAGATCGGCCCGTTCGGTTTTCGTGCCTTTGTCGACAGTGCGCCAGTGCTGGAAAAAGCCATCGCCGAACAGGCCGGGCTGGGCTGGATCGGCAAAAACACCCTTGTACTGAATCGCAAGGCCGGCAGTTATTTCTTCCTCAGTGAGTTGTTCGTCGACCTGCCGTTGCCGGTGGATGAACCGCATAGCAGCGAACATTGCGGCCGTTGCACTGCGTGTCTGGATATCTGCCCGACCAACGCCTTCGTCGGCCCCTATGTGCTGGACGCGCGGCGCTGCATTTCCTATCTGACCATCGAGCTGAAAACCGCGATTCCCGAAGAGTTGCGGCCGTTGATTGGCAATCGCGTGTTTGGCTGCGACGATTGCCAGATCGTCTGCCCGTGGAACCGTTTCGCCCGGCCGACCGGGGAAAACGATTTCAAGCCACGGCACAATCTGGATAACGCACAGTTGGCCGAGTTGTTTTTGTGGGATGAAGAGAAGTTTCTAAGCAGCACCGAAGGTTCGCCATTGCGGCGCGCCGGGTATGAGCGCTGGTTGCGCAATCTGGCGGTGGGGCTGGGAAATGCGCCTTCAACGATTCCGGTGCTGGAAGCGTTGAAGGCGCGACGGGATTATCCGTCAGAGTTGGTCAGGGAACATGTCGAGTGGGCACTGGAACGGCACGCCCGCCGCGCGTTCGCAAAACCGGCAAGCGCAATGTTCTAATCGTAGCCGGACCTTGAGTGCTCCTGCTTTCGCTATGTATCGTTTCATTGCGTGCTCCAAGCTTATTGTTTGTCCTTTACCTATGACCACCCAGCTGGTCGATGACCGCGATCCGCTCCTTAGCGTTTTCGGTCATATATATTCGGTCTCCTTTCGACAGATAGAGATGCATCGACTTTGATGCTGATCCGGATGGGCCATACATGGGCGTGTATTCGGCATGAATCAGCGCTGCAGAAGACGTTGGGGAGTTACCCGCCTCAATGTGCTGCATGAAGGTTTCGGCCTTTTCAAGCAAGCCCGTAAGCCCCCTTTTCTCAAGCATGTTATTTTTGGGATTGACCCTGACGAGTGACCATGGTTTGTCGGCCTCTTCCTGAACGGCCGCGCTGGCCTTCGCCTTAGCCTTGGCCGCCGCCTTGTTTCCCTTGCCCTTGATCATACCTCGGGCCATCTCTCGACCCGCTGCTTTGGAGCCTTTACTACTCAGGCCTTGCTTGAAGGCGCCAGCCAGTTTCCTGCCAGCATTGATGCCCGCTTTGGCACCAGCTGCCAGCCCTGCCCCCACCGAAGCCAGCCCGAGACCAAAACTGATCCAGCCCAATATCTCGCCCGCCTGAGAACCCGGTGCGAGTTCATTGACCACCTCGCTGGCAATACCCGCCAGGCCTGAAGCAACCGCCAGCCCCAGTGCCGTCACTGCCCATGGCGTCGCCGCACCCATCGTTACCACGCTGGCAACAATGCCGAGAATACTGAGGCCGATGCCCAGGATCGATTGCCAGGAGACATGCCCGGTAGGGTCAACCCGATTGACCGGGTCGCCCAGGCAATAACTGTAGGCATTTAGTCCGCCCGCACCGAACGGACTCATGCTATCGGGGGAAAGAAAGCGCATCAGTGTCGGGCTATAGGCCCTATAACCATTGCCCAGCAGATACAACCCGGTAACCGGATCCAGTTGCTCGCCGTTGAACCCCGCCAGGCTGAACAATCCGCCGTCGGCAGGACGGTGCCCATAAGGACTGTAGGCGCAATCGGTGAGGTGCTCCTTACCCAGTGTTGCCAGCACGCTTTGCTGTTGATCGGTGCCAAACAGTTGCGCGCCGGCGTTCAAACCGAGTTGCTGTTGCCCCACAAGCGCGCCACCGTGACGCACGATACTGGATGAGTTTTCACCACTCACCTCATTGGCGACCCGGCCTGCGTAGTAGTAACGCTGCGTAGTAACCTCGTCGGGTTGCGACAGCTCAACCAGATCGTCGAAACCGTCGTAATGGTAGCCACGAATGACTGAACCGCCTGCGCCGGACAGTTGTTCGAGACGTCCGAACGCGTCATAGGCCAGCGTTCGCGCCTGGTCGTCCTTGATCATCCTGCCGTTGGCGTCGTATTCCAGCGTCACTGCCGGTGGGTAGTCGACATGGGAATGTTTGACTGCGCTGAGCTGTACCGGATCGGGATTGTCATAACTGAAGGTGGTCAGATTCACGCCCAGCGGGAACTTCGTCTGCACGGTCAGAATGTTGTCCAGCGCATCGAAGGTGAACGTCTGCTGGATAATTTCCTTGCCATACGGGTCACGGGGCTTTTGGGTGCCAGCACAGTCGTACTGGATCAAGCGCCCGCGCACGTCGTAGGTGAACTGTTCATCACGTAAGAGTTGAGTGCCACGTCTGGACACTTTCTGCGCCAGTTTGCCAGCCAGCGTGTAAGTCGATTCGAGGGTCTGGTCAGGCTGACCCTGAATCTCGAATGTACGCCGGGCTTCACGACCGATATCGTCATAGGCGAACCGGGTGATCATCTGACGCTTGATCGAGGTGTCTTCGGTTTTCGTCCACTCCAGCATCCCCGTCTGGGCGTTGTAGTGGAACGCGGTTGTCAGCAAGCCTTGCGAGGCGGATAGAAGGCGGCCGAACTCATCGTATTCAGATCTGTTGTCGGTACCGAGCACATCAACGTGGCTGATCGGTCGCCCCTGCAGGGACCAGGTACTGGACGTTGCTTTCGTGACAGCGCCGAAGCTCGTCGTTTCGGATTTCAGGCGCCCGGAAGGGTGATAGGCAAAGCTGCGGCTCCTGCCGCTTTCGGTACAGGTCAAGGGTTTGCCACTGACGGGGTCATAGGTCATGGTTGTGACCAGGTCCTCTGCCTTGCGCTCGGTCAGCAAACCGCCCAGTTCCCGCAAATAAGTGAATTCGGTTTTTTTGCCATCAGCGCTCTTGTACCACTGTGGCTGAGTGAAGCCCGCTTCATAACCAGCCTCGGACTTTCGCCCGCCCACAGTACTCTGGATCAACCGCCCCAAACCGTCATACGTTTGCTGGCCCAGCACTTTGTCACCGACCCTGATGTCGATCGCCAGCCCTTCATCACTATGCTCGGCGTACTCGGTCACGACCTTACTGCCGTCGGGCAGGACATTGCGGGTCATTCGGTCAAAAACGTCGTACTCATATCGGCTGGTGTTGCCGACAGGGTCTGTCTGGCTGGCTGTGCGCCCATAACCGTCATAGGTGTAAACGGTTTTGCCCAGACTCTTGTTCTTCACATTGAAGCTTTCGACACTCAGCGGTTTTCCGAAATCATTGACGACGGTGATCGTCTTGCCCATGCCCTGGAGCCAATTGGTTTGCCGGCGAAGCACCGGATCCGCCTCGCTGTGTTCGATACGCCCATCATCGTGCAGCGTCTTGCTGACCTGGCCCCAGGAATCGAATTCGTAGCGGGTACTGAACGGATAAGGCTTGCCATCACGCCAATCAGTCAGCGTCACTTTCACCTTGTGACCGACCGAATCATGCAGGGCAGAATAAAGCGTGCGTGTCTGAATGAGACCGTCCTTGTCGGGATGGTCGCAGTCCTTTTCCTGAACGGTGATCACCCGTTCCAGTCCGTCATAGGCGACTTTTTGCTCGCCGCCAGCAGGATCCGTGGTCACCATCGTCGCCGGCTGCTGTTTGCTGGCGGCCAGATAGGCCCACCGGGTAGCGGCCGCATAGGGGGTGCCGGCAGCAACCGTTTTGCCCACGGCGCGGCCGATTGCATCGTATTCATATTCGATGTGCTCGCCATCGACACCGACTTCAGAGACCTGTAATCCGGTCAGCGTCGAAAGCACCTTCTCACTGGTCTGCAGCACGCCGTCGAATCCGCGCGTGCTGGACCTGACTCGCAGCCTGTCACCCTCAAGCTCATAGGAAAATTCGATAGCGGTTTTTTTTTCATTCAGGGTGACACTTTGCTCTTTTGTGGCTCCATGCTTGAGTGGATCCTCGGGCGTATTCAGATAGCTGCGTGCGGTTTTCGAACGCAACACCTC
Organism: Pseudomonas sp. CCNWLW23; assembly: GCF_037095675.1. Classification (NCBI taxonomy): domain Bacteria; kingdom Pseudomonadati; phylum Pseudomonadota; class Gammaproteobacteria; order Pseudomonadales; family Pseudomonadaceae; genus Pseudomonas; species Pseudomonas sp. CCNWLW23. Next base: position 108,225 of record NZ_JBAWKM010000011.1, on the reverse strand, counting down.
TACACCCTCCACCACTTCGAAAAAACGCTCCTCGACCGGTAACACAGAGGCCAGTTCAGCACCCTCAAGCGCCGGATGCAAAGCGTAGTCGTAATACGTGACTGTCGAAGCACCATCCGATGCGGCAGCAGTCACCGTCCTCTTTTTCGGGAACCTGGAAAAGCCCAGCGGATCCTCCGGGCAGTTATCCCCGCCAATGGCCGGATAGTATTCCGTCGTAGTCGTCACCCCAGTGGGCTCAACCTGCTTGAGCAAGTTACCTTCGCCATCGAACTCGGTGATCGTGGTTTCCACACGCTGCTGTTGGGTGCGCCGATCGAGGTACGTCACCGTATGGACTTTAGGCATGCGGAACTGGGCCACCTGCTCACTGAACGGCTTGGTAACGGAACAATGATACTCCGTGGCGGTGGCGATCTGCGCGTCGCCACAGGTTGTAACCTCAGCCATCAACAGATGGAATTTGTTGTAGGTGCGTTTAATGCGGGTATGTACTTTGCCGCTGACCAGCAAGTGCTCGTCCGAGGTGTAGACGTAGTTGCTGGGCGCCAGATAGAGCGGATCCAGTTCACTATCCTTGGCTGGAAGGAGGCCCTGTCCAAGGAAGTTATGGTCGGAGTACGTGTATGTCTTGCACACTCTGGGCTGGCCGCGCCCTGGGTAGACATCGTGAGCGATAACAAACGGCAGTGTCTGTTCCACACCGCTGATGAAGCGGTGGCCGTGCCGCTTGTAGCGAACGATTTCGACCCCGCGCAGCGGGTTGACGATGCGATGCACATAGCTGGCCCCAGCGATTACTTCATACTCAAGTTCCCAACCTTTACCCACCGGAAGCTCGATGGCCGTTACCCGACTGTTTCTCAAGATCAGCCTGAAGTTGGAGCTCGAAGTAGTGTCGGGATATCGCGACAACGTCACCTGACCTGCCGTACGAGAAATTTTCAAAAGGCAGCGCGTGGCATCACGGACTTCGGCCAAACGGGGAAACTGGTTGAACAACTCATGTTTCAGCGTAATGCTCACGCCGTTCGCCGCGATTATTTTTTCCGCGACGGCGACCTGAGTACCGGCCAACACTTTGAGCAGTTCCCGCCGACCATCCTTGTATCGAACTTCATAGCGCCCTGCTCCAGTGACTGACACCTTTGCTGTTTGCAGTTTCATTTCCTTGAACTTCAGGCCGCTAGACGTCTCGACAGCCTTGTAGCGTTCACCGTTGGCCAAGGTCATGACTTTGCTGCGCAAGTCATAATTGGTCAGGGTCAAAGACCAGCCAACGCCGAAACCACTATCCGCCTGATTGAGCGGATTGAAACCCACTGAAAGTGCAAGCTCCGGACCATTGAGATCTGCCGAGTGCAACTTGCCAAGCGAAAACGCACACGTATACATGCCCGTACGGGGATCAACGCCTCCGGAAACAAATTCACCGAAATTGAAAGCGTTCGAATGCACAGAGGGAGAGAAATTACTTTCCATTAATGAATCGTCCTTTTATTTCCAGACTCAGAATTTGGCAGTCAACACCGGCCAGCGAAGTACGCTGACCAGACAAGAAGTCAGACAAGTCGCTTCATTGACCGCTTGGATTGATCCAGAATAAAAGTGAGCTGATTTTTATCACCATCGATACTAAGCCGGTGTTCCGAGCCGAATTCGTCGGTCACGGCAAATTCGAAGGCGCTATCACTTTCCCGCGCCGCTTGCGGGTCAGCGGAAACATACTGAACGAGCGTCAACTGTCCAGGCACTTTGTTGATAGGTACGGTGACGTAGCCATGGGGACTGCGAAATGTTGCCTGCGGGCCATATACAGGCGCCATATATCCATAAAAGGTTTTGCGACTACCTTGCTCACCGGGAATATTCCCGGACACATAAACCTGCACCGCATCTTCGGAATCATAAGGATCAAGTTTCACTTCACTGCTATACCAATCAAGGAGGTGAACCTGCCTGCCATCCGCCCGCAGGCCAATATGATAGTGCTGAACCCACTCATACAGGCCCCGATTCTGTTTCTTGTCATACTTGCTCAACGAAAAGCTGCTCGACGAGTACTCTTTCGGCGGAATCGCCTCCAGCGTGACACTGCTGTCGAAACCAACCCCATTACTTCGCAATACCGCGCCGTTCAAGGAAATCTCGGCGGCCACTTCCATGATTCCAGGTCGGGAAGCCGAAACCCAGAATTGTAAAATCTGTACCGGATCTGCGGCGTTGCTGATCCGGTTGTCAATGACCCGCGGGACTTCTGTCAGTCGCGTTGCGCCGCCCGACATTTCGTGAGCGTAACGATTTTCCTGAATCGATACATTCCATTCTCCCTCCAATGGGCGAGCACCGTTATAGGCAATCAGCCGCAGAGAGTGCAACGCGGGATGTCCGTGCAGCGATACGCCGTCGCCATTGTTATCGATCCCGTGTAGAAGCACCAACACACGCACCTGCATGCGACCGTTGGCATAAAGCACTTTGTGCTGACCATGATTCGTGGTGTCGAGTTTTACCTCTATACGGGATATACCTACTTCCTCGCTAAACATTTGATAACACCTCAGCTGATTAATATATTTCACCCCTTAAGGGCTCAGCAGAGTATTAACATCGAACCTGAATATAAGAAGTCGCGACATTTGACATTTTGTGAAGTAGTAATCTTTCAACATCATCATGAATAATTCACACAGATGCTAACAACTTCAAAAAATGCGATCTGAATGTTACGTACTTCAACACTAACCTTCGACCCCTTTGATTCTGCCCAAGATGGCCTGTTACCCCTTCCGAATTCACTCAAACCGAATCAGAAGGGGAGTTAGCGAGTAGTTTATGTTTGCCAAATCATGTTAGCAGCGTGATCGACCCGTTACTTTCGAAAACACCTAGTTGCTATCTGAACCTGTTGAAAATCCGCTTTCCGATGAATCACTTTCGGAATCAACGTCTGAAACTGCCTCGGCCGTTTGGATTTCTACCTTCCGGTCCATACTGGAATTCGCAAGATACTGATTAATCCGCCGCATTGACTCGTTACTCAGCGGATTATTCAATAAACCAACGTATAGGTCTTGCGTATCCGGAATATCGAACAGATCGTCTCCTATGTGCGAAATATTATTACCCTGTAACGCCATGACACGAAGGTCTCCAAGCCTGTCTATACCGGAGGGCAGGCTGTAAAGATTTGCATTATATAGCATCAACTCGGTTAAACCTGTCATGAAACCTACATGCGGAGCAACTGTGAGAGGGTTGTTGGCAAGATTCAACAAAGTGAGCGTCTCGATCCTGGACAAACCTTCAGCCGTGGCTTCAGATAATTCAAGCGAGCAATCGTTCAGCACAAGCTGACGCAGCTGGCGCATCTGGAATATCCCTGACGGAAAGTCCTCCATTTTTATGCCAGTGACCACCAAATATTGCACATTGGGAAAACTGTCAAGAAAAGCGCCGATGCGTGCGCCTGGCTTTTCCACAGTCAGTATCAACTCTGTTACGTAGTCGAACCTGGCGGATAGCTTTGGTAACTCTGCGGAAAAATCGACATGATGGGAAAAATGATAGTCACCGAACCCCCACCTCGAAACCGACTTGCGCTGCCAGATATCCTGCAGCTTTGCGCTGAACCGCTCGCGAGCCAGCCGTTGCTCTGCGGTTTGCGGTGCGCCCTGCGATGAATCCGTGCGGGTCGACAATCCTTGCGCACTCCAGATCGCCAACTCATTGCGCAGTGTTGCCAACTCTCTCTCCAGGCGAGCCAAGACCCTGGCTGGGTCCGACTTCAGACGCTCGGAAATGAACACGGCCAGTTCTTGTTCGGCAAGCTGCGGATAAAGATCACGGACACGCTCTTCAACGGATTTTGTCGACGTCGGGTTGACATCGCCGCCCCCTCGCAGCCCCGCTTGCACGTATTGGGCGCTGGCCGGAACAGCCGTTACCTGCACCGGTGCCAGTCCCAACAATTCGCTCACGCGTTGGCGCGACGGCAATGGCTGTGCACGTACCAGCTGCCGCAGAGCCGCACCACCGCCCTGCGCTACGCCGAGCAACTGGCGCTGCCCGGGCAGTAAAAGGAGCCAGACGGCGGCATACAGATCCGTCCGACCTTGGGGTGACGGGACGCCGCTGAGCTGGATAACGTAGCCTTCATGCTGACGAATAAACGTGTGACGCACTGGCGACCGAGCATCGCCAATAGCACTCAATAACTCACCCTCTGACGCTTGCCGACGAATCTCGATACGAATCTGTCGCGGCCAAAGATCAAGCTGCCCGATCATCTGCAATGCCAGCAGATCACTGTCCAGACTGGCTACCGAATCCAGATAGATTCCTGCGCACGCCCTGGCGAGACGCACCTCGCGCAGCGCCACCAGCGTCTTTTCTGCCATGTGCCTCGGCATTCCCGGCCGCAGGCGCAAATGCATATGGTCGGCGGCACTGGCCTCTCGCCACAACGCCTGAGCGATGGTCTTGGGCAGGTCGGGAAAAATCCGTCGCATCAGCAATGTGTTGGCATCGCAATCAAGTTCGAACGCCCGCTCACTCTGCTCAAAGAGCAAGGCGCTGGATTGTTCGGTAACGCGCTCGCTCAGATCTTCTGCCCGTGGCGGCAACAAAGCCTGCAGTTGTGAATCGGCCTGCGCCCGCACGGTGGGATCGGAATGTTGCACCTGGGTGATGAACAGCTGGATCTTTTGATCGAGGGCAAAACGCCTCGCTGTGTCCTGCAGCAATGCCAGCGAGGTGGGATGAATCTCGGACCTGTGCACCATCATCGTGTCTATGCCGCTCACAGCAAGCATGCGTTTGATCATCAATGGAGAAAAATCTTCTATTGAATATTCCTCGCCGGTAAGCAGCTCTGCCGTGCGTTTTTGTTCGGAATAGACAGTTGCAAGCGGGTTGGTCGACTCAGGTTCGTCCAGCGGGTGCCACAACCGGCCCTCGCTGTCCGGCCTCAACAGCGGACCGGAAGGATGCAGTTCTCTGGCATGCGTGGCGCGAAGCAGACCGCTCTCAGCGTCTCGGACCACTTGCACGATGTGGTTATCAGCCACGGCAACATACTGGCGATGCTTCAAGGTTTTGATACCCAGTGCAACGGACTCATCGAGACCCTCTTGTGAGGGTATCCAGTAGCTCTCCAGGGAATCTTGTGCGGAAAACCTTGGGAATTCGTCAAATGTGGAATACGTCGTGGTCGTGCTCACATTGACGCCAGGCGTTATCGAAAGCGGATCTGATGAAGATGGCGAACGCATCGGTTCCTGATGATGTGCAACAGTCAAATGTGCCACTGTCGAAGACGAGGACAACGGTCGGTGGGAGACATCGATGCTGGAATCGGAGGGTTTGGTTGGGACAGATACAGGTTTGATCTTCGGCGGTTTGCCAGTCATGATCGCTCATCCTTGAGAGGGGGTGCGCTGGCCACACAGAGTGCAGGGCCAACGCGAGTCATCAGAAAAGCACTTTCGTGCATATGCTGATCATCGACATGGCAGCTTATCTGCAGTCGAAATGCCAAACGCATATACATCTACTACATTCACCGACATTGCATCAGTGAACGAACTCAGCCTCGTTGAAGATATAAATTACGCTCGTGAAAATTCACGCGGATCGCCAATTTATGCTCAGTACCATATTCATCGATCGCGATGAAGTGGAGGACGCCGCCATATTTTTGTGGCCCGGTGCTTTTCGAGTATTCAGATAGAGCCTGGACGATGGTCAACTCCCCGTCGCTTTGAGTATTTACGTGATAATGCTTCGAGTTCCATGTTTGCGCATCACTGGTAAAAGTGTATGCAAACGGATCACCCCTGTCAGGCAAAGAGACGACGACACTGGATGTTTCGGGACGCACGAAAATGCATTCCATGTAATTTGTTTTTATTTCGTTAAGCCGGTTACCACCCGCAAAATCGTAATCCTTGCCCTCTTCTGCCCCCTCTGCAATCCAATCGACCAGCCGGATCTGCTTCCCACCCGGGTACAGTCCCAAATGGTACTTCCAGATACGGTTACCGGGCGACTCATTACCAATCCTGGTCTGGTACAACCGAAATACTCCGTCTACACCATATGTCGAAGGCGTTTCCGCTTCTACAGTCACGCTGCTGTAATGAACACTGGCAGGCGTGGTTCCGTTACTGAGGATCGTCTCGCCATTCACGGACAGGCGCGCACCGATCTCAGTCGTTCCGGCGCTCGATGAGGAAACCCAGAACGTACGAACCTGTGGATGAACGCTGTCATTCTCAAGATCATCGTCGTGCCTGTCTTCGGCGTCAGGTGCAGGACGTGCCTCACGCGTAAACCGCCCTTGGACTGCGCTCGCGACCCAGCCATCGCGCAAGGTCTTGCCGGTCGCGTAATGAATAAGCTGGATGCTTTCCATTACATCTGCGGGTACATGCATTGCGTTGCCGTCGGCGTCCACTCCGGCAACGAGTACTTGAACTTTGACCTGCATTCGGCCATTAGCGACAAGTGCCCTGCTTTGAGTATTATTACCGGCATCAAACTTGACTTTTAAACTGGACAGCCCCGCCAGAGTGGGCGGATTGTCATTTTGATTATCTGTAACATCCATGCTTTCACTCAAAATGCAGCTCCTTTGTAAGAATATAGTTTGGTACTGACATCGAAAATATGTCAGCGAAAAAACTACATACCCATCAAGCAAAGATCAAAGTGAAAAGTGTAAGAAATATGCGCGCGCCAGTCACAAACAACATATTTGCCATTAATCAACTTCAATGACAAGGACGCACGATCAATCATTGTTCGTCGTTATAAACGAACTTCGGCATTTCCCAATGGAAACGAATGGCCAGCAGACGCAACAGGAATCCGCCAAACAAAGTGATCAGAATGGCTTGTTCACCTGGCACATTGAGATAAAGACACAACATGTAGCACCACGCCGCAGCAAATGAGACGCTGGCGTAAAGTTCGCGGCGAAAGATCAAGGGAATATCGTTGCAGAAGATATCGCGAAGAATACCGCCAAAAACGCCGGTGATGACTCCGCTGACGGAAGCCACCAACATGCCGTGACCCATTTCCAGCGCCGTCATGCAACCGATCAAAGTAAATGCCACCAGTCCAACTGCATCGAGCACCAGAAACAGCGAGCGCAGGTGGCGCATCCAGCGCGCAGCGAATACGGTGAACATCGCTGCCACCGAGGTCAGCACCAGATATTCCGGATGTTTGACCCAGGTCAGCGGGTAGTGCCCGAGCAACACGTCGCGCACCGAACCGCCACCGAGCGCGGTGATGCAGGCGATCAGCACCACGCCGAACCAGTCCATGCCACGTCGTCCGGCGGACAGCGCGCCAGTCATGGCTTCGGCGGTAATGGCGATCAGATAGAGCATCAGCAACATGATGGCAGTCCAGGCAGGAAGGCGCGCAGTCTAGCCATTTCAGCGCCGCACCAGAAGAGGGCGCGCCTTTCGCAAGCAGGCTCGCGTCCACCTAAGGCGCATTCCATGTGGGAGCGAGCCTGCTCGCGAAAGCGTCAGGGCTGATGCCGCTGCCTCAGAACTTGATGAAGTGCTTGCGGTAATGCTGCAACTCGGCGATCGATTCGCGAATGTCGTCCAGCGCCAGATGCGTGCTGCCCTTCTTGAAGCTGTCGCGCACGTCCGGAGCCCAGCGTGCGGCCAGTTCCTTGAGCGTCGAGACGTCGAGGTTGCGGTAGTGGAAGTAGCTTTCCAGCGCCTTCATGTGGGTATAAAGAAAGCGACGGTCCTGGCAGATGCTGTTGCCGCAGATCGGCGATTTGCCCTTCGGCACCCACTTTTCCAGGAAAGCAATGGTCTCAGCTTCTGCCTCAGCCATGCTGATGCGGCTGTCGCGTACACGCTGGGTCAGGCCGGAATTGCCGTGGGTGCGGGTGTTCCATTCGTCCATGCGCGCGAGCACTTCGTCGCTGTGATGGATGGCGATCACCGGGCCTTCGGCCAATGTATTCAGCTCACTGTCGGTGACGATGGTGGCCATTTCGATGATGACATCGTTGTCCGGGTCCAGACCGGTCATTTCCAGGTCGATCCAGATCAGGTTCTGCGGGTTTTGCATATTCGGGCTCCTAGGCAATGCTGCGCAGTTTAGCCTAGGCCGGTGGCCGGGCGTGCTAAACTCGCGGCCGTTTTACCTAATCGCTGCATTCTTCAGACGGAACACCCATGGCCAAACGCCAACTCAATCGTCGTCAAAACTGGCGCATCGAAAAGATTCAGGGCGAGCGCGCCGCACGCGCCGCCAAACGCGAGTCCTCGGCGGTCGAGGCCCTCGAGGGCGGCGACCTCGGCCCTGAGCAACACGGCCTGGTGATCGCCCACTTCGGTGTGCAGGTCGAAGTCGAAGCTGTTGACGGCGAACTCGCCGGCCAAGTGTTCCGCTGCCACTTGCGCGCCAACCTGCCAGCGCTGGTCACCGGCGACAAAGTAGTCTGGCGGGCCGGCAACCAGGGCATTGGCGTGATCGTCGCGCAACTGCCGCGCAGCACCGAACTGTGCCGCCCCGACAGCCGTGGCCAGCTCAAGCCGGTTGCTGCCAACGTCGACATGATCGTCATCGTGTTCGCGCCGCTGCCCGAGCCTCACGCCAACCTGATCGACCGCTATCTGGTCGCCGCCGAACATGCCGGCATCCGCCCGCTTTTGCTGCTGAACAAATTCGACCTGATCGACGAGCAGAACGCCCCGGCGCTGAACGCGTTGCTGGCGGTGTATCGCACGCTGGGTTATCCGGTGCTGGAAGTCTCGGCGCACCACGGCGATGGCATGGAACAGCTGCAAAAGCAGCTCGACGGGCGCATCAGCGTGTTCGTCGGCCAGTCCGGCGTCGGCAAGTCGTCGCTGGTCAACAGCCTGCTGCCTGAGGTCGAAACCCGCGTCGGGCCGTTGTCGGAATTGTCCGGTCAGGGCACGCACACCACCACCACCGCGCGGCTGTTCCACTTCCCCGGTGGCGGCGAACTGATCGACTCCCCGGGCATCCGCGAATTCGGTCTGGGCCACGTCAGCCGCGCCGACGTCGAAGCCGGTTTCATCGAGTTCGACGACCTGCTTGGCACTTGCCGCTTCCGCGACTGCAAGCACGATCGCGAACCGGGTTGTGCACTGCTCAAGGCCCTGGAAGATGGCCGCATCCAGCAGCAACGGATGAACAGCTATCGCTCGATCATCGCCAGCCTGCCTGAAAACGGCTATTAAACAGCCACGCCGGCAGCCCTACGCGATGGGCTGCCGGTTATCGGACTGCGTCTGACTCACCTCTCCTCCTCTTAAACGTCAGCTTCTTCTGTAGGCACTTGCACGACTGCTTGCAGGACCTTTCTGTTTTGCCGCGCAGACCTTGTAGGCCTGAGCCAGCGGCCTACATTTCTTTCCTCCTTCGCTCACAGCGACCATCGAGGAAAGCCATGCCAACCTGTGTTTTGTTCATCATCCATTCGTCTCGCGACGCCCGCCCGTGCAATACCCACAGAATCCCCGGCGCGATCCGCCTGCACAAGGCGGTGTGACCATGCGCAAAGGATTGTTCATCGGCATCAACGATTACACGCATATCGGCGGGCTCAGCGGTTGCTGCAACGACGCCATGGCCATGGCTTCGGTATTGAAAAGCAACGCCAACGGCGACCCCAACTTCAAAAATGTCGTACTGACGTCTGCCGAGGATTACCTGAGCCGGGAAAAACTCGAAGACCAGATCCGCGAGTTGTTTTCCGGCGACTGCAACGTCGCCCTGCTGTATTTCGCCGGTCATGGCGGTTTCGACGCCGACACTGATGAAGGCATGTTGATCGCGCAGGACTACCGCAACGCCAAGGACGGCATCCGCATCAGCGACATCCTCAACTGGGCGGACAAAGCCACGCGGATCAAAAACAAAATGATCATCCTCGACTGCTGCGAAAGCGGTTCAGCCGGAGAAGTGCGCGCCCTGCGCAGCGAGAGCAGCATGGTCAGCGAAGGCATGACCATCCTCACCGCCTGCAAAAAAGCCGAGCCGGCGCTGGAGGGCGCGCAGCACGGCGTGTTTACCGGCCTGCTCCTGCAAGCGCTGCATGGCGGCGCGGCGAATATCCTCGGCAAAATCACCCCCGGCAGTCTGTATTCCTTCGTCGACAACGCCCTCGGTGCCTGGGAGCAGCGTCCGGTGTTCAAGACCAATGTGTCGCAGTTCATTTCCCTGCGCGAAGTCTCGCCGCTGATTCCCAAAGAGATCCTGCGCAAATTGCCCGACTGGTTTGCCGAAGCCGAATCGGTCTTGCCGCTCGACCCCAGCTACGAACCCACCGAGAAGGCGTTCGTGCCTGAGCACGGCGAGATCTTCGCCCAGTTGCAGAAGTGCAACCGGCACAGCCTGATCGAACCGGTCGACGCCGAGCACATGTACTACGCCGCCATTCACTCGACCGGCTGCCGCCTGACGGCACTCGGCGCCTATTACCGCGAACTCGCCCTCAAAGGACATTTCTGATGCCAGTCTTTATCAGCTATCGCCACATGGATCGCGCCCATGCGATCGCCATCAACACCCGCCTGACCCAGGCGAAGATCAGGACTTACCTCGACGTGCTGGATCCGGAATCGCAGACCACGGACGACATCACCGGGGTCATTACCCGCAACATCACCGAGTGCACGCATCTGCTGGCGGTGGTATCGGAGAAGACTGCACTGTCGTGGTGGGTGCCGTTCGAGATTGGCGAGGCGACGATCAGCAACCGGCGGATCTGTACGTTCAAGACCGGACCTGCGCAACTGCCGATCTATCTGGACAAGTGGCCGAAGCTGAGCACGGCCAGCGATCTGGATTTCTTTATCGATGCGTATCGTGATGAGGTGTCGAACCAGCGCTCGATCACGCTGGATTCGATCAGCGAATCGGTCAAGGGGGCTTACAAGCGCGATGCGGAGATGTTTCATGAACAGTTGAAGAACCGGATTCGTCGCGGGTTTTAGAATTTTGTCACTTTCGAAAAGCCCCTCACCCTAACCCTCTCCCAGAGGGAGAGGGGACTGACGGAGGTGTCCTGCGCTGTTCGTCGACCTGAAAGATCGCAGCGATTATGGATTCGGTAAGACAATTTCACCTCGATACATTTATCAGCCATCACCAAATCGGCTCCCTCTCCCTGGGGAGAGGGCTGGGGTGAGGGGATTGTTGACAACGCAATAAACGTCGCGCCGCGAACAAAAAACCGACATTACTGTCGGTTTTTATCGATCACTGCTTCGGCGCTGGCGCCGCCCCACCCGGCTCGGCCGGTTTCGGCGCCGCATCGTCAAACAAATTCAACCGCTCGCGCAACTCGTGAGCCGGCACTGGCTGTTTGTCCGCCGGCAGCGCATTCGGATCAACCGGGGCTGCCGGAGCAGCACCGTTCTGACCTTGATCCGCCGGTTTCGCCGCCTCAGGCCCCTGCGCACCTTCGATGGCGGCCTGGGCTTTTTTGGTCAGCACGACAATATCGATGCGGCGGTTGACCGGGTTGAACGGATTTTCCCGATCAAACAACGCCGACGAGGCATAACCGACCACCCGCGCCACCTGTGCATCCGGATAGCTGCCCGCGACCAATGCGCGACGCGCGGCGTTGGCGCGGTTGGCCGAGAGTTCCCAGTTGCCGTAATCGCCAGTGCCAATGTACGGCTTGGCGTCGGTGTGGCCGCTGATGCTGATCTTGTTCGGCACCGCTTTGATGGTGTCGGCCATGGCCAGCAGGATGTCTTCGAAGTACGGCTTCAGGCGTGCGGATCCGGAGTCGAACATCGGCCGGTTCTCGGCGTCCATGATCTGGATGCGCAAGCCGTTCGGCGTGATTTCGAAAAGGATCTGATCCTTGAACTTCTGCAGTTGCGGGTTCTCGTCGACCTTGTTCTGCAGTTCTTGCAGGAGCAGTTCGAGACGCTCCTTCTCGACCTGCTCGGCCATGCCTTCAACCTGATCGGTGTCGACCGTGACCTTGTCCGGTTGCGGCTGCGACTTCACTTCCGGGTTGAGGGTGTTTTCCGGCGCCAGGGTCGGTGTACCGCCGAGGTCGATGATGTACGGCGTGCCGCTTTCGGAGAAGCCGACCGGGTCCTTGAAATAACCGGCGATGGCGATCTTTTGTTCCGGCGTAGCAGTGGACAGCAGCCACAGCACCAGGAAGAACGCCATCATCGCCGTGGCAAAGTCGGCAAAAGCGATTTTCCATGCCCCGCCGTGGTGCCCGGCAGCAATGCGCTTGACGCGCTTGACGATGATCGGCTGATTATTTTCCATGACTTAGCGACCGCGAACCGCTTGTTCCAGCTCGGCGAAGCTTGGACGGTGCGCGGGGTACAGAACCTTGCGCCCGAACTCGACCGCCAGCGACGGCGGCATGCCGGACGCCGAAGCCACCAGCGAGGCCTTGATGGCTTCGTAGACGTTGAGCTCTTCCTTGGCATCGTGGGCCAGGGAATGCGCCAGCGGACCGAAGAAACCGTACGCCGCGAGAATACCGAAGAAGGTACCGACCAGTGCCGCACCCACGTGCAGACCGATCGACGCCTGGTCGCCCTCGCCCAACGAAGCCATGGTCACCACGATACCGAGTACCGCCGCAACGATACCGAAACCGGGCATGCCGTCGGCGATGCCGTTGACTGCGTGCGATGGGTGCTCGAGGTCTTCCTTGAGGCTGTACAGCTCCATGTCGAACAGGCCTTCCAGTTCGTGCGGAGCCATGTTGCCGGAAGACATGATGCGCAGGTAATCGCAGACGAACGCAGTCATGCGTTCATCCTTGAGCACCGCCGGGTACTTGGCGAAGATCGGGCTCGCGGCGGCATCTTCGATGTCGCCTTCGATGGCCATCATGCCTTCGCGGCGGCTCTTGTTGAGGATCTCGTAGATCAGCCCGAGCACTTCCAGATAGAAAGTGTGGGTGAAGCGCGAACCGAACATGCTCAGGGATTTCTTGAGCACGTGCATCGTCATGTAACCGGGGTTGGCCTGGAGGAACGCGCCAAGGGCCGCACCACCGATGATCAACACCTCGAAGGGCTGGATCAGGGCGGCAATCTTGCCGTGGGAGAGCACGTATCCGCCGAGCACGCTCGCGAATACGACGATGATGCCGATAATTTTAGCCATAGGTAGAAGGTACTTGTTTAAGTCGGGTTCAAGGTCATATTCGGAAGTTAAAAAATCTCTTCTTCTACTTATCGGCAAAACTGCGCCAGACTATAGCCAGTTCAGGCGAAAAGCCAATTTAGCCCATGCCGGGCGCGTCTACAGTCAGTGAAGATCTCGTCCAGACATGGCTAATGAAACGAACATTCCATCGGTAAAACCCACCACGCTCCAGGCTTGGGTCAAGCTGCTGGACAGCGTCCGCCTGCCCGTACCACAAGAGGCTCACGACAAAGTCTGCCGGGCGATCCGCGACAATCGCAGCTCGCTGCGCGACATCGCCGAGTTGATGCAGGACAGCCCGGCGCTGGCCTTGAGCATCATCCGTGAGGCGAATCGTCACACCCACGGCACCATGGCCGCGCCGGCGGAAAATCTCGAGGTGGCAATCAATCGCCTGGGCCTTGCGCGCACCGAAGAATTGCTCGCGCACCTGCCCGCCGAACCGCACCGGCAGATCCCCAAGGCTTTGCGCCAATTGCAGTTGATCAGCCAACACGCAACACAGCAGGCCAACGGCTTTTTTGCCAGTCGCCTGGCGCGGCTGTGGCAGGACATCCACTGGGGCAGTCTGCTGTTTTTGTCGCCGCTGTGGCCATTGGCACTGACCTATCCGCAGTTGCTCGAAGAGTGGGAACTGCGGGTGATCCACAAGGGCGAGTCGGCGCGTGTGGTCGAAAAGCAATTGTTCGGCGTGCGCCTGTTGAAGATTGCCGAGGCACTGGTCCAGGCCTGGCATCTGCCGATCTGGGTCGAGCAAGGCTACAAATTGCTGCTCAGCGAACAACGCGAACTGGTCAAAGTGCTGCGCATCGCCCGCGACAGCGAGCACCCGCTGCGCCAGCAGAATCGCCTCGACGAAGACCCGACGCTACGCCGCTGGCTCAATCAACCCGCCAATACCGTGCTGCTGGCCAACGGGCTGGCGCTGTCGGCGCAACAGGCCTGGGACAGTCCGCACAGCAAGCGCTGGCAGTACCTGACCAGCCTGTATCTGCAGATTTCCATGGACGAAGTGCAGCAACAGCTGCACCAGCAAGCGGCGAACAGCGCGCGTCAGCATGCGATGCCTGATTTGTGGCACCCGGCGGTTTCGCTGATCTGGCCGTGGGGCACTCGTCGCTTGCCGGCCGGCATGCTCCCGGCAGCAGCGCCGAACGCGGATGATCTGGGCCAGTGGCGTCGGCAATGCGCCGAACTGCTCGCCGAGCCCAGCCGCTTCACCAATGCCATGAGCCTGACCGTCGCCGCCCGCGATGCACTGGTGGCCAGCGGCATGCGCCGGGTGATGATTCTGATGGCCGACCGCACGCACTCGACCCTGCGCGTGCACCAGACCGCCGGTTTGCCGAAGGATGCGGCGGCGCTGAGTTTTGTCGTCAGCCAGAGCAAAGTCCTGCAACGCCTGCTCGCTCAGCAGGCGCAGGTGCGGATCACGCCGGAGAACAACGGGCAATTCTCTGCCTTATTGCCAGCGAGCCTGCGCACGCTGTTTCGCGGCGAGCACTTATTCTTGCGCTCACTGGTGAATAACGGCCGGGTGATCATGATCGTCGTTGCCGATCAGGGTGGCGGGCCGTTCGCCGACATCACCGTACAAGCCTTCGGCAAAACCGCGCAGTGCATCGAAAAAGCCCTGCACAGCTTTAGCAGCCGCGGCCAATGAGCCTGCGCTACAATCCTCCCCTTTGTGCTCTGGAGACCTCACATGTCTGACTTCTCTGGCTTGCCGCTTGTCATCGAGCCGAGCGACCTGCTGCCGCGTCTGGAGTCCCCGGAACTGATTCTGGTGGACCTGACCAGCCCTGCGCGGTATGCCGAAGGTCACTTGCCCGGCGCACGTTTTGTCGACCCGAAACGCACCCAGCTCGGCCAGCCACCGGCGCCCGGGCTGATGCCGGCGAAGGCCGATCTGGAAGCGTTGTTTGGTGAGCTCGGCCATCGTAAAGACGCGGTATACGTGGTGTATGACGATGAGGGCGGCGGCTGGGCCGGGCGTTTCATCTGGCTGCTCGATGTCATTGGCCACGACAAGTACCAATATATAGACGGTGGTCTGCCGGCCTGGCTGGCGGACGGTATGCCGATGTCAATTCAGGTGCCGGCCGCCGTCGGTGGCCCGGTCTCGCTGACCCTGCACGATGAACCGACCGCCACCCGCGAATACCTGCAAAGCCGTCTCGGCGCCGCCGATCTGGCGATCTGGGATGCGCGTGGGCCGCTGGAGTATTCCGGCGAGAAAGTCCTCGCTGCCAAGGGTGGACACATCCCCGGTGCGGTCAATTTCGAATGGACCGCCGGCATGGACCAGACTCGTCAGCTGCGTATCCGCAGCGACATGCCGCAGATCCTCGAAAACCTCGGGATCACCAAGGACAAGGAAATCATTACCCACTGCCAGACCCATCACCGGTCGGGCTTCACTTATCTGGTGGCCAAAGCCCTCGGTTATCCGCGGGTCAAGGGCTACGCCGGTTCCTGGGGCGAATGGGGCAACCACCCTGACACGCCAGTCGAGATTTAAGGTTTTTAAGGACAACTAATGAAAGAGCGTCTGTTTATCCTCAGCCAGTACCTGCTGCCGCATCACCTGCTGTCGCGCCTGGCCGGCTGCATCGCCGAATGCCGTGTGCGCTGGTTCAAGAATGCCTTCACCCAATGGTTCGCCAAGCGTTATCAAGTGGACATGTCGCAAGCACTGGTCGAAGACCTGACCGCTTACGAGCACTTCAACGCATTCTTCACGCGTGCGTTGAAAGACGGCGCGCGTCCACTGGACGAAACTCCGGGCGCGATCCTCAGCCCGGCCGACGGTGCGGTGAGTCAACTCGGCCCGATCGAGCACGGTCGCGTGTTCCAGGCCAAGGGCCACAGTTTCAGCGTGCTCGAATTGCTCGGCGGTGATGCGGCCAACGCAGCGCCATTCATGGGCGGCGATTTCGCCACGATCTACCTGTCGCCGAAGGACTACCACCGCGTGCACATGCCGCTGGCCGGCACCCTGCGCGAAATGGTCTACATCCCAGGCCGCATTTTCTCGGTGAACCAGACTACTGCCGAAAACGTCCCGGAGCTGTTCGCCCGTAACGAGCGCGTGGCGTGCATTTTCGACACCGAACGCGGGCCGATGGCCGTGGTGCTGGTCGGCGCGATGATTGTCGCTTCGATTGAAACCGTGTGGGCCGGTCTGGTCACCCCACCGAAGCGCGAGCTGAAAACCTTCCGCTACGACGAAGCCGCACGTGCACCGATTCATCTGGAAAAAGGCGCGGAACTGGGGCGCTTCAAGCTCGGTTCAACGGCGATCGTGCTGTTTGGCCCGGATCAGGTGAAGTGGGCCGAAGAGCTGGTGGCCGGCTCGCCAGTGCAGATGGGCCAAGGTCTGGCGCTGCCAAAAGCGTGACCCTGTTTGCGGAAGCAGCCGAGGCTGCTTCCGCAAACCGCGGCATTTGCTGCTATGGTTTTGCTCATGAGCCAGACCAACTTATCTCCCAAGCTGCGCGCTCCGACTCCCACGCAAACGCGCCTGTCGTTCTGCGACGCCAGCCCGCGTGATCTCAAGCGCTGGATCGCCGGCCTGCCCAAGGCCAACATCGGCGAAACCGCCCGCCTGCTCTATCAAGGCCTCGGCGAACTGAACCTGTTGCTCACTCCCAGCGACAATCGCCTGCAACTCTTGGAACTGCTGCGGCCCGAGGTGTATTTCGTCTGCCAGCATCTGGAACGGCACTTTCTCCATCAGGCGATCATGCTCGACGAGCGCTCGCGCAAAGTCAGCAACCTGTGTCAGGCGCTGCAAGGTCAGTTGGCCATCGGCTATAAACAGATCGTTCTGCGCATCCTGCCCAAATACAGCAAGGACCGCGCGACGTTGGTCAGCACCGCCTTGCAACGCGCCGCGCATGCCCTGAAGGCGCAACTGGTGCGCGCCACGCAGTTGTACAGTTCACCGCCGGAACATGTGTGGTTCGAATTGCACCAGCTGTATCGCAGCGCGGCGCAATTGCAGCTGCAACAACGGCGGCTGCGCGATGATCTGGCCTTTTTGACCAGCGAACTGAGCGTCGAACAGACCTACATCGCCGCGCTGCTATTGGGCAGTGCCCGTTGCAATCAATTGCGTCAAAGCCAGATTGCCCGGCTGGCCGAGGTGATCGAGCCGTGGAGCGCCCTGCTCAAACTGCATCCCGGCAGCGCCGACGACGGTTTGTTCGCCATCAGCCCGGAACTAGATGTCGGCCCGCGCTACCGCAAGATGTTTCGCAGCGAACAACAGAACGGGCTGCTGGGCTTCGATCCGCAACCGCTGGTCAAACAGCTCGAAACGCACCTGCTGCACCAGTCCACCTCGACCCCGTTACCCGTTTCCGCCGGCCTCAGCGTCGACACCCTGCAACATCTGCACGCTACCTGGGGCCAAGCGGCCGAACGCAGCTTTCAACGCATCGCCGGCCAGGGCACGCTGACCGTGTGCGTTGGCATGAGCGCCCTGCACTTCTACCTCGGCGGCGAGCGCACCTTCAGCGAGTTGCTCAAACATCCCGGTGCCCGCGCGGCAAACTTCAGCAGCGTGGTGGCCAGCGGCGAAAAGGACAGCTGGAGTCAGGCGTTCGACGCTGCCCCGCAGAGTAACGATGAGCTGTTGCCGTACGAGGAAATCCAGTACGACCAGTTGAGCGAAGAAGAAGGCCCGGGCAACGCGCCGAATTATCCGACTTACGCCTTGCCGGTGATCAACCATAGTCCCGGCGGTTATTGCCTGGCCTGGCCGAGCGACGTACCGGCGGAGTTGCAGGCCGGGGAAATGCTCGGCATTCAGGACAGCGAGGGCAAAGGCTGGAGCATTGCGGTGATTCGCTGGATCCGCCAGGTGCGCGGCAGCGGCACACAGATGGGCATTGAACTGGTCGCGCCACACGCGCAGCCGTGCGGCTTGCAACTGGTCCGAACGAAAGATGATCACAGCCAGTATTTGCGCGGTTTGCTGTTGCCGGAAATCAGTGCGATCGATGTGCCGGCCACCGTGCTTGCGCCGCGCCTGCCCTTTCAGGAAGGCAACAAGGTGTTGATCAATACACAGGGCGAAGAACACCGCGCCGGGCTGGATCGGCGGGTGGCGAGTACGCACAGCTTCAACCAGTTCGCCTATCGCTCGCTGGATCCTGCGCAGAATGGCGGAGGTGAGGAGGATTTTGATTCGTTGTGGAATTCGCTCTAGATCGAGGCGCGGCCTTCGCGAGCAGGCTCGCTCCCACATTCAAATGCAGTTCAAATGTGGGAGCGAGCTTGCTCGCGAAGAGGCCAGATCAGCTTATCGAGATCTCAGAGCTGCCCGTCGCGATCGCGGAAACCCAGCAGATACAACACACCATCCAGCCCCAGCGTTGAAATCGCCTGCTTCGCCGACTGCTTGACCAGTGGTTTGGCGCGGAACGCCACGCCCAGCCCGGCAATCGCCAGCATCGGCAAGTCGTTGGCGCCGTCGCCGACGGCAATGGTCTGCTCCAGACGCAGACCTTCCTTTTGCGCCAATTCCTTGAGCAAGTCAGCCTTGCGCTGCGCATCGACAATCGGCTCGATCGCCACGCCGGTGCACTTGCCGTCGACCACTTCCAGCTCGTTGGCAAACACGTAATCGATGCCAAGCTTGGCTTGCAACTGCTTGGCGAAATAAGTGAAGCCGCCGGACAGGATGGCGGTTTTGTAGCCGAGGCGCTTGAGTTCGGCGAACAGGGTTTCGGCGCCTTCGGTCAGGCGCAGCGAGGCGCCGATCGAGTCGAGCACGCTGACGTCGAGGCCCTTGAGCAGCGCCAGACGCTCCTTGAAGCTGGCGCGGAAATCCAGTTCGCCGGCCATGGCGCGCTCGGTGATTTCCGAGACCCGGTCACCCACGCCGGCCGCCTTGGCCAGCTCATCGATGACTTCCGCTTCGATCAGCGTCGAGTCCATGTCGAACACGGCCAGACGTCGGTTGCGACGGAACAGCGAGTCTTCCTGAAAGGCGATATCGACGTTCAATTCCTGGGCAACGCTGAGGAATTCGGCGCGCAAGGCCTGCGGATCGGCCGCTTCACCGCGCACGGAAAACTCGATGCAACCCTTGCCCTTGTCGGCCGGTGTGTCCAGCGGCATGCGCCCCGACAGACGGTCGATATGGTCGATGTTCAGGCCATATTTGGCGGTGATCGCGCTGACCGCCTGCAACTGGCCGGCAGTGACCTTGCGCGTCAGCAGGGTAACGATATGGCGCTTCTTGCCCTGATTGCCCACCCACTGCTGGTAATCCTCTTCGGATACCGGGGTGAAGCGCACTTGCTGATCCAGTTCGTAGCCCTTGAACAGGATGTCCTTGAGCACCGATTTGCCTTGCTCGGAATCGGGAATTTCAACCAGGATGCCGAACGACAGGGTGTCGTGGATCACCGCCTGACCGATGTCGAGAATGTTCACACCACCTTGTGCCAGAACACCGGTGATGGCCGCCGTCAGACCCGGACGGTCGACTCCCGTGATGTTAATCAGGACGATTTCGCGCAACGCGCACCCCCGCAACTGGAAAAAAACCGCATTCTACCCACTTTCAGTGACCATCGGGCACCGCGAGCGCTTTGCCGGTCTGGGGCCTGTCGCTATACTGCGCGTCAACTTCACGGACAAAGAGCCGAGCTCAAGTGAACCGGCCCACGCCAGTCAAAACCGATAACTTCTTCCTGCTGATCTTCCGTGCACTGCGCCATCGCCGTGTACCGATTGCATTGCGCATTGCCAGCCACAACGTGATCCTGGTCGCTCTGGCCCTGGTGATCTATGCCGGGGTGATGGGTCTGCAATTCAAGCAGGCCATGCACGAGCAGGCCGATGCGCTGGGCGAAAGCCTGACGACGCAGACCGCCACCTCCGCCACCGAGCTGCTGGTGTCCAACGACATCCTCAGCCTCAACGTGCTGCTCAACAACCTGACCAAGAACAAACTGGTCGCCCACGCGGCGATCTACAGCGTGGACAACCGCATCCTCGCCGAGTCCGGTCAGCGTCCCAAGCACAGCCTGCTGGGCGAAGCCGAGGGCATGTACGAGAGCAAGATCACTTTCCAGGACGTGACGGCCGGGCAACTGCGCATCAGCCTGGACATGGATCAGTTCCAGCAGCCAATGACCATCAGCCTGCAAAGCATGGGCATTCTGAGCGCGATTCTGCTGGCACTGTCGCTGGCTCTGAGCCTGCGCATGGGCCGTTATCTGTCGACGCCACTGCTGCAATTGCGTGTGTGGCTGCGCCGCATCGACGCGCATACACCGGGCATCGATCGCCAGGATGAAATCGGCGATCTGGCGCGCCAGCTGCACGCCAGCTACGCCCCGGAACCGGAGCCTGAACCTGAACCCGAGCCGGAATTCGCCGAGGAAGAAGACGAGCCTGAATTCGAGGTGCGTAACCTGCGCGATCCAAGTTTCGACGAAAGCCGCCCGCTGGCCGCGAAGAAACCGGCGCCGCGTCACCTGGTCAGCACCGTCGAAGACGATGATGACGATGACGCCTTCGCCGACCTGCGCGACGAATCGCTGAACGGCGCCGTCCAACCGCTCACGCGCAAACCGAGCCCTGACGTTCCGCAGCATACCGCCGTACTGGCCGTGCAACTGGGTTCGCAGGAACAATTGCGCCGCTTGCCTCGCGCACGTCTGGAAGAGTTGCAGGAACGCTATCGCGACTGCCTCGAGCAGGCTGCTTCGCTGTATCAGGGCGAAATCGAAACCCTCAACGATGGCAGCACGCTGTTGCTGTTCCACACCGAAGATTGCGGCGACGATTACCTGACCAATGCCATCTGCTGCGGCGAACTGCTGCGTGCACTCGGCCACCAATTGCAGATCGAGGTCGCAGACAGCGGCATCACCCTGCAATTGCAGCTGGGCCTGACCTTGGGCGATGAGTTGTTCGGCCTGAGCCAGATTGATCTGCTACTGACCGATTCGGCCCAGGATGCACTGGCCTTGTCGCAGCACAGCCGCAATCTGCTGCTGGTTGAACGCAAGATCAGCGATGACGCGTTGATACGCCAACGTGCGCGGATCCGGCCGATCGCCAGCCCTGAAGGCGCGTGCTGTGTGGAGCGGTTGATGGAGCCTTATCCGTCGATGCTGGAGCGGCAACTGGCGCGGATGCATGAGCGCCGGGCGTAAGGCTTAGGCCCGATCCGCAAAAGCCCGCAGACGAGTGATTGTCTGCGGGCTTTTTTGTGCGCGGCGTTACTGGAATGTGTGCATCCCTGAAAAGCCCCTCACCCTAGCCCTCTCCCAGAGGGAGAGGGAACCGACCGAGGTGTCTGGCGCCATATATCGACCTGACAGATCTTGGCGATTATGGATTCACCTCCGCGCGTTCACGTCGGTGTAGCTATCGAATATCCCCCAATCGGTCCCCTCTCCCTCCGGGAGAGGGTTAGGGTGAGGGGCTTTTGATCTTCCACCCCACCTCCAGACACAACAAAGCCCGCACAAGGCGGGCTCTGTTCTGACTCGTTCCAGCCTCAGAAGCGAAACACTTCCATATCCGTACGAATCGGCGAGGCCATTGGAATCTTCGGCTGCTTCTCGGCATCCGCCGCTGGCGCTGCGGGTTTCGGCGCGGCTTTACGCGGTGCCTCGGCCACGGGCGGCTGGTTGGCCAGTGGCTTGAGCGCCACCGACAACTGCTCGGCCAGACGCTGCAACAGAACCCCTTGTGCCTGCACCTGGGACGCGGTGCTGCCGGCATGCGTTTCCTGCAGGTGAATGATGCGGTTATCACGCACCTTGCCGCGACGATCGATCAACCGCCACTGCGCATCGAGAATCGCCGGCTGTTTTGCCCCGGAATCCAGACGGGTGATGGTCAGCAACACCTGCACATCGGGCGTGAACCCGGCGGTAGCAGGCGCCAGCACCACACGCTGGCTGTCCAGGTGACCGGCGACCTGACGCATCAGCAACTGATCGATATCCGACGAAAGGCTGCCAGCCCAACGACCGTCGGTCGCCGCTTGCAGGCTGCCGTCGGGTTGACGTTGCAGCAGGGTTTCGCGTTGCAGGTAATCGGCTACAACCACCGGCCCCAGCAAAACCGCAATGCCCGCGCTTTGCGCAGGCTGAACCGGACTTCCGCTGTCCAGTTGGTACAGCGACACCGGCTGGTGAACGCTGCAACCCGCCAGGCCAAAAACGCCGGCGAGCAACAAAATAAGGGGGCGTAGAGCAGTCATCATCCCGTCCAGGTGGCCGCCACAAGGCTGACCACAGTGAAAATACTCAATAAATATGAAGAACGCTCGGCCACGCCGGCGCTTGAAAGGCCATATCATCCGTGAATATGCGTTCCGACTCCAGCGCCAAAGCGTCGATCTACGCGTTTAATCGCAGATCGAACGCTCTAGGAAGGCGTTCTCGCCTAATTGAGGTTTTCGACGAGCAGCGCATCGACCCGTTGGAAGCCCCGCGGAAGTTTGTTTCCGCGCCGTCCACGCTCACCTTTGTAGTGCTCGAGGTCGTCGGCTTTCAGTGACAGAGTCCGTTTGCCAGCCTGCAACACCAGGGTGGCGCCTTCCGGCAGAACGGCGATGTCCGTGACATATTCTTCGCGACTGGCCACGCGCTCACCGGAAATACCGATGATCTTGTTGCCTTTGCCCTTACCCAATTGTGGCAGATCGCTGATTTTGAAGATCAGCAGGCGACCTTCGGTCGTGACCGAGGCCAGCCAGTTCTGTTCACGATCGGCCACAGGGCGCGGCGCGATGACCTTGGCGTTGTTCGGCAAGCTCAACAGCGCCTTGCCAGCCTTGTTCTTCGCTTGCAGGTCTTCGCCTTTGACCACGAAGCCGTAACCGGCATCGGAGGCAATCACGTACAGCGCATCGTCTTCGGGCATCAGCACGCATTCGAATGAAGCGCCCGGTGGCGGCGTCAGGCGGCCGGTCAACGGTTCGCCCTGACCACGGGCCGACGGCAAGGTATGCGCGGCGACCGAATAGCTGCGGCCGGTGGAGTCGATGAACACGGCAAACTGGTTGGAGCGCCCCGCCGCCGAGGTCTTGAAGCCATCGCCGGCCTTGTACGACAGACCGGTGGCGTCGATGTCATGGCCCTTGGCCGAACGTACCCAGCCCTTTTCCGACAGCACGACAGTGACTTTCTCGTTCGGCAGCAGATCGTGTTCGCTCAACGCCTTGGCTTCGGCGCGCTCGACGATTGGCGAACGGCGGTCGTCGCCGTAGGTTTCGGCGTCTTTGAGCAGCTCGGTGCGCACCAGTTTCTTCAGCTTCGCTTCGCTGCCCAGCAGGGCTTGCAGCTTGGCTTGTTCCTTGAGCAGTTCGTCCTGCTCGTCGCGCAGCTTCATTTCTTCCAGTCGCGCCAACTGACGCAGACGGGTGTCGAGAATGTAGTCGGCCTGGATCTCGCTGAGGGCGAAACGCTCGATCAACTTGGCTTTCGGGTGTTCCTCGGTGCGGATGATGTGGATCACTTCATCCAGGTTGAGGTAGGCGATCAGCAAACCGTCCAACAGGTGCAGACGACGTTCGACCTTGTCGAGGCGGAATTGCAGGCGGCGACGCACGGTCAGCACGCGGAACTCCAGCCATTCGACCAGCAGCGCACGCAGGTTTTTCAGCTGCGGCTTGCCGTCCAGACCGATGATGTTGACGTTGACCCGGTAGGTCGATTCCAGCTCAGTGCTGGCGAACAGGTGCTGCATCAGCGCTTCGTGATCGACGCGGCTGTTGACCGGGATGATCACGATGCGGCACGGGTTTTCGTGGTCGGATTCGTCACGCAGATCGGCGATCTGCGGCGCTTTCGACGGTTTGGCCTGCATCAGCGCGGCGATCTGCTCAAGCACCTTGGCGCCGGAGACCTGGTGCGGCAGCGCGGTAACGATGATGTCGCCATCCTCGACGTGGTACACGGCGCGCATGCGCACCGAGCCCTTGCCGGTTTCGTACATTTTCAGCAGGTCGGCACGCGGCGTGATGATTTCCGCTTCGGTCGGATAGTCCGGCCCCTGAATGTGTTCGCAGAGCTGCTCGACCGTGGCTTTCGGCTCATCGAGCAGACGCACGCAGGCGGTGGCGACTTCACGCAGGTTGTGCGGCGGCACGTCGGTGGCCATGCCCACGGCGATACCGGTGGTGCCGTTGAGCAGAATGTTCGGCAGGCGCGCTGGCAACACCAGCGGTTCCTGCAGGGTGCCGTCGAAGTTCGGCCCCCAGTCAGCGGTGCCCTGGCCCAGTTCGCTGAGCAGCACTTCGGAATAGCGCGACAGCCGCGCTTCGGTGTAACGCATGGCGGCGAAGGACTTCGGATCGTCCGGCGCACCCCAGTTGCCCTGGCCGTCGACCAGCGTGTAGCGATAGCTGAACGGCTGCGCCATCAGCACCATCGCTTCGTAGCACGCCGAATCGCCGTGGGGGTGGAACTTGCCGAGCACGTCACCGACGGTACGCGCCGATTTCTTGTGCTTGGAATCAGCGTCCAGCCCCAGTTCGCTCATGGCGTAGACAATACGCCGCTGTACCGGCTTCAGGCCGTCGCCGATATGCGGCAAGGCGCGGTCCATGATCACGTACATGGAGTAGTTGAGGTAGGCATTTTCGGTGAAGTCAGCCAGCGATCGGCGTTCTACACCGTCCAGGCTGAGATCAAGGGAGTCGCTCATGCGGGCCTCATCGGTTCGTTGTCTGGCGCAGCAGCATGGTGCCACCGCGCTGGGTAAATTCAAGTCTGTTCAGGGCGCTCATACCGAGCAGCACCTGATCGCCATGCAGCCCCGGCGCCACCAGTGCGCGGACATCCCGCAGGACGATGTCGCCCAATTGCAGGCGGGCAATCTTCGTTCGATAGCCCTGGCTCAGGCCATTGGCCGTGCTCAGGGTCACGCCGAAACCTTCTTGCAGCTTCAAACGCTTGGCCAGATCCGCCGGAATCGCCACATCGGTGGCGCCGGTGTCGAGCATGAACTCGACCGGTTCGCCGTTGATCTGGCCGCTGGCGACAAAATGCCCTTGGGCATTGCTCGCCAGTTTCACTTCGATAAATCCTTCGCCCTGCTCCGACGTGACCACGATGTTCGGATTCTGCTGGCGCTGTTCCCACTGACCGAAAAACCGCGTCGCGAGAAACAGCGCCGCGCACCAGGCGAGGATCATCAACACCCGACCGGCACGCTTGCCCGGTGGCTGCTGGCTCATGGCCTGGCACTCCAGCCACCGTCCGGCGCGGCAAAGCGCCAGACCACCGGGCGGACCTCACCGTCGGCACGTGGGCCAAAATTGTTGTCGACGCCGATCCACGCGCCTTCGGCATCAATGATCAGCGCTTCCTCCAGTCCGTAGTTCTGCGAATACCGACGTTGTTCCTGCAACAGTTCGCCGGCATACGACCAGCACTGCTCGACCTTGGCCGTCTGTGCATCGCGACGGCAGATCTCGAAAGCGTTGCGTTCAAGGGTAAACAGCTTGCCGTTGAACAAGGAAATGTCGGAAAAGTCGCGATGAACCGCTTTCGCTTTCGGAAACTGTGGCGGCTGCATCTCCTTGCCGCCCTCACTGAGCAGCACGCAGCGACCGTCACAATCCCACACCGTCTGCTGGCGCTTGATCAGCAGCAAACCGCGCTTTTGCCGTTCGGCGGCCAGCCATACCTGATCACCGGCCGGGTTGATCGCCAGGCCCTCGAAGATCGAGTTGAACTTCAGCAGCAGGCCGCTCGCCCGCGCTTCGCGAACCAGCAGCGGCGAGATTTTCAGCCAGTTCGCCGGGCCACTGACCGGCACCTGCAACACCGCCGCATGGGCCTCACTGACGATGTAGCGATTGCCTACGCTGTCGCAACTGATGCCTTCGAAATCCAGATCGCCCCCACGAATGAACGACGCCGCCCAGGTACGCGAACTCAAGCCCCACGGCAGGCCGCTCTCCGGCACAGGCGGCACGTCGATGTGCACGGTTTGCGCCTGCCAGACCGGATCGCGGGTATCGAGCCGATAGATCTGCTCGTCATCGCGATCGGAAACCGTCCACAGCTCATTGCCGCACATGGCCAGCCCCGACAGGTTACCGCCGCGCATGCCTTCGACCGGGTGCTCGGAAAGCAGTCGCAATTGTTGCAGCGGCTCGGCCGACACGCTCAGCGCACTCAGCAGCAACGCACCCGCCAAGGCCCAGCCAAACTGCATCAGGCCAGCACCTCGGCGAGGTTGCCTTTGGATTCCAGCCAGGATTTGCGGTCGCCGGCGCGTTTCTTCGCCAGCAGCATGTCCATCATTTCCGAGGTTTCGGCGAAGTCTTCGCCCAGCGTCAACTGCACCAGACGCCGGGTGTTCGGGTCCATGGTGGTTTCACGCAGTTGCGGCGGGTTCATTTCGCCCAGCCCCTTGAATCGGGTGACCTGCGGCTTGCCGCGTTTCTTCTCGGCCACCAGGCGATCGAGAATACCGTCGCGCTCGGCCTCGTCGAGGGCGTAGTAGATTTCTTTGCCGAGGTCGATGCGGTACAGCGGCGGCATCGCCACATAGACGTGACCGGCATCCACCAGCGGGCGGAAGTGCTGGACGAACAGCGCACACAACAAAGTGGCGATGTGCAGACCGTCGGAGTCGGCGTCGGCGAGGATGCAGATCTTGCCGTAGCGCAGCTGGCTCATGTCCGCCGCGCCAGGATCGACGCCGATGGCCACGGCGATGTTGTGCACTTCCTGGCTGGCGAGCACTTCGCTGCCGTCGACTTCCCAGGTGTTGAGGATCTTGCCGCGCAACGGCAGGATCGCCTGGAACTCCTTGTCCCGCGCTTGCTTGGCCGAACCGCCGGCGGAGTCACCCTCGACCAGGAACAGCTCGGAACGCATCGGGTCCTGCCCGGCGCAGTCAGCCAGTTTGCCCGGCAGCGCCGGACCTTGGGTGACGCGTTTGCGCTCGACTTTCTTGCTCGCCTTGAGACGGCGGCCGGCGTTGTTGATCGCCAGTTCGGCCAGGGCCAGACCGGTTTCCGGGTTGGCGTTGAGCCACAGGCTGAACGCATCCTTGACCACACCGGAAACGAACGCCGCCGCTTCACGGGATGACAGACGCTCTTTGGTCTGGCCGGAGAATTGCGGTTCCTGCATCTTCATCGACAGGACGAAAGCGATGCGCTCCCAGACGTCTTCCGGCGCCAGTTTCACGCCGCGCGGCAGCAGGCTGCGGAACTCGCAGAATTCGCGCATCGCATCAAGCAGGCCCTGACGCAGACCGTTGACGTGCGTGCCGCCCTGGGCGGTCGGGATCAGGTTGACGTAGCTTTCCTGCACCGCGTCGCCACCTTCCGGCAGCCACAGCAGCGCCCAATCGACCGCTTCTTTATTACCGGCGAAAGCGCCGCAGAACGGCTCGTTCGGCAGCCGTTCGAACTCGCTGACCGCATCGACCAGATAAGAGCGCAGGCCGTCTTCGTAATGCCACTCGACTTTCTCGCCGGTGCCTTTGTCTTCGAAGCTGACCAGCAAGCCCGGGCACAACACAGCCTTGGCCTTGAGCACATGCTTGAGGCGGCTGATGGAGAATTTCGGTGAGTCGAAGTATTTCGGGTCCGGCGCGAAGTACACGCTGGTGCCGGTGTTGCGCTTGCCGACGGTGCCGACGATTTCCAGCTCGGACGCCTTGAAGCCGTCCTTGAAGGTCATCTGGTATTCGTTGCCGTCACGCTTGACCCGTACGCGCACTTCGGTCGACAGCGCGTTGACCACGGAAATACCCACCCCGTGCAGACCGCCGGAGAACTGGTAGTTCTTGTTGGAGAACTTGCCGCCCGCGTGCAGCTTGGTAAGGATCAGTTCGACGCCGGACACACCCTCTTCCGGGTGGATGTCGACCGGCATGCCACGGCCGTCGTCGCTGACTTCCAGCGAATGGTCGGCGTGCAGGATGACCTGCACCGATTTGGCGTGGCCGGCCAGGGCTTCGTCGACGCTGTTGTCGATGACTTCCTGGGCGAGGTGGTTCGGCCGACTGGTGTCGGTGTACATGCCGGGGCGTTTGCGCACCGGGTCGAGGCCCGAGAGGACTTCGATGGCGTCGGCGTTATAAGAACTAGCGCTGGGAGTGGCCATAAGGTCTCGTCGTCAGTCATTCATGAAAGAGGGGCAAGACTTCACAGCGTGGTGAAATCGATTGCCTGATACATATCGGCAGCCATGCCGGCAAAACTCAGCAACGCCGGCAATTGCCCGGCAAAGCCCTGGAAACTGTGGTCGCCGCCAGCCTGGATGCGCAAGGCACAGGCGCGGTAATACTGTTGGGCGAGGCGATAATCCAGCGTTTCGTCGCCGGTTTGCAACCAGACCTGATAACGCTGCGGATCCTGCGGTGGCGGCACTTCCAGTTCGGCCAGCGCCGTGACGTGGTCGTGGGTCAGTTCCCAGGTTTCATCGGTGTAGAGGTTCTTCTGTGTGCCCAGATAACCATCGAACATCCGGTGCGGGCTGACCGCCGGGTTGACCAGCAGGGCTTTCAGGCCATGGCGCTCGGCCAGGTGAGTCGCATAGTAGCCGCCGAGCGAACTTCCCACCAGCAACGGCCGGCCCAGCTCGGCGATTGCCTGCTCGAGCTGACCGATGGCTTCGCGCGGATGGTGATGCAGCGCCGGCACGCGCAATTGCTCGCTCAAACCCAGCCGCTCCATGACCGCGACCAGCTGACAAGCCTTCTTTGAGGCCGGCGCGCTGTTGAAACCGTGGATATAGAGGATCGAACCGGACATTTGAGCTCCCTGGCTGTCGGCGAAAGATAGCGGAGTTTACAGGGAGAAGGACCGGGATTGGGGGTGGGTTCAATAAATTGGTGTGACAGCACAAGCTGCCCTCACCCTAACCCTCTCCCGGAGGGAGAGGGAACCGACTGGGGGATATTCGAGAGCTACACCGACCTGAACGTTATGCTGCGAATCCATAATCGATATCGCTGTTTCAGGCCGATGCACAGCCAAAGACACCGAGGTCGGCCCCCTCTCCCTCTGGGAGAGGGCTGGGGTGAGGGTCTTTGATTGTCAGTTCAGTAACCGTTGGAGCCGTAATCGACTGTGAACTCGAAGTCGGTGACTCTTTCGACGCCCGTTTCCAATTTCCCGTCCGGCAACAACCGCAGCCAGCGATACCCCGGCGCCTGCTCGCCCACTTTGAAATCCGCACTCCCCGGCTCGAACTGGATGCACGTCGAAGGCGAGGCCATCAAGCGCACGCCATTGCGCTCGCGATCGATTTGCTGATGCACATGCCCCCACAACACCGCGCGAACCTGCGGGAAGCGATCCAGCACTTCAAAGAACGCTTCCGGGTTGCGCAGGCCGATCGGCTCCATCCACGCGCAGCCGATCGACACCGGATGATGATGCAGGCACACCAGATGATGACGCTCCGGCGCCTCGCTCAGCGCGCAGGCCAGCAGCTGCAACTGATCATCCTGCAGATAGCCCGGCACCGAACCCGGCACCGCCGAATCCAGCATCGTCACCCGCCAATTGCCGATATCGACTACCGATTCGAGCAAGGTGCTCTGCACCGCCGCCTCGGCCATGACCATCGGCTCGTCGTGATTGCCGGGAATCCAGCGCGCCGGGGCATTGATCTGCGCGCTCATCTGGCGGAAGGCCTGATACGACTCCAGCGTGCCGTCTTGGGAAATATCTCCGGTCGCCAGCAGCAGATCGATCTGCGCCTGTTGCGCCAACACCAGGTCGATGACCTGTTGCAGGCTCTCGCGGGTCTTCATGCCCAGCAGCTTGCTGTGCGTTTCAGCGAACAGGTGGCTGTCGGACAACTGCACCAGCAGCGCCGGGTCGGCGCTGGTAATTGTCGATACGCTGGGCAAGGCGCTCTCCCGGGGCTAGGCACGCAATGGATGGGTGCGGCAATTATGCTGGGGGATGACACAAAGGGGAAACCGCCGAAGCGGACGCAGTTCACAACTAGCGAACGACTTCGTACTCGTGCCCCAACGCCAGGCAATGACTCAGCCATTCGCCCAGAAACACATTGAGCTGGGCCTTTTCATCGGGCTGGTGCATGGCGGCGTTCGGGTAAGGATAGATGCCGCGAAAGCGTCGTGCATGCTCGGCGCTGACCACTTCGGCCATGCGCGCGTCGTGGTAGACCTGCACTTCCAGTTGCGGCACCGGCAACCATGGCAGGCTGTGCTCCTGGCGTACCTGCAAGGTCGTGGTGTACGGGCAGGTCTGCAGCACTTCGAGGGCGAGCACGCCGAGCATCTGCTCGCCCTGGGTCACAGCGATGCGCCGCGCTTCGGGTTCGTTGCGCATGTCCGGCAGCAGTCGCATCAGGCGCGCGTAGTTGGCCTCGCAGGCGGCTTGCAGCCCTACGAGGTCAACCCGATAACGATCGCGCAGCTTGTTTACGACCATAGCCCCCTCACTTCGGCGCGGTTCAGCGCCAGCCACTGCAAGGCGATGATGCTCGCCGCGTTGGCAATCCGTCCGTCACGCACGGCCTGCAAGGCATCTTCAAAGGCCCAGACCGTTACGCGAATGTCTTCGGCCTCTTCTTCCAGCCCGTGCAGACCGCCGACACCGTCGGTGCTGCAACGCCCCAGATACAAATGCACGAATTCGTTGCTGCCACCCGGCGATGGGAAGTACTTGGTCATCGGCCACAACGCCTTGATGTCCAGCCCAGCTTCCTCCTGCGCCTCGCGGTGAGCAACTTCTTCCGGTTGCTCATCCTTGTCGATCAGACCGGCGACCAGTTCGACCAGCCACGGGTTGTCGGCCTTGCCCATGGCGCCGACGCGAAACTGCTCGATCAGCACCACTTCATCGCGCTGCGGATCGTAAGGCAGGACGCACACGGCATCGTGGCGCACGAAGATTTCCCGGTTGATCTCGCGGCTCATGCCCCCGGCGAACAGCTCATGGCGCAAGTGCACACGGTCGAGCTTGTAGAAGCCCTCGTAGCATTTTTCGCGCCGCACGATATCCACGGCGGTCGGAATGGCGTTGGCAAAGTCAGTCATGATCATCCTCTTTACTGCATATCCTTTACGGGGTTTCCGCGTACAACCGGCAACCTCGACTTCGCGCCATCCTAACGCGCCCGCACCGTTTGATGCAGCCCCTTTACCGTCAGCGGGATGGACGGTGAAGCTGAAACACACTCTAATCAGCTTAGTGGCGAACTGACTGCTTCGTTGAGAGTCGAAGCGGTATCTTTTTGCCTTCCCCTGCTTTCGAAAGGACGCCCATGTCGCTTTTCAAAATTGCCTCTGTGGCCGCTATTGCCCTGACTCTGGGCGCCTGTGCCAGCCTGTTCCAGCCCAACTATCGCACGCCGCTGGAAGCCACCCGCGACGCCTCGGAACAACTCAAACCCGGCTGTTCCAATCCCGATTGCCCGCTGGTGAACATCGACACCCTGCGTTTCCCGGATGAGCCGGCACTGGACGGCATCATCGAAAAACGTCTGCTGCAAATGACCCGCACCGAGAAGAACGCGCCGGTAGCGCCAACCTTGGCCGCCTACCGCGAGCAGTTTCTGGCCAGCGCCGGCCCGCGCAACAGCAGCTATCTGCAAGCGAAAGTACGCGAGCAGCATGACGGACTGGTGATCATCGAGTTGTCGAGCTACCTCGACACTGGCGGCGCCCACGGCACGCCGGGTCGCGGTTTCATCAACTATTCGCGCCAGCAGCACAAGGTGTTGAATCTCTCCGACATGCTGCTGCCGGGTCAGGAAGAGGCATTCTGGAAAGCCGCGCAAGTGGCGCACAACAGTTGGCTGATCAGCACCAAGCTCGATCAGGAGGCGGAATTCGTCGCGAACTGGCCGTTCGTGAAAACCCCGCACGTGGCGCTGACCTACGGTGGCGTGATCCTCAAGTACGACGTGACCACCATCGCGCCCTATGCGCTGGGCCACGTCGAACTGAAGATTCCTTACCCGCGCCTGAACGGCATTCTCAAGCCTGAGCTGTTTCCCGGCCGTAACTGAAGGCCCGGCCCAGCACTAACTGCAACAGCCCTGCCAGCACCAGCGCCGGCAGGGTTGCGCCGACATCCGGATACAGATTCGCCAGCAAGTGGTAGGTGCTCACGCCACCCAGCCACGCCAGCAACGCCGGCCAGCGCAATGCGGCTGAGGCGACCTGAGCACTGCGCTTGCGCAGGATGAAGTGATCCACCAGCACCACGCCGAACAGCGGCGCAAACACCGAGCCGATCAACAGCAGGAAATTCTGGTACTGCGCCAACGGCGCCAGCAGTGCGATCAGCGTGCAGATCACGCCGATGGCCAAGGCCAGGTGCTCGACTTTCAGACGCAACAGAATCCCGCTCGAGACCGCTGCCGAATGAATATCGGCAAAAGCGTTTTCCGACTCGTCGAGCAGAATCAGCAACAGCGGAATGCCCAGACCGGCACCGGCCAGAGCCAGCAGCAGCGCATTGACTTCGCCGCTCGGCGCGAACGCCAGGGTGTAGGCCACGCCAAGGCTCATCAGCCAGAAATTGCCGATGAAAAAACCCACAGCCGTGCCACCGAAGACATTCTTCGCGCGTTTGCCGAAACGCGAATAGTCGGCAATCAACGGCAGCCACGACAGCGGCATGGCGATGGCAATGTCGAAGCCCACCGCGAACGGCATCGAACCGTCACCGGCGCGCGCCCACAGCGCAGCAAGGTCGGCTTTGGCAAACAGGTTCCAGGTCAGCCACAGGCACGCCGCGAGCAACAGCCAGATGCCCCACTTGCGCAGAATCTGCCGCACGAACGTCAACGGCCCGCTCACCGCGAGCAAGGTCGCCAGTGCGCCGAAAAACAGCGTCCACAGCATCGGATTGGCCCACAGCGAACCTTCGCTGAAGGCGCGGGTGCCGAGCAGGCTGGCGGCATCGCGCATGACGATGATTTCGAACGAGCCCCAGCCGATCAGTTGCAGCAGATTGAGCAGCGCCGGCAGGCTCGCGCCTTTGCTGCCAAGGCTGAGCTTCAGCGCGGCCATTGATGACAGGCCGGTGTCGCTGCCGATCACACCGACCGCTGCGAGCAGCAGCACGCCCACCAACGTGCCAAGGAAGATCGCCAGCAAAGAACCGGACAGGCCCAGGCCCGGCGCGAGCAATGCGCCGGTCTGCAAAACCATCAGGCCGATGCCGAGGGAGAACCACAGGGAAAACAGATCGCGACCGCCGAAGACACGCTTTTCAGCGGGGACGGCGAGGTCGGGGGAATAAGTGCCGGGTTGAATGCTCAAGGGTGTTATCTCAAAGGGACATTTGTTGTGATCGTTCCCACGCTCTGCGTGGGAATGCCTCTCGGGACGCTCCGCGTCCAGTGACGCGGAGCGTCACGGGCTGCATTCCCACGCGGAGCGTGGGAACGATCAGTACGGGGTCAAACTTTCTTGTACAGCTGACTGCCTTCCTGTTTGAACCGCTCGGCCTGCTCAGCTAGCCCCTTGGCGACGTCCACATCGACCGCGTCAATGCGTTGGTTGGCCGCATACTCGCGGACTTCCTGGGTGATTTTCATCGAGCAGAATTTCGGCCCGCACATCGAGCAGAAATGCGCGACCTTGGCCGAGTCCTTCGGCAGGGTTTCGTCGTGATAGGAACGTGCGGTGTCCGGGTCCAGGCCGAGGTTGAACTGGTCTTCCCAGCGGAATTCGAAACGCGCCTTGCTCAGTGCGTTGTCGCGGATCTGCGCGCCCGGGTGTCCCTTGGCCAGGTCCGCTGCGTGCGCGGCGATCTTGTAAGTGATGATCCCGGTCTTCACGTCATCCTTGTTCGGCAGGCCCAAGTGCTCCTTCGGCGTCACGTAGCAGAGCATCGCGCAACCGAACCAGCCGATCATCGCCGCGCCGATACCGGAAGTGATGTGGTCATAGCCCGGCGCAATGTCGGTAGTCAGCGGACCGAGGGTGTAGAACGGCGCCTCGTCGCAGCATTCGAGCTGCTTGTCCATGTTCTCTTTGATCAACTGCATCGGCACGTGGCCCGGGCCTTCGATCATGCATTGCACGTCGTGCTTCCAGGCAATCTTGGTCAGCTCGCCGAGGGTTTCCAGTTCGCCGAATTGCGCTTCGTCGTTGGCATCGGCAATCGAGCCCGGACGCAGGCCATCGCCCAGCGAGAAGCTGACGTCGTAGGCCTTCATGATTTCGCAGATTTCGTCGAAGTGGGTGTAGAGGAAGTTCTCTTTGTGGTGCGCCAGGCACCACTTGGCCATGATCGAACCGCCACGGGAGACGATGCCGGTGACGCGCTTGGCGGTCAGCGGTACGTAGCGCAGGAGCACGCCGGCGTGAATGGTGAAGTAGTCGACGCCCTGCTCGGCCTGTTCGATCAGGGTGTCGCGGAACAGCTCCCAGGTCAGGTCTTCAGCGACGCCGTTGACCTTCTCCAGCGCCTGATAGATCGGCACGGTACCGATCGGCACCGGCGAGTTGCGGATGATCCACTCGCGGGTTTCGTGAATGTGTTTACCGGTGGACAGGTCCATCACCGTGTCCGAGCCCCAGCGAATGCCCCAGGTCAGCTTCGCCACTTCTTCTTCGATCGAAGAACCCAGGGCGCTGTTGCCGATGTTGCCGTTGATCTTCACCAGGAAGTTACGGCCGATGATCATCGGTTCCAGTTCGACGTGGTTGATGTTGGCGGGAATGATCGCGCGGCCGCGGGCAATTTCTTCGCGGACGAATTCCGCGGTGATTTCTTGCGGAATGCTTGCGCCGAAGCTGTGGCCGGCATGTTGCTGCTTGAGCAGGCCGGCCGCGCGCGCTTCTTGCAGCTTCATGTTTTCGCGGATGGCGACGTATTCCATCTCGGCAGTGATGATGCCTTTGCGCGCGTAGTGCATCTGGCTGACGTTGGCCCCGGCCTTGGCGCGGCGCGGGTTGTTGACGTGGGCGAAGCGCAGTTTGGTCAGTTCGGCATCGGCCAGACGCTGCTGGCCGAAGTTCGAGCTCAGGCCCGGCAGGCGCTCGGTATCGCCACGGTCATCGATCCACGCTGAACGCACATCGGCCAGACCTTTGCGCACATCGATGACCACGTTCGGATCGGTGTACGGGCCGGAAGTGTCGTAGACAGTGACCGGCGCATTGATCTCGCCGCCGAAATCGGTCGGGGTTACATCGAGGCTGATTTCGCGCATCGGCACGCGAATGTCCGGGCGCGAGCCCTGAACGTAGACTTTTTGCGAACGGGTGAACGGCTTGACCGACTGCTCGTCGACCTTGGCCGAGTCACTCAGGTTGATCGCGTTTTTTTCTTTTGTTGTCATCACAGGCTCTCCAGACAGCATCCAGCAGTGGATTGTCGGAGCAGAACCTGAAAGGCACGGACGCACCAGGACCGGTGCTGTGCATTCGTCATGGCGTTCGATTGTCGAACAATATCCCGGACGAAGCACAAGAGGACTCGCCGGGTGACGAGAAATCTTGTTCCCTACGCAGGCGCTAACCTGATCAGGTTCAACGGGATCCGAAATTATTCGATCTCAGCCTCATAGCAAGGCACCCCGACAAGAACCCGGCCAGTCTAGACACAACCATCAAGGAACGCCAACACCGCAGCGAACGCCATGATGAATGGCGTAAATACCCAGGTTGGCCGATTGTTGCCGGAGCAATGCGCAACTACACTCGCTGGGCCTGCTCAGCCTTGACGCTGTGCGGGCTGCGCCTTACCTTTGGCGCCCGGATTACTTCCATAATATTCATGCTAGGGATCGCCTCATGCTGCGCAAACTTTCATTGGCTGTTGCCGTGTCCTGTGCGTCCAACACAATGGCCTGGGCAGCGGAAGCACCCTTGTCGACCAAAACCGATCTGGTCAGCGTCTATCAGGAAGCGGTCGACAACAACGCCGACCTCGCCGCGGCCCGCGCCCAGTATGGCGCGCAGAAAGAAGTGGTGCCCCAGGCCCGCGCCGGTCTGCTGCCGAACCTGTCCGGTGGCGCCGAAGTCGCCGACGTGCGCACCTCGATCGACCAGCCTTCGGCCATCGCCAACCGCAGCGCGCATTCCTATCAGGCGACACTGGCGCAGCCGCTGTTCCGCGCCGATCGCTGGTTCCAGTATCAAGCGGCGAAGGACGTCAACGAGCAGGCCGCGCTGCAGCTGTCGGCGACCGAACAGAACCTGATCCTGCAGAGCGCCGAAAGCTACTTCAACGTGCTGCGCAGCCAGGACAATCTGGCCTCGACCAAGGCTGAAGAAGCGGCGTTCAAACGTCAGCTCGATCAGTCCAATGAGCGCTTCGATGTCGGCCTCTCGGACAAGACCGACGTGCTGCAATCGCAAGCCAGTTACGACACCGCGCGAGCCAACCGCATCGTCGCCCAGCGT
This sequence comes from Pseudomonas sp. CCNWLW23, assembly GCF_037095675.1. Taxonomy (NCBI): domain Bacteria; kingdom Pseudomonadati; phylum Pseudomonadota; class Gammaproteobacteria; order Pseudomonadales; family Pseudomonadaceae; genus Pseudomonas; species Pseudomonas sp. CCNWLW23. The sequence goes on along the minus strand of NZ_JBAWKM010000011.1, from coordinate 71,661 downwards.
CAGGTCGATGATGCGTTCCAGGCGTTGATCACCCTGACCAACCGTCAGTACAACTCGATTCAGGGCATCGTTCATACGCTACCGATCTTGCCGCCGGCGCCCAACGATGCGAAATCCTGGGTCGACACCGCGGCGCGGCAGAACCTCAATCTGCTCGCCAGCAACTACGCGGTCAGCTCCGCCGAGCAGACGCTCAAGCAGCGCAAGGCCGGCCACTTGCCGACCCTCGACGCCGTGGCGAAATACGAGAAAGGCGACAACGACGCCCTCGGCTTAGCCAACCCCAACTCGTTCGGCGCGCCTTATGGCGGCAACGTCGAGCAGAGCACCTTGGGCCTGCAACTGAACATCCCGATCTACAGCGGCGGGCTGACCAGTTCGCAAGTGCGTCAGTCCTATGCGCAACTGGATCAGAGCGAACAGCAGCGCGAATCGCTGCGCCGGCAAGTGGTGGAAAACACCCGCAATCTGCACCGCGCGGTGAACACCGACGTCGAGCAGGTGCAGGCGCGCCGCCAATCGATCATCTCCAACCAGAGCGCGGTGGAAGCCACGGAAATCGGTTATCAGGTCGGCACACGCAACATCGTCGACGTGCTCGACGCGCAGCGCCAGCTGTACACCTCGGTGCGCAACTACAACAACACCCGCTACGACTACATCCTCGACAACCTGCGCCTGAAGCAGGCGGCGGGGACGCTGAACCCGGGTGACCTGGAAGACCTGCGGCGCTATCTGAAAGCCGACTACAACCCTGACAAGGATTTCCTGCCGCCGGATCTGGCGTCGGCGGCCGAGGCGCAGCTCAAGGCCCGGCCATAAGCAATCTGGAATGAATCCCCTGTGGTGAGGGGATTTATCCCCGTCCGGCTGCCCAGCAGTCGTGAATCCGGCTTGCCAGATCTGACTGAATCACCGCGTCGAATGGTTTCGGGGCTGCTTCGCAACCCAGCGGGGATGAATCCCCTCACCACAGTAATATTCCAAGCGACTATTGGATCAGCCGCGCCAGACCATCCAGCCAAAGGCACGGCCATGAAAAATCTGGAATGAATCCACTGTGGCGAGGGGATTTATCCCCGTCCGGCTGCGCAGCAGTCGTAAACCCGACTTGCCAGATCTAACTGAATCACCGTGTTGAATGGTTTTGGGGCTGCTTCGCAACCCAGCGGGGATAAATCCCCTCACCACAGTCATATTCCAAGCGACTATTGGATCAGCCGCGCCAAGCCATCCAGCAGCCGCTGCAATGCGCCCTGATTGCGCCGCATCACCGCCAGCCCGGCCTCGGCCATGCGCTGCGCATCACGCGGCAGTTCGAACAAGCGCTGCACCTCGACTGCGAGGCCTTCGGCATCATCCACTTCGGCCAACGCCCCGGCTTCGCGCAGTTGCGCGGCGATGTCGAGGAAGTTGAACAGGTGTGGGCCGCTGAGTACCGGTTTCGCCAGCGCGGCGGGTTCGAGCAGGTTGTGCCCGCCATTCGGCACCAGACTGCCGCCGACAAAAGCGCTGTCGGCCAGGGCATAGAGAAACAGCAACTCGCCCATGGTGTCGCCAAGCAGCACGCTCGTCTGCGCATCGACATTGGCCCCGGTCGAGCGACGTACCGTGGCGAAACCTTCGCGCTGGCACAGCTCGAACACCGAATTGAAGCGCTCCGGATGACGCGGCACCAGAATCAATAATGCATCCGGATGATTGGCCAACAGGCGACGATGAGCGTCGAGCACCACTTCGTCTTCGCCTTCGTGAGTGCTCGCGGCGATCCACACGGGACGATCCTGTGCCTGCCACTGGCTACGCAGATCGGCTGCACGCTGCAACAGTTGCGGGTCGATGGTCAGGTCGAACTTGATCGAACCGGTGACGTCAACGGTTTCCGAACGCGCGCCGAGATCGCGGAAGCGCTGGGCCTCGGCTTCGGTTTGCACCGCCAACAGGCTCATCTCGGCGAGCATAGGCGCGGTGAGTTTGCTGAAGCGGCCATAGCCTTTGGCGGAACGCTGCGACAACCGCCCATTGGCCAGCGCCACCGGAATTCCGCGCTTGGCACACTGATGAATGTGGTTGGGCCACAGCTCGGTTTCCATGATCACCGCAAGTTTCGGCTGCACGCGATCAAGAAAACGCGCCGCCGCACAAGGCAAGTCATACGGCAGATAGCAGTGTTGAATGCGCGCCTCGTTGGCGAACAGTGCCTGAATCCGCTCCGAACCGGTCGGGGTCATGCAGGTCACGGTGATCGGCAGCGCCGGATAGCGTTCCAGCAGCGCACGGATCATCGGCGCGGCGGCAATGCTTTCGCCCACCGATACCGCGTGCACCCAAATGCCACCGGGCTGCAAGGTCGGCATGCCAAGAGTAAAGCGCTCGCCAATGCGCTTGGCATACGCCGGCGCCTTGCGCGCGCGCAGCCACAGCCGAATCGCCACCAATGGCAGCCCCAGGTAAAACAGCGCGGTGTAGAGAGTTCTATTCATGGCGGCGGAGTTTATCGGCTTTTGTCGCCGATCGCCCGCAAGTGCACGGCAAAACGTTCCGCCAGCCAGCGCGCGGCGGGGCCGAGCGGTTCGTCGCGGCGCCAGACCAGTTCCACCACCAACGCCGGCGGCGTCCATTCGCTATCGAGTTCAACCATTTGGCCCTGATACGCCGAGTACTGCACAACGTGGCGCGGCAACCACGCCCAGCCGAGATCGCGCACCAGCCATTCGGACATCACATAAAAACTGTCCGCGCGCCACACCTGCGGGCTGGCCGGCTCATTGCCGGGATAGACGCTGGTCTGCGTAGACATCAGCAATTGCCGGTGCTGCGCCAGTTGCTGGCAGGTCACGTAGGCCTGCTGCGCCAGCGGATGATTGACACCGCAAACCGTGACCATTTCCACTCGACCCAGCACGCGGCGCTCAAGGGCTTCGGGGATTTCATCGTGATAGAACAGCAGGCCGAGGTCGGCGCGACGTTCGACCAGTTTGCGCGCAACTTCACCCTGGGCGGCGCTGGTCAGTTGCACTTCCAGGCTGGGAAACTGCTCGGCCAGTTCACCGAAACTTTCCACCAGCGCCTGATACGGCATCGCCTCGTCCTGAGCCACTCGCAACTGCGCCTCCTGACCGCGCAGCATCGCCATGGCCCTGCCGTTGAGGCGCTCGCACTGGCGCAACACTTCGCGGGCCTCTTCCAGCAATGCCGCGCCCGCCTCGGTGAGCATCGGCTGCCGACCGCTGCTGCGTTCGAACAGGCTCACGCCCAAATCCTCTTCGAGCATCGCAACGGCGCTGCTGATCGCCGACTGCGCCTTGCGTTGTCGACGTGCCACGGCGGAAAAAGATCGCTGTTCTGCAACGTCGACAAATACCCGCAGCTGCTCGAGATTCCATTGCATGCTTGCCACCAACCCATCTTCTGAACAGATAGGTAATGACTTTACCCCATCTGAGCAGTCCCTAGAATGTCACCTCAGCAAGCAACGATTTATTTGAGGATCGAAACCATGAACGCCTACGTCTATCTGGCCATCGCCATCTGCGCCGAAGTGATCGCCACCGTTTCGATGAAAGCGGTCAAGGGCTTCAGCACGCCGCTGCCGCTGATTCTGGTGATTGTCGGCTACGGGATCGCATTCTGGATGCTGACGCTGGTGGTGCGCACCGTACCGGTGGGCGTTGCCTACGCGGTCTGGGCGGGGATGGGCATTGTCATGGTCAGCGTCGCCGCTCTGTTCATTTACGGGCAGAAGCTCGACGTACCGGCGATGCTGGGGATGGCGTTGATCGTGCTGGGGGTCGTTGTGATTCAGCTGTTTTCGAAAACTGCCGGGCACTGAGATCAACCCATTACTTGTGGGAGGGAGCCTGCTCGCGAAGGCATTGGGTCAGATACATCATGGTCATCTGACACTCCCCATTCGCGAGCAGGCTCGCTCCCACATCTGGATTTGCATTCGGCGCATTGATCATCGACAAATCCGCCCTTTTCCCGAGTCTGTATACTGCGCCCTCGTCTTGAACACTGAGGTCGCTGCATGCCATCCGTTATTTCCACCGACGTTCTGATTGTCGGCGCTGGTGTCGCCGGCCTCTGGCTGAATGCGCGCCTGCGCGGTCAGGGTTTTTCGACCGTGCTGGTGGAAAGCGCCAGCCTCGGTGGCGGGCAGAGTGTGAAGTCCCAGGGCATCATCCATGGCGGCGCCAAGTACGCGCTGCACGGTGCGCTGACGGGCGCCTCGGAAGCCATCGCCGACATGCCGCGCCGCTGGCGCGAGGCGCTGGCCGGCACGGGCGAGCTGGATCTGTCCGGCGTGCGCCTGCTGTCCGAAGCGCATTACCTGTGGTCGCCGGGCACGCTGGCCGGCAACCTGACCAGTTTCTTCGCCAGCAAAGCCGTGCGTGGCCGGGTCGATCAGGTCAAGGGCGACGAGCTGCCGCTGGCCCTGCAAGACAAGCGCTTCAAGGGCAAAGTCTATCGCCTCGCCGAACTGGTGGTGGATGTCCCGAGCCTGATCCAGCGCCTGGCCGAGTTGGCCGGTGACGGTCTGCTCGCCGGGCAGGTCATCGAACCGCTGCTGGAAGCCGGCGTGCTGGTCGGCCTGAAAGTCGATGGGCGTGAGATCCGCGCCCAGCGCATCGTCCTCAGTGCTGGCGCCGGCACTGCCGAACTGCTCGAAGCGTTGGGCCTCAGTCGTCCGGCCATGCAGCGCCGACCACTGCACATGATCCTCGCCAAGGGCCCCGGCTTGAAACCGTTATACGCGCACTGCCTGGGCGGCGGCACCAAGCCGCGCATCACCGTGACCACGCACCCGGCCGCTGACGGCCAGTGGGTCTGGTACATGGGCGGCGACATCGCCGAAAGCGAAGGCGTGGCCCGCGAGCCGGCCGAACAGATCGCCACCGCGCAAAAGGAAATCGCCCAGCTGCTGCCGTGGATCGACCTCAGCACAACGCAATGGGCGACCCTGCGCGTCGATCGCGCCGAGCCGCTGCAAACCGGCCTGACCCGCCCGGACAACGCTTTCCTCGCCGAGGAAGGTCGCTTGCTCGTCGGCTGGCCGACCAAACTGGCACTGGCGCCGGACTTCGCCGACCGCGTTATCGCCTCGCTGCAACGCGACGGCATCCAGCCGCAGGTGACTGAACCGCTGCCGCCGCTGCCGAAACCGCCGCTCGGTGTACCCGCGTGGGAGCAACTGCTGCCATGAGCATCGCCACTCTGCACGAACTGCATCGCCCGCTGGGCAGCACCGGCCTGTCGGTGTCGCCGCTGGGTCTGGGCACAGTCAAACTCGGCCGCGATCAAGGGGTGAAATACCCCAACGGCTTTCAGATTCCCGACGATGACGAGGCGCGCATGCTGCTGCGCCAGGCGCGGGATCTGGGCATCAACCTGATCGACACCGCGCCGGCCTATGGTCGCAGCGAAGAACGCCTCGGCCCGCTGCTGCGCGGTCAGCGACAGGATTGGGTGATTGTCAGCAAGGTCGGCGAAGAGTTTGCCGATGGCCTGTCGCGCCACGACTTCAGCGCTGCGCACACGCGAATGTCCGTCGAGCGCAGCCTGCAACGTCTGGAAACGGATTTTATCGACCTGGTACTCGTGCACTCGGACGGCAACGACATGGCCATCCTTGAGCACGAAGAGGTCTACGCCACTCTCGCGGTGCTGAAGGCCGAGGGCAAGATTCGCGGCTTCGGTTTTTCCGGGAAAACCGTCGAAGGTGGGCTGAAAGCGCTGGAGCAAGGCGACTGCGCGATGGTCACCTACAATCTGAACGAACAAAACGAAAAGGCGGTCATTGACTATGCTGCTGCCCACGGCAAAGCCATTCTGGTGAAAAAAGCCTTGGCCAGCGGTCATGTCTGTCTGAGTCCGGGAGTCGATCCGGTGCGCGCCAGCTTCGAGTTGCTGTTCACTCATCCCGGCGTTGCCAGTGCTATTGTCGGCACAATCAATCCGCTGCACCTCGCCCATAACGTAGCGACCGTTGCCCAGGTCCTGCGTAGTCACTGACGCCGCCCCGCGGCCTTAAGCCAGGAGCCGATATGCCGCGCACGCTCATCCGCAAGAACCCGAGCAACTTCAAGACGCTGCCGCTGTTCGTCGAAGCCACGCCCGAAGGCCTGAGCTACCAGAGCGTCGGCATGCCGCTGAACTTCGCCCAGACCCTGCAACGGCGCAAACCGGTCAGCGTTGCAGACAGCGAACGCTTTGCCCTGGAGCTGGCCAACCTCGGCGTGTCCGTGCGCCTGACCCTGCATTGGCAGAATCGCGATTACTGGGTGCTGGTGCGCCAGCGTCGCCAGGATCGCGGCGACGTGGTACTGAAGCTGATTTCCGGCTACGTGCCGGCCCACGAATTGAATATTCCGCTGCACACAGCAATTCAGGAAATTGCCGAAGAGTGCCTGCTGGAAACCCCGGAAGGCTGGCTCGGTGGGCGTTTCAATGACACCTGGTTGCCGGCGCCCTACTCCGCTGCGCTGCATTACCGCGAAGCGCTGCCGTTTCGCCTGACACCGCTCTCCGGTTCAGCACGGCCGGTGCGCTGCGCCAACCTGCAATTGCTGGAGCGGCCACGGGCCTACGTGCATTTGCCGACGGCGTCATTGCAATTGATCTATGACCTGCGCCTGGACGTACCCAAAGAGGCGAAGTCCTTGAGCCTGTTTCATGTCGACGAGCGTCTGGAAGGTGATCAACTGGTGGCGCGGCTCGATCGCAAACGGCCTGACCTGTATTTGATGCCATTGCACGACGGTCAGCCGCTGCCTGAGTTGTATACCCTGAAAAAGGATCAGCTGTATCCGGCGAGTACGCGCGGTCTGTATCTGGCTGAAAGCTTTGCCCGCCAGGATGGCTGGCTGGTGCGCGATGAGCGGATTCGCTGGAAGGACTGGTTGCGCCAACAGGGCCTGACGCCAGCGGAGAAGGCCACTGGACTGGCCCGCCTGCGCGGCAAGGCCAGGCAGCTGCTGAAGAAAATCGTACCGCGCAAGAAAGTGAATTCCTGAAAAGCAAAAAGATCGCAGCCTGCGCCAGCGCCTGCACAATTCTGTTCAGGCGCTGGCGCAGGCTGCGATCTCTTGAGCTTATTGGCCGCGGATCTTTTCCACGATTGCTGTCGTCGAGCTGTTTTCCACCAGCCCCAGCACTTTCACCGTGCCGCCGTAGGCGGTGACGATATCGGCGCCGACTACCTGATCGATACCGTAATCGCCACCCTTGACCAACACGTCCGGCTTGACCTCGCGCAGCAGGTTTTCCGGTGTGCCTTCAGAGAAACTGATCACCCAGTCCACCGCGCCGAGACCGGCGAGTACCGCCATGCGTCGGTCAACGCTGTTGATCGGCCGGCCCGGGCCTTTCAGGCGGCTGACCGAGGCGTCATCGTTGACCGCGACGATCAGACGATCGCCTTGAGCGCGGGCTTGCTCCAGATAGGTCACGTGGCCGGCATGGAGGATGTCGAAGCAGCCATTGGTGAAAACAATCCGCTCGTTGTGCGCACGGGCATCATCAACCGCCAGCAGTAGTTGCTCAAGACCCAGCACACCTCGCTCCGAACCTTCTTCGCGCTGAATGGCGCGGCGCAGCTCCGGGGCGCTGATCGCTGCTGTACCGAGCTTGCCGACGACGATACCTGCTGCCAGATTGGCCAGCGCCACGGCGTGCGGCAGTTCTTCGCCAGCGGCAATGGCCGCGGCCAGGGTCGAAATCACCGTATCGCCGGCACCGGTCACGTCGAACACTTCGCGGGCGCGGGCCGGCAGGTGCAACGCCGGATGATCCGGGCGCAACAAGGTCATGCCGTGTTCGCCGCGGGTCACCAGCAGTGCGCCAAGGTCGAGGTCCTGCATCAGGACGGCACCCTTGCTCACCAGTTCGTGCTCATCGGCGCAACCACCGACGATGGTTTCGAACTCGCTGAGGTTCGGCGTGATCAGGCTGGCACCGCGGTAGATCGAAAAATCCTTGCCCTTGGGATCGGCCAGCACCGGAATGCCTTTGGCACGGGCGGCCTGGATCAGCGTCTGATGATTCTTCAGCGCACCTTTGCCGTAATCCGACAGCACCAGCACCTTGATGCCTTCCAGCAGTTCGTCGACCTGCGCGGCCAGTGCCAGCGCATCGGTGGCGAACACCTCTTCGAAATCGATACGCAGCAGTTGCTGATGCCGGCTCATGACCCGCAGCTTGACGATGGTCGGCTGGTGCGCGATGCGCTGGAACAAGGCGCGCACGCCGGCGCCCTTGAGACTGTTGCTCAGGCTGTCGGCGGCTTCGTCATCGCCGGTCACGCCCACCAGTGATGCCGGTGCACCCAGCGCGGCAATGTTGAGCGCCACGTTGGCGGCACCGCCCGGGCGATCTTCGATCTGCTCGACCTTGACCACCGGCACCGGTGCCTCAGGGGAAATCCGTGAGGTTCCGCCATGCCAGTAACGGTCGAGCATGACATCGCCGACCACCAAGACAGGGGCTTGATCGAATCGCGGCATCGACAATTTCATGGAGCAACCCACATACAAAATGAACAGGGGCGCGATATTAACAGGATCGCGCGCACCGGGAATACACGAGGGTGAGGCTGGCCCACCCTCATCTGCAGATCAGGCAATGTCTTCGGCCGGAGCATCCAGCCCCATCGCATGCAGCCGTGCGTAATAGCCATTGTGAGCAAGCAATTGGGCATGAGTGCCGCGTTCGACGATCTCGCCCTGATCCATGACGAGGATCAGATCGGCCTTCTCGATGGTCGACAAACGGTGGGCAATCACCAGCGTGGTGCGGCCTTTCATGACATGGTCGAGTGCTGCCTGAATGTGCCGCTCGGACTCGGTATCAAGGGCCGAAGTCGCCTCGTCGAGGATCAGCAGCGGGGCGTTTTTCAGCAAGGCCCGGGCAATCGCCAGACGCTGACGCTGTCCGCCAGACAACAGCACACCGTTCTCGCCGACCTGGGTATCCAGGCCCTGAGGCATTTGCGCGATGAAGTCCATGGCAAATGCATCCCTGGCGGCTTTCTCGATATCTTCGCGAGGCGCGCCTGCCAGATCGCCGTAAGCGATGTTGTTGGCGATGGTGTCGTTGAACAGCGTCACGTGCTGGGTCACTTGCGCTACATGGCGGCGCAGATTGCGCAGGCGATAATCTTCGATCTCGACATCATCGAGCAGAATTTCGCCGGTCTCGTGGTGATAGAAGCGCGGAATGAGACTGGCCAGCGTCGATTTGCCGCTGCCGGAACGCCCGACCAGTGCGATCATCTGACCTGGCGACGCGGTGAAGCTGATGTTTTTCAGCACTTCCCGTTCGGTGCCCGGGTAAGTGAAGCTGAGGTTGTTCACCGCCAGGTGGCCACTGACCCGATCACGCTCGATCGTGCCGGTATCGATTTCCGGTTCAACGTCGAGTTGCTCGAAAATGCTTTCAGCACCGGCCACGCCTTTCTGAATGGTCGAGCTGACTTCGGACAATTGCCGGATCGGCTTCGGCAGCAAACCTGCTGCCGTGATGTACGCGACCAGATCACCGGCCGTTGCATCACCGCGCAGGAACAACACCAGGAACATCAGAACGGCCATGGCGGTGTAGATCACCAGCTGCAGCATCGGCGTATACACGGCGCCAGTCTTGGTCATGCGCAACTGTTTGTCGGTGTTGCTCTGGCTGGCCGCCGCAAAGCGCTGCTGCTCATAAGCCTCGCCACCGAAACTGCGCACGACGCGATAGCCTTGAATGGTTTCGGAAGCGACGTGAGTGACATCGCCCATTGCCACTTGAATCTTCTTGCTCTGCTTGCGGAATTTCTTGCTGGTGTTGCCGACCATGAACGCGATCACGGGCAGGATCGCCAGCATCACCAAGGTCAGCTTCCAGTTCATCCAGAGCAGATAGGCGAACAGGAAAACCACGGTCAGGCCTTCGCGGATCACCACTTTGATGGCATCGGTGGCGGCGCCGGTGACCATGGTCACGTTGAAGGTGATGCGCGAGATCAGATGACCCGAGTTGTGGGTATCGAAATAGCGGTTGGGCAGTACCAGCAGTTTGTTGAACAATTCGATACGCAGGTCATGCACCAGCCCCAACGAAACCCTCGCCAGGTAATAGTTGCCGAGAAACGAGCCAAGGCCCTGCCACGCTGCGATCAAAATGATCAGCAACGGCACAGCCATCAACAGCTGCACGTCTCGCAGATAAGGCACATTGGGGAAGAGCACCGCTTCGGGATTGCTCAGGCCATCGACAAAATACTTGAGAATCCCGGCCAGCATCGGTTGCGTGGAAGCAAAGATCACGAAGCCCACGATACTCAGCAGGAAAAGACCGATATAGGGTTTTACGTACCCCAACAGCCGAAAGTAGATTTTCAGGCTGGATTCCTGTTCCGCTTTGGGCGGTGCGTCAGTCATCGTAGAGCTCACTGGTTAAGAAGAACGCGAAATTTTATCACAAGCGCCGCCATTGGCCCGCGCCCATACCAAAACGCTGGCAAGCCCCAACGGCAGCCAGCTGATGAACCACTCGGCGCGCGGGGTGCCGGTGAGGCTGGCAGCGTCGAACTGCATCGCCAGTGTCGAGAACAGCCAGATACCGATAACACCGCGGGCATACAGCGTTTCCCGAACTTTCCACGCCTGAAAAACCACGCCGAACCAGACGGCAGACCATAACAGCAGTCCCGGCAGACCCAGCACGATCGCGACATGGGTGAACAGGTTGTGGGCGTGATCGAAGGTCATTCCAGACCAGAGCACCCGATAGTCCCCACCCAGACCCAGCCCGCCCCAGGGGTGCTTGGCAATCATATCCAGAGAAGCCATCAGAATCTGCGGACGATACGAGACCCCGCGCGCCAGCACCAACGGCTCGAACAGCCACAGCGCCGCAATCGCCACCACCAGTGCCACGGCTGCGACGATTCGGCTGTGCCGGTCACGGCACCAGATCGGCATGGCCAGGATGGTCAGAAACAGCGCCAACGCCGCACCGCGGCTCTGACTCATCAGGACAAAAACAACCAGCACCGTCAACGCCAGCGCCCAGATCCCTTGCCGCATCAAATCACGCGGCGCCCACAGGGCCAGCCACACGGCCGCGAGGCCGATGACATAGCCGCCGAGGATCGGATGCGCCAGTTCACCCAGACCTTCCACCCGCGCAGACCAGACGTTGCCGTCAATGACGTAGAACCTGACAATCGCCACCAGCGCCGTCACCGCCAATCCCAGCCCGCCCCACTGCATCAGGCGAATCAACCGCTCGGGGCGTCCGCTGGCAAACACCGGAAAAAACAGCAGGAACACCACGATGTACAACAGACGCTTGGCCTCGCGACCCGTTTCCGGTGCGTTTGTCCATGCCAGACTGATCAGCGACCAGACCAGCAATCCGAGCAACGGCAGGTAGATCCAGCGTTGCTCGTAAAGCACTTCCCTGACGCGGTGCCGCGCAGACCAGCCCAGCACTAGCGCCGGCAACCAGACGAGAGCGACCAGCCCCTGCTGGTAAACCTTGTTGGTGGGCGCTAAGGCAATGGCCAGTAAAAACCACAAGAGCCCCGTCGCCATCCATAGTTGCGCCCAGCGTGTTTCCTGCATCAATCTGCTCCTGACAAGGGTTCGCCCATGCGACGCGGCATGGTTAAAATCGAAACTTTTCGGCATCATTGCCCGCTACTACACCCCGCACTTTCGACAAGGCTTCCTACGATGCGATGCTCCCGGCTCTCCCAAGCCGCTCTAGACCAAATGATCGACGCTGCCAAAGTGCTGGAAGCGGACAGCTACGGGCCGAAAGTCTACCTGCTGCAAGATGGAAAAATTCTCAAACTGTTCCGTCGCAAGCGGTTTTTTTCATCCGCTCTGCTGCGCCCCTATTCGAAGCGGTTCATCGACAATGCCGTCGAGCTGCAAAAACTCGGCGTACCGACCTTGCAGATCCTCCAGTTCTTTCGCCTTGAAAAACCAGGCATGACCGCCGTGCTGTATGAGCCTCTGCCAGGGCAGACGCTGCGTCAGATCGCCAGCAAACAAGGATTCGAGTGGAAGCAGGCGTTGCCGGACCTCGCCGCCCTGATACGCAGCCTGCATCGCTCGGGCATCTATTTCCGCTCCCTGCATCTTGGCAACATCGTGGTCACGCCAGACAACCGCATGGGCCTGATCGATGTTGCCGACATGCGCTTTACCCGCGGACCGTTGCCAAAGCGCTTGATCAAACGCAACCTGCAACACTTCGCACGCTATATTGCGCGCGAAAAGCTGAACGACAGCTTTCCGATGCAGGCACTTGAGCGCGCGGTCTTGTCGTCATGAAAACAATGCGCGGGCAGCCTGGCTGAAGCTCGACCAGGCCTCGTCCGGTGCAAGCATCCGGTACTGCTCGGCATTGATCGCTTGAGATGAGGCATTGAAGGCGCGGTCGATGGCCTCGGCCCAGGCTTTCGTGTCATTGACCGGCGCATACCAGCCGGCGCTGCCCAGCTGTTCGCTGAACACCTCCAGATCGCTGCACAGCACCGGTACGCCGGCCATCACCGCTTCCTGCATGACCAGACCCAGGCCCTCTTCCAGCGAAGGGATGGCCACCCAGTCGAACGCACGATAAAGCTGCGCTGCTTCGTTCAGATGGCCGGTCAGCAAGACCTTCTCCTGTAAGCCAAGCGCGTCGATGCGCTGCTCCAGCGCCGCGCGTTTGGAGCCTTCGCCAACAATGACCAGGCGCAAGTCCGGGCGGGTGTCGAGTGCTGCGGCAAAGGCATCCAGCAGATAGCCGAAACCCTTCTCGGAGACCAGCCGCCCTACCGCGCCCAATACTGGCGTATCGCCTTGCGGCAAACCCAACCGTGTCCGGGCTTGCTCGCGGGTGAACAGGTCAGCGCGAAACGCCTCAGGATCGAACGCACTTCGCAGCGCGGTGACAGGCATCTGCAGATCGCGGGCCAGTGAATCGGCAAGGGTGCTGGAAACGGCAACCAATGTCAGTCGGGACGCAGGGATTGCCTGGAATAGAGCCTGGTCGCCGGCATTCAAACGCGCCGAACCGTGGAAGATCACTACCGCGCGGATATGCGGCAGTTTCTTGAGGACCGGTAACAACGTGCGTGCGACACCCATGCCGTCCAGCAGCAGCAATCGAGCGTCACTGTCCACGAGCGCCTGGCGAAACCTCGCCCGCATCACGGGTTTGGCCAAACGCCAGAAATGCCGGCCCTTCAGGCGGGCTGACGATAACCGCCACTCCCGGACCTCACCGACATCCACGCCGCACTCGGCTCCCTGCCCCTGGAGGAGCCAGGTTTTGACCACCGCCGACGGCGCAGCCTGAGAGAGTATCTGCTGATGCACTTTATGGATTGATGCGAACGGAGCGCCACCGGCCCACATGATATTGAGAATATTCATAGGGCAGAAAGCCGTTGCACGGATTTGCGGGGACAAGCTGCGCGGTACTCGAACTCAGTTGATGAACCAGCCAATGCAGACTCCCAGCAACAGAAACAAGGCAAATTTGATCTGTTCGCGGCGATTGCGGCGCGCTTTGCGTTCACGCTCGACATCCGTTTGCACATGCAGACCGAAACCGGTGTGCATGACCGCGTCTGCCTCGAGTATCAAGGCGTCCCTGTTCAGTTGTGAGTAGCGCTGTGACAAGGCCTTCTCGCCACCATGGCCGGCGAAAGGCGCACACAACCGATAGTCCTCAAGTCGACGCAACCCAGGGTTCAGCGAGAACCCCTGCCACTCCGGCTTGTCGGAAATCAGCGGATAACACGCAACGCCATCGACAATCTCGCGCGCGCCCAAATGGATGTAAGGACTGTGAACCCGCAGATCGTGATTATAGCTGCGCAACCAGATCTGCAGAATTTCCGGCCGGGCCTGCAGAACGGTCATCGAGTCTTCGACGAACCCTGGACGGTAGAACTCCCAGTCGTCTTCGCAATGAAAGATATAGGGTGTGCTGACCTGCCCGTAGGCCAGGTCGATCGATGCCAACTGGCCCAGCTTCGGACGATTGACGAAGACCGTGCAATGCTCTTTCCAGTGAGCAGGCAGAATCCCGGCAACGCCTTCGTCGCCGGCATCTTCGGTGATGAACACTTCACGAATGGGTGCCGTGTTGTACCGGTCGAAGCTATCGAGAGTGGCCTTGAGCAGATCGAGTCGACCGCAGCTGGTAACCACCAATGTAATCTGGCTTTCTTTGGAAAATTGCACCGAAATCTCGTTAATCAGAAGTCGCCAGCAATATCACTGGCTATATGACACTTGTCAAATGCCCACTTTCAGGCGGATTGTTTCCAGCAGACTCAGCGGCGCCCGCTCACGCAGCGGTGGCTCAAGTTCTTCAACGATGCGCTGACCGATCCGCGCGAAGCTGAACTGCTCCACCGCCAGTTCGCGACCGTTGTCAGCGATGCGTTGCGCCAGTTGCGGATCCTCGCGCAGCGTGGCCAGCTTTTCCTGCAACTGCGCGATCGTCTGATAGAACACCACGTTGTGCATGTCCTGCAAACCCAGCGCCGCAGCTTCGGCGGCGCCTTGATCATAGGCCAGCAGGACGCAGCCGCAAGCCATGGCTTCGAAGTTCTTGATCATGAACTCGCCCATGCCCACGTCCGCGCTGACAAAAAAGCGGATACGGTTGAGCGTTTCCAGGTATTCAGCCCCGGACTTGGTCCGCGTCACCAGCAGCGGCTCGACCTGGCCCAATTCATCCAGCAGTGCCTTGCGGCCGCTATAGGCCACACTGTTGGTACTGCCGACGAAGGCAAGTTCGATATCCCGCTCGCGCCCCAGGTCCTGCAATTGCGTCTGATCGTAGCCCTTGGGCACGAACACGGCGTCGAAGCCCTCCGAGCGCAGGCGCTCGGCCACCACGAAACCGGAACTGATCACGCGTGCCCACGGCAAACGCCGATAGTGCGCACTGAACTTGCCGGTGTACTTGCAGGGGATGTAATTCTGATAGGCGTCGTGCTCCAGAATCACCAGATTGGGGATGGTGCGAATAAATCCGACCTGCCGGATCTCCTGCTTGAAGCGCAGGAAAAACACGATGCGGTCATAGCGGGAAACGTCTACTTCGCGGCGAAAGTATCGACGCAGATTGCGCTGCTCGTCACCGCTCAACCAGCGCAGATCGCACTCACAATGGGCGGCGACACCCTCGTACAACCGATCGAGAATGGCCCGTTGATCTTTCTGCACCAGAAATAGAACTTTCATTGTCTTCCTTGCCGCAACAGCAACCCGAGCAAACCTGAACATGCCCGCCCGCAAGAAAGTCTTGCGCGGGCGCCTGTGTCGTTACAAACGCCAGAACAGTTCATGTCGCCGAACCGCCTTGCGGAAAAATTCGTTTTCGCCATAAGGCGAACCGGAGCGTCCAGCCAGCAATCGCTGCAAGCTGCGACGCAAGCGACGCTTGAACGGCGCAGGCGGCTGCAAGTCATGCATCATGCCCAGGGCCATGGCTTTGTCACGCTGCTGCTCTGCGGACAACGCCAGACATACAGGCTGCACCGGCACGCCAGCATCAAAGGCTGGCGGCAGAGCCACGCCATCACCACTATTACCCATCGGCCACCGGTCGTTATCGTGCAGGTGGTTGGCATAACCGAGCAGTGTCGGCTGCCAGTCCAGACCTTTCAACACTTCAAGCACAGCCTGCTGCGCGCAGATGTGGTCAGGATGCGGGTCGAGCGCCGGATGCGGCAGCACGATGACGTCCGGACGAGCGCGCAGCATCGTTTCGCGCAGATCGGCCAGCAGATTGTTCCAGGTCGGCGCGCCATCGGCGTCCCCCGGGAGCACAAATGGATTGAATTGACGGAACAGGCGGGTATCGCTCAAGTCCGCTTCGCGCGAGCCCACAGGTAGATCCGGCCTGTCACGCATCGCGGCCAGTTGCAGGCAGAAATACCCGAACTGCACGCAGCGTTCCTGGGGGACACCGGCCCATTGCGGCACGGTGAGGCTGTCCCAGGCGCGCAAACGTCCCTTCAGCCGCGCGGCTTCGACCTTGCTCATGCCCATCTGCTGATAGTGTTCGGCCTCGATTTCACCAGCAGTCAGGGTAACGATCCAGGCTTCATCGGCCTGACTGTACAAGCCGAACGCCGCCAGCTCCGCATCATCCGCGTGAGGGGCAATGACCATGACCCGCTGGCGACGATAATCAGCGTGTTCCAGCGCCCACAGCACAGGCTCGCCCGACACTCGACAGAAACGGCCGCGCAGACGCAATACTCCTTCGGACAATGCTTGCGCCTGACCGCTGAGGTTGAGGTAGCGCAGGCCGCCGACACCGCGCTCAAAGGTTTGCACGTCAGGATTGGCGCCGCCCGACAACGCGATACAAGGATCGAGAAAGCGCCCCAGCCATGTGCTTCTGACCTGCACCGCCAGGATCAGCGTAGCGTCATCGGCCAGCATCACACCTTCATCCAGACGCAACTGCTCGCCGTGCAGATGAACCTTCGGCTGCGGCGTATAGGGCGGGAAGCTGTATTGGTAATCGTCACCGGGCGCGTAGAACAGATGATCGGCAAACCACGCTTCATGGGCGATCCAGCCGCCAATCAGCAACACCGGCGCCAGCCACCAGACGACCAGCACGCTCAGCGCGATGATGGCGGCCAGCGCGACCAACATAGCCACGCGCTTGTTGCGTCGATGGCGCTTGAGCAATTGCTGTTTGCGGCTCATGGTCTGGCTCATACGGTGAACACCGGCACAGGGTTGCACCAGCGGTCCTTGTACTCACGGTCAGCGCGCCCGAATGAAAAACGCAGCGGCTTGCCGAGTGCCCGTGCGTCTTCCCAAGCGCTTTGCGTATTGAGAAAGCTCAGCACGCTGCCGGGGCTGAACTCGCGGGTTTCGGGATCCACGCCGCCATTCACGTATTCGACACTGATCCATTCTGCCGCCTCAACGCGGTAGACCAATTGAATCGCAATCGGCGCATCGTTGAGGAAAATGACCGAGCCGATCAGCAACTCGCGCAGCAACTCGATGACCTCGGCCATGCGCGCCGCGCCGGTCGCCGGAAAGCCCCAGCGGCGCTGAAACAGATCGCAGTACATCGCGGCCAGCTCAACGCTGGAAAACTCGCTGACCGCTCGCACCACACCGCCCGCTTCTTCCAGCAGACGCAACTCTCGACGCTGGTTGTAGCGAAACTTTTTCGACAACTCTTCCGGCGTGCGGGCCATGGCCAGTTGCTCAGCCTGCAACTTCAGGCCACTGAAACGGCCTTCGTTGAGTGCCGACAGATAGCGCGCCCGATGACGCAGCGGTGCCTGAGCATCGACGGCGGCAGGCAGAATCAGCTCGGCATTGCCCAGGTCGAACAGGCCTTTCTTGCCGTTGCGTTTGAGCACGTCCTTGGACAGAGCCAGGTCGCGCCCCCAGGTAGCGATGGCGGCTTTAACCTCGCCCTGCGGCTGCCAGGCCAGATAACGCACCGGGATCCCGGCCAGGTTCGCCAGGCGCTCGATGACCAGCGGATGTGTCGCGACACTGCCGCCATAACGCTGCCAGGCAGTGGCGTAGGTCGAGGCGTCAACGGGCGACCAGCCACGTTCGCGCCAGCCTTGAAATCGGTTGAGCATCAGCCCCTCGTTGCCAGATCGGTAACTGGCGGCAGGCGCCAGAAGGTCTCGCGCACTGCACGGTCGGAGAAATGCTCATGCAGTCGCTCGAGCATCATCTGTGCACATTGACGACGCTGCGGCTCATCCATCGCGGCCAGGTGTTGCAGCCCTTGAGCCAGATGTTCGGCATCGCCGAGTGGAAACAGAATGCCCACCCCCTCGACCACCTCCTTCGCCCCGCCGCACGCGGTGGCCAGCAGCGGCACGCCGGCAGCCATGGCCTCCAGCAGCACCATGCCGAACGGCTCGTGATCGGAGCTCAGGGCAAATACATCGAAGGCGCGAAAGTAGTTGCGCGCATCAGGCACCTGACCGAGAAACAGCACTCGATCGGCAATCCCCAGCTCGCGCGCCAGCGCCTTGAGATCCTGCTCCAGACGACCGCTGCCGAGAATGGCCAGCTGACTGTTGTCCGGCAGGCCTGGCAGCGCCTGGGCAAACCCGCGCAGCAACGTGGCCTGATCCTTGTCCGGGTGCAGGCGGCCGACGTTGCCGACGATCCAGGCATGCGGCGACAGCCCGAGGATCTGCCGCGCTTCTTCGGAAGGTACCTGACGGGCTTGCAGTGCAGGCACATCGATGCGGTTGTACAACGTCTGGATTCGGCTTGCCGGCCATTTCGGCAGGCAGCGCCGCATGTCGTCGCGCACCGCATCCGACACTCCGAGCAGGCTCAGGCGCTTGCGGAAAATATGTGCGAAGAGCTTGCGCGTGCCACGCTGGTAATCGCCGAATGCGTGGTGCACACCAATCACTGGCAGCGAGGTGCCGAGCAAGGCGATATAGATCGGCTTGAAGCGATGGGCGATGCAAAGACTGAAATTGCGTGAGGCGACGATCTTGCGCAGATCGCCGATAGCCCCCAGTTTCAGGCCCCGAATGGCCTTGGAACTGTACTCCATGAACAACACTTCATCGGAAGCGCACGCTGCGGCCACCTCGCTATCGGCGGCCCCGGTCAGAAACACCGTGGTCACCCGATAGCCGGTGCCGGCGAACAGGCTGGCGTACTGCCGTGCGCAGTCCAGGAACGGCCCGTCATAGCCGTGACAGAACTGCAACACATGGCGTTCAGCCGAGCGAGTCATAAGCGTTCGCGCCCTCTTTGACCACCAGAATGTCTTCCATGATCAGATATTGCAGGTCAGAGCCGAAAAACATGTTCAGCGCGTCGGTCGGCGAGCAGATCATCGGCTCGCCACGACGGTTGAGCGAAGTGTTCAGCGACACGCCGTTACCGGTGAGGTTTTCCAGCGCCTTCATCATGTCGTAGTAGCGCGGGTTGTATTCGCGCTTGAGCACTTGGGCCCGGGAAGTACCGTCTTCATGGACAACTTCCGGCACGCGGGTTTTCCATTCTTCGGCGACTTCGAAGGTGAAGGTCATGAACGGCGCTGGGTGGTCGATCTTGATCATCTGCGGCGCGACGGTGTCGAGCATCGACGGGCAGAAAGGCCTCCAGCGCTCGCGGAACTTGATCTGGTGGTTGATGCGGTCGGCGACACCGGCCACGCTCGGGCACCCGATGATCGAACGACCACCCAATGCGCGCGGACCGAACTCCATGCGGCCTTGGAACCAGGCGACCGGGTTGCCATCGACCATGATCTGGGCGATCTGCTCCGGCATGTTGTCGAGCTTGCGCCAGGTCGGCTTGTTCTCGTGGCGGGCACACGCAGCAATGACGTCTTCGTTGCTGTAGGACGGGCCGAGGTAGACGTGCTCCATCTTCTCGACCGGTACGCCACGGGCGTGCGACACGTAAGCGGCAGCGCCGACTGCGGTGCCGGCATCGCCGGACGCAGGCTGTACGAACAGCTCTTTGATGTCGTCGCGAGCGATGATTTTCTGGTTCAGCTTGACGTTCAACGCACAGCCACCAGCGAAAGCCAGTTTGCCGGTTTCCTTGAGCACGTCGCCCAGGTAGTGGTCGATCATCTGCAACGCCAGCTTCTCGAACAGCGCTTGCATGCTCGCGGCGTAGTGGATGTAAGGCTCATCAGCGATGTCGCCTTCGCGCTTCGGACCCAGCCACTCGATCAGCTTCGGCGAGAAGTAGAAACCCTTGCCCTTCTCTTTATAGCGACGCAGGCCGATCACGTTGGCGTAGTCGGTGTTGATCACCAGTTCGCCATTCTCGAACGAGGCCAGACGCGAGAAATCGTACTTGCTGGCATCGCCGTACGGCGCCATGCCCATGACCTTGAACTCGCCGTCGAGCATCTCGAAACCGAGGAATTCAGTGATCGCACCGTACAAACCACCGAGGGAATCCGGGTCGAAGAATTCCTTGATCTTGTGGATCTTGCCGTTTTCGCCGTAACCGAAGAAGGTCGTGGCGTATTCACCCTTGCCGTCGATGCCGAGAATCGCGGTTTTCTCTTTGAAACCCGAGCAGTGATAGGCGCTGGAGGCGTGAGCCAAGTGATGTTCGACCGGCTCGATCTTGATTTTCTTCGGATCGAAGCCCAGTTGCTCGAGGCACCAGACGATCTTGTTGCGATAGCGCTTGTAGCGGCGGTTGCCCATCAGGATCGCATCAAGAGCACGATCCGGGGCGTACCAGTAGCGCTTGGCGTAGTGCCAGCGGGCCTTGCCGAACAGGCTGATCGGGGCGAATGGAATCGCCACCACGTCAACGTCGGAAGGTTTGATGCCGGCTTGCTCGAGGCAGAATTTCGCCGATTCGTAGGGCATGCGGTTCTTTGCATGTTTATCGCGTACGAAGCGCTCTTCCTCAGCCGCCGCGACCAGCTTGCCGTCGATGTACAAGGCTGCGGAAGGATCATGGCTAAGGGCGCCGGACAGGCCAAGAATCGTCAATGCCACAGGGGTCTAGCCTCTTTAGTCTGCATGCAGGCGCGATGCGCCTTGAAAATTGATGTGCCCTCGCACAGGGCGAGCGGCAGCTAAAGGGCGGGATTATAGCGTAAACATGACGGGAATTACCTTGTGCGAATTGCCACCTGCACGATTGGTCCGAATCAACAGGTTCAACGACTCAATAGCCGTCTCTGCGCCAGTAAATACTCAGATTTGAATCGGTAATCTGCCGATATACCGTGTAAGGCAGCGAAAGCGTATCGAACACGGCGGACAGCGGAAGATCGAACAAAACAAACGGCGCCAGCATTCCCGTAGGATCAGGCGGCGCATTCAGCGTGCAAAAATCGAAGGCCAGGCCACTGTAGATGCGCGGAATCGATTGGCAGTAGGTCTTCTTTTTGCGCAGGTCACGGGCAGCATCGGCGTCGCCCTGTAAAACGGTCGAGACACTGCCACAGCCTGAGAGCACCACAGAAATTACGCCCAGCATCAGAATTTTTTTCGTGCTCAAGATTCGCCCTCCGAGATTGTCAGGCAAATTAGCATCGAGCCCGAGCAGGGCACAGTTCATGGCTTCTGGAGAAGTTGTAGGGCAGATCGCTGTATTTTGTCCGCTACTGCCCACAGACTCCGTTTCGCAGTGGACCGGGTCCTTTGCAAGAACCAGTCTGCTCGTGAGAAGGAATCACCCCGCGCTGGAGACTCCTTTCGGCAGCCGCTCATCAATGACCCGATACAACGCGCTACTTTCAGGCCAGTTGCGCATGAACCGCGCGCGATCGCGGGCGTAGGCCGGGGCGAAACTGCCAACCGAGGCGTGCTGACACATCGAGTCGAGGTCGATCAGCGCCCAGCGATCCGTCTGCCAGAACAGGTTGTGGCCTTTGAAGTCGCCATGACTGATGCGCTCGGCGATCAATCGGGCAAACAGTTGATCAAGCGCCAGCAACTCGGCTTCCGGCGCCTGGCCATTTTCCACGTACGGCGCAAAGCGCTCGATAATGTCCGGCCCGGGCAGGTATTCGGTGACCAGATAGGCACTGCGGCGCAGCCACAAGAAGCGCTTCTCCAGTACCGCCAGCGGTTTCGGCGTGGCGATGCCAAGGAACGCCAGGCGATTGCCCTCACGCCAGGAATGCCAGGCCCGACTCGGGCGCCAGAAGCGTTTGAGCCAATGGGCGAAATTCTTGATGTTGTAGCGCTTGATAACCAGAGCCCGCCCGGCTATCTCGACTTTGCCGACGCTGGCCGCGCCGCCGGTCTTGTACAGGTGCCCCTGATCAAGCAAGGCGTCAGCCTGCTCAAGCACCGGCAGCATGGCCGCTTCTTCTTCACGGCGAACGGCGCGCAGGGCAAATGCGCCGCGCTGCACGGCGAACAACGTGCAGTCGCGGCCAACCTTGATCAGGTAATCCCTGAGTCGCCAGTTGCGCACCTTGTCGATCTGTTTCTGCAGAGCCTCCAGCGGCAACGCATGCTCGCTGTTGCTCAGCAGGTAATACACCAGCAGTTCTTCGGTGAACGGTTCGAGTGATTTTGGCAACTGGGCGAAAAACACGCCGAGATTTTCCAGCACTTTCTGCCGGGACAAGGGCTGCCCCGCCGTTTCCGCACGAACGCCGGCGCCATCGATCAGGTACAACTGACCGCCGTGGCGCAGCAGATTGTCCAGATGCAAGTCTTCCTGCCAGAGCCCTTTGCCGTGCAGCCGACCGATAGCATCCAGTGCTTCGGCCAGAACAGCGGCCTGCTCATCGGCCAGCGCCGGCAGAGACTCGACCTCGGCCCAGGCATCACCGAGGCTCTCGGAACCCTCAAGAAATTCGAACAGCAGCCAGCCACCCTCGCCGTCCTTCAGCCCATCGGCCAATAACAGCGGCGTGGTCATGCCCTGCGCAGCGAGCAAGCGCACGCCTTGCAGCTCACGCTGAAAATGCCGCGCAGCTTTGCTGCCGACCAATAACTTGGCCAGCACCGGCCGACCGCGCCAGACACCTGCGCCAACGTAACGCTGCCCGGGCAACACCCGCAGCAAGCTCAGCAACTGTAAATCCGCCGCACCGGCGGCGTCCGCCAGGGTAACGGTCAATGGCAGTGTGGGTGCGCGCCCGGAGCGGGCCAGCTCGGACAATTGCATCAGCGGGTCTCCTTGTGGCTGCGCCGCGCTGTCAGTCGGGTCAGCCAGCTGTCGAGCAACGAGCTGTCAGTCGGCTGGTCGAGATAAGCCGCAAGCAATTGGCGCAAGTCGGCCTCGCTCCACTGCGGCGCTCGGCGTTGCAACGGCTCCAGATCCTTGACCCGATCACGCATGCCGAACAGCAACGGCCGGGTTTTCTCCAGATCGATCAGTTGCGCCTCATAGCCGTCGCCGGTGGCGCGCAGAAAAATATGTTTGGGATAGAAACAGCCATGCACCTGACGCGCGCCGTGCAGCCGCCGCGCCAACAGCCCGCAAGCGGTGAGAACGGCCGAATGCTGCGCGGCACTGAGCTGCGTCCAGCGCGCCAGCAACGAATCCAGGTCGCTCCAGCCATCCAGGGCGCGGGTGAGCAGAATGGCGCGCACTTCCCCGGCGACCTTGCGCTCACCGAAAAAGGCTGCCTGCAATGCCGGTATGCCCAACTTGCGGTAACGGCTGATGTTGCGAAATTCGCGGGCAAAGCTTGGCTCGCCAAACGGCGCCTGCAAGGTCCGCGTCAGGTAATTGCTCTGTCGCTTGAGGTAATAGCCCTGGCCGTCAAGATCCAGGCGGAACACGCTGCTCCAGCCGCCACCGGCAGTGTTGGGCTCATCCACAGCTTCAAGCTGTTTTGCCCACAGTGCGTCGAAATTGCCGAGACCGTGGCGCTCCAGCAGTGCGCGGTCCTGTTCGGCAAGAAAATCAGTCATTCGCGCCCCTCAAAAAATCTCACCACGTGGCGAATCCGTTTCTTGTCGGCGACATCGAGCCGATCACACTGGCGATACTGCTTGTAGAAGCGCAGGCGTTGGGTGTTGGACAGGTGATATTTGGCCAGTTTGTCGAGACAGGCGAGGTCCTTGGTGATCCGGTACTTGAGCCAGAAGCCGCGCCAGAATTCGCCGTTGGGGCAGTCGATGAGGAAGATGCGCGCCTGATCGTCGATCAGCAGGTTGCGCCATTTCAAATCGTTATGCGTAAACCGATGGTCGTGCATGGTCCGGGTGTAACCGGCCAATTGCTGGCTGACACCGTCGACCCAGGCGCGATCCTTGAGCCGGGGATCCTTGCGCTCGGCCAGCGCCGAGAGGTCTTCGGTATTGGGCAGCTCACGGGTGATCATCGCGCCCCGATCGTAGGCCGCGCCGCGCCGCTCCAGGCCCCAGGCCACCACCTCGGCCGTGGGGATGCCCCACTTGGCGAAGCGCTTGAGGTTCTGCCATTCCATTTTTACCCGCGGCTTGCCGAGGTAACGGCGCAGGCCCTTACCGGCGCCGACGTAGCGTTTGACGTAGTAATTGACCCCTTCGCGCTGCACCCGAACGACTTCCGACAGCGGATCGCGGGTCAGGCGTTCGCCCTGCAAGGCAAACACAGCTTCGAGGCTGCCGAAATCTTCGGCGAGGTCGCTGTACTGCGGCTCCAGTGTCCAGCCCGCCATCAGAGCGCATCCCCGTAACGCTGTTTGCGCGCGTAGAGCTTGTCGGCCTTGCCTTGCAGCCAGCTCAGCAGTGGCGCCTCTTCTGCCAGAATCTGCCGCAGCGGTTGCTGGAAGTAGCCCTTGAGGAAACGCAGTTTGTCGCGGCGGGTCAGGCCGATGTCCAGCGCGGAGAAGTACAGCGCCGCCAGATCCTTGTTGCGCCAGCGCTGAGTGATCTTTGCGCGGGTCTGGGCTCGGTGCAGATCGATCACCGAGAGTTTGAAATCCTGCGGCGTGACCGGTTTGTCGGTGTGCAACAGGAAATGGCAGATGTAGCAGTCGCGGTGATTGACCCCGGCGCGGTGCATCATCCCGGTCATCCGCGCGACTTCGGCAATCAATGCGCGCTTGAGTGTTGGCTCCGGCGGCTGCTTGACCCAGTCAATGCTGAAGTCTTCGAGGCTGATGGTCGGCGCCAGCTCTTCGGTGACGATGAACGAATGCTGATCCGCCGGGTTGCGGCCCTTCTCGCCGTAGGCGACGGCGGTCATGGTCGGCACGCCGACTTCCTGAAGGCGCTGGATGGCCTTCCACTCTTGCCCGGCGCCGAGCACCGGCAGCTTGGCAGTCAGCAGATTCTTGAAGATTTCGCCCCAACCGATGCCACGGTGGATCTTGACGAAAAAACCATGGCCGTCGACTTCCGTGCGCAATGTCCGGCGCGCTTCCAGCTCGCGGTACACCTCACCCTGCAAGCCTTCGACTTCGGCGAACGGGTCGCGTCCGGCCCAAAGGCTTTTGAACGGTTCAGCCAGCATCAACTTCATTAAGCGTGCTCCGCCAGAATCACATCCGCCGCGTGCTGCGGCATGCTGTAGAGGTCGGCCGTCTCGGCGAAGGCCAGACCGTTACGGCTCCAGGCCGCCCGTGCAGCGTCGTTGCTCAACATCTCGGTCAGGTATTGCGTCAGCTGCGCCTGCTCGAACGGCTCGTCGAGCACTCGCCCGGCATCGGCTTCGGCGATGTAATGGGCGTAACCGCAGACCGCACTGACCAGCACCGGCAAACCGGCCACCAGCGCTTCAAGCAGCACGGTGCCGGTGTTTTCGTTGTAGGCCGGGTGGATCAACAGATCGGCACCGAGCAGGAAGCGCGGGATATCGCTGCGCCCTTTGAGGAAGGTCACATTGTCGCCCAGGCCCAGCGTCGCACTCTGCATCTGGAATAATTTGGGGTCATCCTGGCCGATTACAAACAGCCGGGTGCGTTTGCGCAATTCGGCCGGCAGGGCGGCCAGCGCCTTGAGGCTGCGATCGACACCCTTGGTCTTGAAGCCGGAGCCGATCTGCACCAGCAGCAACTCGTCGTCCTTGAGATCGAATTCAGCGCGGAAACCGGTGCGAATCTCGTCGGCATTCGCTGGCCGCCGACGATCCTGCGCAATGCCCGGCGGCAGCAAGTGGAAGCGCTCGAGCGGCGTGTCGTAATACTTGATGAACAGCGGCTGCTGCACTTCGGAAATCATCAGCACTTCGGTCTTCGCGTCCTTGGCGAACACCGCGCGCTCGTACTCGGCGAAGTGGCGATAGCGACCCCAGCGGCGATACAGCGAGTTGCGCAGGTTCTGTGCCTTATCTTCGAAGCAGCCGTCGGCGGCGTAGTAGACGTCCAGGCCCGGCATTTTGTTGAAGCCGATCAGGCGATCGACCGGACGCTTGGCCAGATCCGCGACCATCCACGCGCTGAGCTTTTCGTTGCGACGGTGATTGAAGAACGCTTTGACCGGCGCCACCAGCACTTCGAAACCCGGCGGCACGTCGCCTTCCCAGATCAGCGTGTAGACGCGAATCTGATGGCCGCGTTTCTGGCATTCGAGGGCGATGCGCATGAAGTCGCGCTGCAAGCCACCGAACGGGAAATATTTGTACAGGACAAATGCCAATTGCATCAGCGCAACTCCTCAGCCATTAACAACGTGCTCAGTCGGCTGGCGACACGCTCGGGGTTCACACGCGTGAAGCACAAAGGCTGCTCGCGTATCAGGTCAAACTGACGGGCATCCTGCTCGGTCGGTTGATAGGTACATTTTTTCTGCATGCAGGGCGCGCACGGGAAGTCGCTGGCCAGATGAATCTGCAGCTTGCCGTAGGCGCCGGTGAGGCCCGGGTTGGTCGGGCCGAACAACGAAATCGTCGGTACATCCAGCGCAGCGGCCAGATGGCCGAGCCCGGTGTCCACCGCCACGCAGGCTTGCGCGCCGGCGAGGACTTTGCCGACGCCGGCCAGATTAAGCTTCGGCAGCACTTCGGCGTGTTTGAAGCCGGCAGCGATGCGTTCGGCGCGGGCCTTTTCCTGCGGGTTGCCCCACGGCAGCTTCACGCCAACGCCGAGGTAGCCGACCCGCTCGGTCAGCTCGCGCCAGTAGATTTCCGGCCAGTGCTTGGTATCCCAAGTGGTGCCGTGGAGGAACACCACGTAAGCGTTCCTGCGTGGCAACTCGACCAGGCGCTCGACGTTGAGGCCGTAATCGCCGAGTCCTTTGGGCAAGTCGTAACCCAGAGCGATGGCGAATAACTGGCGCACGCGCTCGACGGCGTGCTGGCCTCGGGCGACAGCGAGTTTACGATCGTAGAAGCGCGCAGCCATCGGCTCGCGCGCGGAGGTTTTATCGAGGCCGGCCACCGGGGCTTTGACGTAGCGGGTCAGCCAGGCACTTTTCAGCAGGCCTTGAGCGTCGATCACCAGATCGTATTTATTGGCGCGCACGCTTTGCTTGAAGCGTTTCCACTCGCCGCTGGTGAGGGTTTTCCACAAATTCTTGCGCCAGCGGCGGATCGCCACCGGAATCACTTTATCGACCGCCGGGTGCCAGCTCGGAATCTCGGCGAAACCCTCTTCCACCACCCAGTCGAACTTGATGCCCGGGATCGCCCGTGCGGCGTCGGTCAGCGCTGGCAACGCGTGAATCACGTCGCCCAGCGATGAAGTCTTGATCAGCAATACCCGCAAGTTAATGAACCTCGACCACGGAGCCCTGCAACTTCTGCAAGGCATCGTTGACCGCGTCCGGCATCAGCTGGCGCAGGCAGTTGTAATGGCCGAACCGGCAAGTTCGATCGAAGCACGGGCTGCATTCGATGCCCAGGCGCACGATCTCGACCTGCTCGGCCAGCGGCGGGGTGAAGCCCGGCGAGGTCGAGCCGTACACCGCGACCAGCGGACGATTCAATGCCGCAGCGACGTGCATCAGGCCGGAGTCATTGGACACAACGGAATCGGCGCATGAGAGCAGGTCAATGGCCTCGGCCAGCGAGGTGCCGCCGCTGAGGTTGACCGATTCTTCACGCAGGCCCGGGATCAAACGTGCGCGGATATCTTCGCCGACCGCGTGATCGTTTTTCGAGCCGAACAGCCATACCTGCCAGCCTTCGCGGATGCGCGCTTCGGCGACCTTGGCGTAGTGCTCGGACGGCCAGCGCTTGGATTCGCCGAACTCGGCGCCGGGGCACAGGGCCAGGACCGGGCGATCAAGGGTCAGGCCGAATTTGGCCAGTGCCGCTTCGCGGGTCACCGGGTCGATTTGCAGAGTCGGGCGCGGGTACGGCTTCGGCAGCTCGGCGTTCGCTCCATAGGCCAGCGCCATGAAGCGCTCGATCATAAGCGGGTAGCGTTCTTTGTCGAGAGTGCGCACGTCGTTGAGCAGGCCATAGCGGAACTCGCCACGCCAGCCAGTGCGTTTCGGAATGCCGGCAAAAAACGGCACCAGTGCCGATTTCAGCGAGTTGGGCAGCAGGATCGCCTGATCGTACTGACCGCGCAGGGACTTGCCGATGCGTCGGCGCGTCGCCAGTTCCAGCGCGCCGTGGCCGAGCGGGAAGCTCAAGGCCTTGCGCACTTCGGGCATGCGCTCGAGGATCGGCCGGCTCCATTCAGGCGCCAGCACGTCGATTGCGCATTGCGGGTGGCGTTGCTTGAGACACTGAAACAGTGTCTGCGCCATCACCATGTCACCGACCCAACTGGGCCCAACGATCAGAATATTCATGTGGTTTCCAAAAACGAACCGGGGAGGCATTTACGCCTCCCCGCCTCGATAATCATTGTGGAAGCGGCGCTGCTGGCGATGGGTCATTTCCTTCAACATGACTGTCGACTGTCACTCCACTATCGCGAGCAGGCTCACTCCTACATTGTTTTGCATCTGTTCACATCACTGCGCTCAGCGCAGATCAATGTGGGAGCGAGCTTGCTCGCGAAGGGGCCATCACATCCGACATCGGTGTCGTCTGACACTCCGCCTTCGCGAGCAAGCTCGCTCCCACAGGGTATTGGGTGCTGCATAAACCGCTTTCAGCTTAGCCCCATCTCTTGCCATATCCGCAAAACCTGCCGGCGTTCGTCGGCAAACTGGTCGCCCGGTATCACCCCGGCGTCCTTCTGCAAGGCCTGCCGGTGGGCGGCGGAGCGGTAGGCCTTGTAGGCCTCACGCAACAGACTGGCATCTTCGGCGGGCATCAGCCCTTCGTGTTCCAGCTCTTCCAGAATGCGGATGTTATCGGTCCAGCGCAGCAGCGGTGGATGGCTGTGCGACCACGCCAGGGCCGCGTATTGCACCATAAATTCAATATCGACGATACCTCCGGCGTCCTGCTTGAGGTCAAACGGCACGCCCGCGTCGAACGCATTCGCCGCCGTGCCGGCCGCGGTGCTGCGGGTACCGAGGTTGTCGCGCATCTTCGCGCGCATCTCGCTGACTTCCTGTTGCAGTTTGGCCAGATCCCGTGGTTTGCCCAATACCTGCGCGCGTACTTTCTCGAAGGCCTGGCCAACATCCTGACTGCCCACCAGCACCCGCGCGCGCACCAAGGCCTGATGCTCCCAGGTCCAGGCTTCGTTTTCCTGATAGCGGGCGAACGCGCCGAGGGAACTCACCAGCAACCCGGAAGCGCCGGAAGGACGCAGGCGCATATCCACTTCATACAGCTGGCCGGAGTTGGTCTGCGCCGTGAGCAAATGAATGATCCGCTGCCCCAAACGCGTGAAGAACTGCGCACCGTCGATGGATTTCGGCCCGTCGGTTTCCGCCTGCGGATCACCGTCATGGATGAACACCAGATCCAGATCGGAACCATGCCCCAATTCGATACCGCCGACTTTGCCATAACCGACAATGATGAAGCCGGGATCGCACAGCGTACCGTCGGTGCGCAGCGGCGTGCCGTACTTGGCCACGGTCTGCCGCCAGGCCAAGGCCAGCACTTGTTCGAGAATCGCCTCGGCCAGCCAGGTCAGGTAATCGCTGACTTTCATCAACGGCAGGCTGCCGGCGATTTCCGAGGCGGCGACGCGCAAGCGGTGCGCCAGTTTGAAATGGCGCAGGGCTTCCATTTGCTGCTCGAGGTCGTCTTCGGGAATTCGCGTCAGGCGTTCGCGCAACTCGGCCGCCAGTTCCGGCGCCAGCGGCGGCTTGAACAGCCGACCTTCGTTGAGCAATTCGTCGAGCAGCAACGGGAAGCGCGTGATCTGCTCGGCAATCCACGGGCTCGCCGCACACAAGGTCAGCAGGCGACGCAGCGCACCGGGGTTTTCCGTGAGCAAAACCAGATACGCCGAACGCCGCGCCACCGCTTCCACCAGTGGCAGCACGCGCTCGAGCACCAGATCGGGATTGTCGTGCTCCACCGCTTGCGCAAGCAGTCGCGGAATAAAAGCATCGAGACGCTCGCGCCCCAGCCGCTGCATCGCGCGCAATTGCGGACTGCCGCGCAAACCGGCCAGCGCCTTCAGGGCTTTGCCGGCATCGACGAAACCGCCCTCCTGCAACTGCCGGCACGCGGCCTCTTCGTCCTGTTCTTCCTCCCACAGCGGCAGCCATTCACCACCGACCACCACTTCGCTTTCGCCGCCCTCTTCTTCGTCGGGATCAGCGATCACTTGGGCGAAATGCCAGGCCACGCGCCCGCGCCAGTACATCAGTTGTTCGTGGAACGCCGACCAATCGGCGAAGCCCAGCATGAAGGCGATCCGCGCCTGATCCTGAGCGCTGTCCGGCAGCATCTGCGTCTGACGGTCGGCAATCGCTTGAATGGCATGTTCGGTGTAACGCAGAAACTCGTAACCCTCGCGTAACTCACTGACCACCGCCGGCGGCAGATAGCCTTGCCCTTCCAGCGTGCTCAGCACCTTTAATAAAGGACGCTGTTGCAGGCTCAGGTCGCGGCCACCGTGGATCAGTTGAAAGGCCTGCGCGATAAACTCGACTTCACGAATGCCGCCGGAGCCGAGCTTGATGTTGTCGGCCATACCCTTGCGCCGCACTTCCTGCTGGATCAACTGCTTCATGGTGCGCAGCGCTTCGATTGCCGAGAAGTCCAGATAGCGCCGATAAACGAACGGCCGCAGCATGTCGAGCAACTGCGCGCCGGCAACCTGATCGCCAGCCACCACCCGCGCCTTGATCATCGCGTAGCGTTCCCAGTCGCGGCCCTGATCCTGGTAATACTGCTCCAGCGCGTTGAAGCTGAGCACCAGCGCACCAGACGATCCGTATGGACGCAGGCGCATGTCGACGCGGAAGACGAAGCCGTCGACCGTCATGGGATCCAGCGCCTTGATCAGACGCTGGCCGAGGCGGATGAAGAATTCCTGATTATCCAGCGAGCGTTTCACGCCGACGGTTTCGCCGCCTTCGGGGTAGGCGAAGATCAGGTCGATGTCGGAAGACAGATTCAGCTCGACCGCGCCGAGCTTGCCCATGCCGAGGATGACCATCTGCTGCGGCTCACCGCTGCGCCGCCCGGTCGGCGTGCCGAATTGCTCGCAATGGCGGCTGTACAGCCATTGATAAGCCTGATCGATGGTGGCGTCGGCCATGTCCGAGAGGTCGCGGCAGGTCTGCACCAGATCGGCCTGGCGGGTCAGGTCGCGCCAGATGATCCGCACCTGATGGCGTGCGCGCTGGCGACGCAAGGCGCGGCCGAGTTCGTCTTCGCTCTGCGCGCTGTTCACAGCGGCGGCAATCTGTGCGCACAGCTCGCCGGGCGCAAACGCTCGATCAAGTTCGCCGGACGCGACCAGCGACAACAACATCAAAGGGTCACGAATGCTCTGTTCAATGACAAATTCGCTGGCGGCGCTGACGCGGGCGAATTGCGCGCAGCGCTCCGACGTCCAGTTCGACAGGCCGTGATCGTCTTCAAGGGCGGCGACGGACGTACGGAACGACTGCTCGGATCGGCTGACCAACGGCAGGAGAATGGCGGGCAGTTCGGCAAGCACGGGCAGGGTCATGGTCTATCCTTGATCGGCGTATTGAGGGCCGCTTGTAGTGAATGATGAAAACCCGCTACGTGAAGGACTGTCGAACAAAAGTTAGAAATAGCTGAAATTTCTTCTTCTTTGGCATCCAGCATCAAACTTTCACCTTATTCGGATGGAAATCGACCCGCCTTAACGATTATTCTCACAACGCAGTCGGAGGCCACAAGCCTTTCATCTGTAGTTTTACTACTCGTCTATACATTCGAAAGGCTGAAATGCCGGAAGATTTGTAGTAAAACTACACGCCGCCGGAACAACCTGTCGGCAATCCAAGAATTTTAAATCGTCTGCCCACAAGGCCAGTCGCAAACTCAGGCAACCGATTCTGGAAGCCTTTCCGCCCTGGAGCAAGCCATGCAAGACCTCGATCCCGTCGAAACCCAGGAATGGCTGGACGCCCTGGAATCGGTTCTCGACAAAGAAGGCGAAGACCGTGCTCACTATCTGATGACCCGTATGGGCGAACTGGCGACCCGCAGCGGCTCGCAGCTCCCTTACGCGATCACCACGCCTTACCGCAACACGATCCCCGTTACCCACGAAGCACGCATGCCTGGCGACCTGTTCATGGAACGCCGCATTCGCTCGCTGGTACGCTGGAACGCGATGGCCATGGTAATGCGCACGAACCTGCGAGATTCGGACCTGGGTGGTCACATCTCCAGCTTCGCTTCCAGTGCGACCCTGTATGACATCGGCTTCAACTATTTCTTCCAGGCCCCGACCGACGAACACGGCGGCGACCTGATCTACTTCCAGGGCCACACCTCGCCAGGCGTTTACGCCCGTGCATTCATGGAAGGCCGCATCACCGAAGACCAGATGAACAACTTCCGTCAGGAAGTCGATGGTCAAGGCCTGTCGTCCTATCCGCACCCTTGGCTGATGCCTGACTTCTGGCAGTTCCCGACCGTATCGATGGGTCTGGGTCCGATCCAGGCGATCTACCAGGCGCGCTTCATGAAGTACCTGGAGCACCGCGGTTTCATCCAGCCGGGTAAACAGAAAGTCTGGTGCTTCCTGGGCGACGGCGAGTGCGACGAGCCGGAATCCCTGGGCGCGATCTCCCTGGCCGGCCGCGAGAAGCTGGACAACCTGATCTTCGTCATCAACTGCAACCTGCAGCGCCTCGACGGCCCGGTTCGCGGCAACGGCAAGATCATCCAGGAACTCGAAGGCGTGTTCCGCGGCGCTCAGTGGAACGTGACCAAAGTCATCTGGGGCCGTTTCTGGGACCCGCTGCTGGCCAAAGACGTCGACGGCATCCTGCAACGTCGCATGGACGAAGTCATCGACGGCGAGTACCAGAACTACAAAGCCAAAGACGGCGCGTTCGTTCGCGAGCACTTCTTCAACACGCCTGAACTCAAGGCAATGGTTGCCGATCTGTCCGACGACGAGATCTGGAAACTCAACCGTGGCGGCCACGACCCGTACAAGGTCTACGCGGCGTACCACGAAGCGGTCAACCACAAGGAACAACCGACCGTCATCCTCGCCAAGACCATCAAGGGTTATGGCACCGGTGCCGGCGAAGCGAAAAACACTGCGCACAACACCAAGAAAGTCGACGTCGACAGCCTGAAGTTGTTCCGCGACCGCTTCGACATCCCGGTCAAGGACGAAGAGCTGGAGAACCTGCCGTTCTTCAAGCCAGAGCCAAACAGCGCCGAAGCCCGCTATCTCGCCGAGCGCCGTGCCGCACTGGGCGGTTTCGTGCCACAGCGCCGCGCGCAGAGCTTCAGCGTACCGACGCCGGATCTGGACACTCTCAAAGCCATCCTCGATGGCTCGGGCGACCGTGAAATTTCCACCACCATGGCTTTCGTGCGGATCCTCGCGCAACTGGTCAAGGACAAGGAAATCGGCCCGCGCATCGTCCCGATCATCCCGGACGAAGCCCGTACCTTCGGTATGGAAGGCATGTTCCGTCAGTTGGGCATCTACTCCTCCGTCGGCCAGCTCTACGAGCCAGTCGATAAAGACCAGGTGATGTTCTACAAGGAAGACCAGAAAGGTCAGATCCTTGAAGAAGGCATCAACGAAGCAGGCGCCATGAGCTCGTTCATCGCTGCCGGTACTTCGTACTCCAGCCACAACCAGCCGATGCTGCCGTTCTACATCTTCTACTCGATGTTCGGCTTCCAGCGTATCGGCGACCTGGCCTGGGCCGCTGGCGACAGCCGTACCCGTGGCTTCCTGATCGGCGGCACCGCTGGCCGTACC
Source organism: Pseudomonas sp. CCNWLW23 (assembly GCF_037095675.1). Lineage (NCBI taxonomy): Bacteria > Pseudomonadati > Pseudomonadota > Gammaproteobacteria > Pseudomonadales > Pseudomonadaceae > Pseudomonas > Pseudomonas sp. CCNWLW23. Next base: position 38,019 of record NZ_JBAWKM010000011.1, on the reverse strand, counting down.
ACCCTGAACGGTGAAGGTCTGCAGCACGAAGACGGTCACAGCCACTTGCTGGCCGCGACCATCCCGAACTGCCGCACCTACGATCCGACCTACGGCTACGAGCTGGCGGTGATCATTCAGGACGGCATGAAGAAGATGACCGAAGAGCAACAGGACATCTTCTACTACATCACCGTGATGAACGAGTCGTACCAGCAGCCAGCCATGCCGGCCGGTGCCGAAGAAGGCATCAAGAAAGGCATGTACCTGCTCGAGGAAGACACTCGCGATGCGGCGCACCACGTTCAGCTGATGGGCTCCGGCACCATCCTGCGTGAAGTGCGTGAAGCGGCGAAGATCCTGCGTGAAGAGTTCAACATCGGCGCTGACGTGTGGAGCGTTACCAGCTTCAACGAACTGCGTCGCGACGGCCTCGCTGTAGAGCGCAGCAACCGTCTCAAGCCTGGCCAGAAGCCTAAGCTGAGCTACGTCGAAGAGTGCCTGAACGGCCGTAAAGGTCCGGTCATTGCTTCTACCGACTACATGAAGCTGTTCGCCGAGCAGATCCGTCAGTGGGTACCGTCCAAGGAATTCAAAGTCCTGGGCACCGACGGTTTCGGCCGCAGCGACAGCCGCAAGAAACTGCGTCATTTCTTCGAAGTCGACCGTCATTTCGTGGTGTTGGCAGCCCTGGAAGCACTGGCTGACCGTGGTGATATCGAACCTAAGGTGGTGGCTGAAGCCATCGCCAAGTTCGGCATCGACCCGGAAAAACGCAACCCACTGGACTGCTGAGGAGACATTTTGTGAGCGAACTCATTCGCGTACCTGACATCGGCAGCGGTGAAGGTGAAGTAATTGAACTGTTTGTGAAGGTCGGCGACCGCATCGAAGCCGACCAGAGCATCCTGACCCTGGAATCGGACAAGGCCAGCATGGAAGTGCCGGCCCCGAAAGCCGGCGTCATCAAGAGCCTGAAAGTGAAGCTGGGCGACCGTCTGAAAGAAGGCGACGAACTGCTCGAGCTGGAAGTCGAGGGCGCCGCTGAAGCGGCCCCTGCACCTGCCGCCGCACCTGCTGCGAAAGCCGAAGAGAAACCGGCTGCGGCACCTGCTGCTGCCGCGCCTGCCGCTGCCCCTGCTGCCGCTTCGGTACAGCAAGTGCACGTGCCGGACATCGGTTCGTCGGGCAAGGCGCAGATCATCGAGATTCAGGTCAAGGTCGGCGACAGCGTCGAAGCTGATCAATCGCTGATCACTCTGGAATCCGACAAGGCCAGCATGGAAATCCCGTCGCCTGCCGCTGGCGTGGTCAAAGCCATCAGCGTCAAGCTCAACGACGAAGTCGGCACTGGCGATCTGATTCTGGATCTGGAAGTGGCGGGTGCTGCGGCCCCGGCTGCGGCCGCTCCGGCTCAGGCTGCTGCGCCTGCTGCTGCCGCTGCGCCAGCCCCGGCTGCTGCTCCGGCTGCACCGGTTGCCGACAGCGTTCAGGACATCCACGTCCCGGACATCGGTTCGGCCGGCAAGGCGAAGATCATCGAAGTGCTGGTCAAGGCCGGCGACACTGTCGAAGCCGACCAGTCGCTGATCACCCTGGAATCCGACAAGGCGAGCATGGAAATTCCATCGCCTGCCGCTGGCGTGGTCGAAAGCGTTTCGATCAAGCTCGATGACGAAGTCGGCACCGGCGACCTGATCCTCAAGCTCAAAGTCAAAGGCGCGGCCCCGGCTGCTGCCCCGGCTGCGGCTGCTGCACCGAGCGCTCCGGCACCTGCTGCTCCGGCTGCCGCTGCACCTGCTGCCACCGCTCCAGCCGCAGCGCCGGCTGCTACACCAGCGAAACCGGGCGCCAAAGTTCACGCCGGCCCTGCCGTGCGTCAACTGGCTCGTGAGTTCGGCGTCGAGCTGAGCGCCGTTGGCGCCAGCGGTCCGCACGGTCGCATCCTCAAGGAAGACGTGCAGGTTTACGTCAAGGCGATGATGCAGAAGGCCAAGGAAGCACCGGCCGCTGCTGGCGGCGCTACCGGTGGCGCGGGCATCCCGCCGATCCCGGTGGTCGATTTCAGCCGTTTCGGCGAAATCGAAGAAGTGCCGATGACCCGCCTGATGCAGGTCGGCGCTGCCAACCTGCACCGCAGCTGGCTGAACGTGCCACACGTGACGCAATTCGACTCGGCGGACATCACCGAGCTGGAAGCCTTCCGTGTTGCGCAGAAAGCCGTGGCCGAGAAGGCTGGCGTCAAGCTGACCATCCTGCCGCTGCTGCTCAAGACCTGCGCGCACCTGCTCAAGGAGCTGCCGGACTTCAACAGTTCGCTGGCACCAAGTGGCAAGGCGATCATCCGCAAGAAATACGTGAACATCGGCTTCGCCGTCGACACTCCGGATGGCCTGCTGGTGCCGGTGATCAAGAACGTCGACCAGAAGAGCCTGCTGCAACTGGCAGCCGAAGCGGCTTCGCTGGCTGAAAAAGCCCGCACCAAGAAGCTGTCCTCGGACGAGATGCAGGGCGCCTGCTTCACCATTTCCAGCCTCGGCCACATTGGCGGCACCGGCTTCACGCCGATCGTCAACGCGCCGGAAGTGGCGATCCTCGGTGTTTCCAAGGCAACCATCCAGCCAGTCTGGGACGGCAAAGCCTTCCAGCCGAAGCTGATGCTGCCACTGTCGCTGTCCTACGATCACCGCGTGATCAACGGCGCTGCTGCTGCACGCTTCACTCAGCGTCTGGGCAGCCTGTTGGGCGACATCCGCACCATCCTGCTGTAACCCAAACGGCCCTCCGGCGACGGAGGGCCGCTTGCTGCACCCTTTCGAGCGCCACACGCTCGTACCTCAACCCCGTCAATTGACGGGGCTTTTTTTTGCCTGAAATAAACCGGATCGCGTCTCTTTCCTACAACCTGCGCTGACATCGGCCACAGGTCTGGTCCACTTAACGCCAATATTTTCTGCCGCCGGCCAACTAACCTCTGCTCAGGAAAGTTGCTTCAATGCGCTCCGCTTATTTAATTCATCTTATTAAAATCTCGAACGGAATCGATCATGTTCAAACCGACTATCGGCCCCATCGTGGGCCACGCCACAACTAACGAAGTTCGCATTTTCATGCGCGGCGAACAACAGGACAAAAAACGCGTATTTGCCGGAGTTCGCGCGCGCAAGGCCGGAACGGAAAAATGGTCCAACAGCGTATTTGCACTTTTGCATCCAGCCAACGACATGTCGGGCGTACTGGTATTACAGGATCTGGACGCCGATTGTGAATACGAATATCAAGCCGGCTGGTTAAGCCCGATGAATCCGGTACACACCATCGACACAGTGGTGGAGTTTCCACTGCAATGGCCGCGACAGCTCTACCGCTTTCGTACCCGCACCGCGCAAGCCAGCCAGCCCCGGGGCTTTATCGTCGGATCTTGCCGTTATCTGCGGATCACCGCGGGGATTGCTTCGTTGCCGCAACTGGGCGATCGCATCTTTGGCTCGATCAATCAACTTGTCGAGAGCAGTCATCTACCCGTCAGCGCGGTGATCATGACCGGCGATCAAGTGTATGTAGATGATTTGAATATCATTGCACCGGATCGCGAAGCCAAAGACATTCTGAAGAAGTATCGAACGGCATTCTCGCAACCGAATATTCAACGATTGATGTCCAATACATCGACTTACATGATGCTCGACGATCATGAAATAGAAGATAACTGGCCCGCCAATGCAAAAGATGCGGACAAGGACTTGTATCGCAACGCCATGGCCGCTTATGAACTTTATCAAGCCAGCCACAGCCCGGTTTACGCATATAACAGCGAGGGCCAGATAGACCGGAATACCTTGAAGCATTATTGGTATCAGTTCGGCGACAGCGATATCGCCTGGTTCGTCACCGACAGTCGCACCCGACGCAACTTGTCGAAGGATGACCGGCGCATTCTCGACATCGAGCAGGAACAGGCCCTGCTGCAATGGCTGATCCATAGCCCGGCACGAGTGAAATTCGTGGTGACCAGCGTGATGTTCTATCCCGATCGCAAGTTCAACGGTGACGATGCCTGGAAAGCTTTTCCCGAGCAGCGTCTGCGCCTGCTGGAAACCATCCGCACTCACCGGATCAAGAACGTGGTGTTCGTCTCCGGCGACGTCCATGGCTCGCTGACCAGTCGCTTGAGTCACAGCAAGGACACCGATTTCGAGGTGCACACCATCGTGTCCTCGCCGTTGCACAACAGCAAATTGCTGCCGTATGCCAAGGCTTCAACGTTTATCCTCGATCAACCGCTGGTGCGCACGGCAGCCGGGGATTATCGGCACGAGCTCACCAGTGCCGTGGTGAGTCAGGACAATTTTGCGCATGTGGTCGTTGAGGCTGATCAGATATTGGTCAATTACCATGACCGCGATGGCAAGAAGTTGCAGTCGATCAGTATGAAATTGCGTTAAAACACCAAAAGATCGCAGCCTTCGGCAGCTCCTACACAAGGCGCATTACCCTGTTGGGGCTGCGTGAAGCTGCGATCTTCTGCTCATTTCAGTTGTGTACTGGAGAAATGTTCACTGCAGCCGACATATTCTTATAGCACTTGGCCTTCATCTCTCTTGTCAGTCGGTGCCGCAATGATGCAACCTTGCCGCAGCCAACAGACAAGAGGGCGAGAGCCCGGCGCATTCAGCATATTTCCAAGCGAGTTTCCTTCATGAAGAGCCAGCCCGATGCTGCCAGCCGTATGGCGGCCGAGGTAGTGACGCAGTTGCCTGTGCCCTCGCGGCTCGGCATGCTGCGTTTCGAGCGCTTGAATGAAGCCAGTTGGGCGATGCTGTTCCTTGATCCCAACTGCGAACGCCAGTTCGGCCAGCCGGCCGTCGAGCTCTGCGCACTGGTCGGCTCGCCCTACGCCAGCCTGATGGAGCCCGAAGCGCGCTATCAACTGCATGACGCGATCCAGCAGCAACTGAGCAAAAGCGCGCATTACGTGGTGCGCTACACCCTGCACACCGCCGCCGGCGCGTTGAACATGCTCGAGCTGGGCGAAGCCTACAAACAGCACAACCGGCATTTGCTGCGCGGCTACCTGCTGGCCGTCGACGAGGTGTTCGACGAAACCCAGGCGCTGCCTTCGGTGGATCTGGAAACCCAGAACTCGCGCCTGCAAATCGCCCTTGAGCTGAACCAGCGTGCCCAGCAGGAACAACTGCAGCATCTGGAACGCGTGCGTGCCCAGCAGGATCTGATTCTGCTGCTCGCACGCCAGCGCTACAGCACGCACAACTCGCTGCAGGAAGCCGCCGAGCTGATCACCCGCTGCGCCTGCGATATCTACGAAATCGACTGCGCCAGCCTGTGGAACCTCGAAGGCCAGCGCTTGCTGCCGATCTCCGCCTACCACCGCGCAACTCAGGAATACCTGCTGCCGGAGCCGATCGATATCAGCGGCTTCCCCGATTACATGGAAGCGCTGCACAGCAGCCGCGCCATCGATGCGCACAACGCCATGCACGACCCGCGCACCCGCGAGATGGCCGAGGCGATGCGTCCGCGTGACGTCAACGCCATGCTCGATGCCAGCATTCGCGTCGACGGCCAGGTAGTCGGCGTGTTGTGCCTGGAACAGACCGGCGTCACCCGCGCCTGGCAGTCCGACGAAATCGCCTTTGCCGGTGAGCTGGCCGACCAGTTCGCACAAGTAATCAACAATCACAACCGGCGCACCGCCACCAGCGCCCTGCACCTGTTTCAGCGCGCGGTCGAGCAAAGCGCCAACGCCTTCTTGCTGGTCAACTGTGACGGCGTGGTCGAGTACGTCAACCCGAGCTTCACTGCGATCACCCAGTACACCACCGAGGAAGTCCACGGTCAGCGCCTGTCGGAATTGCCGGCGCTGGAAAACCTCAGCGAACTGCTGTTCGACGCGCCCTCGGCGCTGGCCCAGAGCAACAGCTGGCAGGGCGAATTCAAAAGCCGCCGCAAGAACCTCGAACCGTACTGGGGCCAGCTGTCGATTTCCAAGGTCTATGGCGATAACCGTGAGCTGACGCATTACATCGGCATCTACGAAGACATCACCCAGACCAAACTCGCGCAGCAACGTATCGAGCGCCTGGCCTACACCGACAACCTGACCAACCTCGGCAACCGTCCGGCATTCATCCGCAATCTCGATGAGCGCTTCGCCCGCGACAGCGATACGCCGATCAGCCTGTTGCTGGTGGACATCGACAACTTCAAGCGGATCAACGACAGCCTCGGCCACCAGACCGGCGACAAACTGTTGATCAGCCTCGCCCGGCGCCTGCGCAACAGCCTCAGCCCGAGTGGCAGCCTGGCGCGTTTTGCCAGTAACGAATTCGCCGTGTTGCTCGACGACACCGACCTTGAAGCCGGGCAGCAGATCGCCAGTCAGTTGCTGATGACCCTCGACAAGCCGATGTTCGTCGACAATCAGTTGATCAGCGTCACCGGCTCCGTCGGCCTCGCTTGCGCGCCGCTGCACGGGCGCGACCCGCAGACCCTGATGCGCAACGCCGGCCTGGCGCTGCACAAGGCCAAGGCCAACGGTAAACACCAATTGCAGGTGTTCACTGAAGCGCTGAACGCCGAAGCCAGTTACAAACTGTTCGTCGAGAACAACCTGCGCCGCGCCCTCACGCAGAACGAACTGGACGTGTTCTACCAGCCCAAGCTGTGCCTGCGCAGCGGTCGTCTGCTGGGCATGGAAGCGCTGTTGCGCTGGAACCATCCGGAACGCGGCATGATTCGCCCGGACCAGTTCATCAGCGTCGCCGAGGAAACCGGCCTGATCATTCCGATCGGCAAATGGATCGCGCGTCAGGCCTGCCGCATGAGCAAATCCTTGACCGCTGCGGGCCTTGGCAACCTGCAAGTGGCAATCAATCTGTCACCGAAACAGTTCTCCGATCCGGATCTGGTCGCCTCGATCGCCAACATCCTCAGGGAAGAAGCGCTGCCGGCCAATCTGCTCGAACTGGAGCTGACCGAAGGCCTGCTGCTGGAAGCCACCGAAGACACGCATTTGCAGCTCGACCAGCTCAAACGCCTGGGGCTGACCCTGGCCATGGATGACTTCGGCACCGGGTACTCGTCGCTGAGCTATCTGAAGAAATTCCCGATCGACATCATCAAGATCGATCGCAGCTTCATCCATGAAATCCCCGACAACCAGGACGACATGGAAATCACCTCCGCCGTGATCGCCATGGCCCACAACCTGAAACTCAAAGTTGTCGCCGAAGGCATCGAAACCGCCGAGCAACTGGCGTTCCTGCGCCGGCATCGTTGCGACGTCGGTCAGGGTTATCTGTTCGACCGACCGATTCCGGGTGATGAACTGACCAAAGCGCTCAAGCGCTATCCGCGTGGGCCGCTCTGTCTCTAACGCCGGCTTCTATGAAGATCCCTTGTGGGAGCGAGCCTGCTCGCGAAGGCGATAAAACCGTCGACATCTTCGTCGCCTGACACCCCGCTTTCGCGAGCAGGCTCGCTCCCACAGTTTTGATAGTGCGAATTCCGGCATCATTCGGCACACTGGCGGTCTGACTTTTTACCTCCAACCTGACTGAGAGGAACGCTCATGGTTCTGCGCTCGGAAATTCTGGTGAACAAAAACGTGCTTCCAACCAAAGAACAAGCCCTGCCCGGCCGCGAAACCCCGATGACCCTGCCGGAAAAACACTTCGTCTTCGAAGACACCCCGCTGCTCGGTCCATTCTTTCAGGACGTCGACTTCGCGATTTTCGGTCTGGGTTGCTTCTGGGGCGCGGAACGACGTTTCTGGCAGCGCGAAGGCGTGGTCAGCACAGTCGTCGGTTACGCCGGCGGCTTCACGCCGAATCCGACGTACGAAGAAGTCTGCTCGGGCCTGACCGGCCACGCCGAAGTGGTATTGGTGGTGTATGACAAGGCCCAGGTCAGTTACGAGGAACTGCTGGCGATGTTCTGGGAACTGCACAACCCGACTCAGGGCATGCGTCAGGGCAACGACATCGGCACTCAGTACCGCTCGGTGATCTACGCGACCACCCCGGAGCAACTGGATGCGGCACTGAAAAGCAAAGACGTGTATCAGGCGGAACTGGCCAAGGCCGGTCTGGGTGAAATCAGCACCGAGATCGACCAAGCCCCGCCCGTGTACTTTGCAGAGGCCTATCACCAGCAGTATCTGGCGAAAAACCCTGAAGGTTACTGCGGGATTGGCGGCACCGGCGTGTGCATGCCTGCGAGCCTTGCGGGCAACTAGCCCGACTGATCGTTCCCACGCTCTGCGTGGGAATGCAGCCCGGGACGCTCCGCGTCCTGACAGCGGACGCAGAGCGTCCATTGAGGCATTCCCACGCGGAGCGTGGGAACGATCGCTCGGCGATCAACTCTCGGCAATCAACCAATCCATCTGCCAGCCACCCTGGGTCTGCCCAAGCTTCTTCGACAACCACGGCAGCAGCTCCCGCAGTTCTTCCTCCAGCCCCCACGGCGGATTGGCGATCGCCAGCCCGGAACCGTTCAGGCTGTTCGGCGTATCCAGCGGATGCACCAGCAGCTCCACACGCAGCAACTTCGGCGCACCGGTGCCTGCCAAGTCCTGATAGAAACGCCGCAACGCACGCTGATCCTTCACCGGATACCAGATCGCTGCCACGGTCTGGCGCATGCGGCCGATGGCTTCTTTCATCGACGCCGCGCAACGCTGCATCTCGTCGAGTTGCTCGAACGGCGGATCGATCAGCATCACCGCGCGCTTTTCCTGCACCGGCAACATCGCCCGCGCCACATGCCAACCCTCGCCCAGATGCACTTTTACCCGACGATCGCCGGCCATGTTGTCCTTGAGCAACACACCGTCTTCCGGGTGCTTCTCGTTGAGCATCACCCGATCCTGCGGCCGCGTCAGACGCCGTGCCAGCTCCGGCGAACCTGGGTAATAGCGCAACTGGCCATCCGGGTTCATCTCGTGCAGCACCTTCATGTAATCAGCGGTCAGCGCCGGCAGGTCCGGCTGATCCCACAACCGCGCAATGCCTTCCAGGTACTCGCCGGTGCGATTGGCCTGATCGCCCTGCAAGTCATACAGACCGATGCCGGCGTGCGTGTCGAGATAGGCAAACGGCTGCTCCTTGCGCGACATCAGGGCTATGAGGCGGGTCAAGGTCAGGTGTTTGAACACATCGGCGTGATTGCCGGCATGGAAGGCGTGACGATAATTCATGGCTGCTCCTGCGAGGGCCGCAAAGTTTACCTTTTACCGGGCGGCAAGTCAGGGGTTCGCAGCCGAGTGGACCAAAGCCTGCCCTCACTCTAGCCCTCTCCCGGAGGGAGAGGGGACTGATGGTGGTGATCTTGCGAGTTACATCGACCTGAATGATCGACGTGATCTCAGGCTTGGCCAAGCGTAGATAAGCGCCCAAGTCGCAAGTCGTCACACGACCAGTCCCCAAAAAGAACACCACCATCCAGGCTTGGCCAAGCGAAGTTCACCACTGAAGTCGCAGGTCGGCGTACATCACCCAGACAACTCGGTCAGTCCCCTCTCCCTCTGGGAGAGGGCTAGGGTGAGGGGCTTTGCTTTTATGGCGTTAAACTGGCTAACCATGAACGACAGGAAGTCAAAAACTCATGCGGTATCTCATCATCTGTTCACTCAGCCTTCTAAGTCCATACCTCGCCCTTGCCGACGAAACTCACATTGAACAGGCACGCCAGACACTAAAGAACTACGGGCTGAGCCACTGCATTCTGAAGCCATTCAACGAACGCTCAGCGCTGGAAAAAGACATTGCGCTGTCCGCCAATGCCTATTCAGTCATGGGCAACGGCCTACATTCCATCCTGCAAGATGAAGAACGCTGCAAGTGCTGCACGATCCCTATAAAGAAACACTGAGCTACATATCGGCGGCTTACCAGCAGACACCTTCACGCAGCAAACACTCAAATGAAAAAGTGGTGTTCCTTGCGTGCCTGAAGATCTACAACTCCGAAGCGTTCAACCGCTTTATCAAAACCCAAGATGCCTACATCTCTGACTGCCCCCCCGATTTCAATCAATCAAAAGATCGCAGCCTTCGGCGGCTCCTACATGGGATAGGCGCTCACTCTGCCGGAGGCTGCGATCTTCTGATCTTCAGGCGGGCAAGCTGCGCAGGCGCTTGCCGATGACATCGAGCACATCACAGCCATCGCGCAATGGGATGGCGCACAGCAAGGCGAAGTCGCTGAGGATCACGGAGTCGCATTCGATCGAGCCGCGCATGCACATGTTTTCCAGGACCTGGACCACGGCGCGGATGCGATAGTTGGCGGCGTCCATGAGGATGTCGAGGGGCACATGGGTGTCGACGAACAGGCTGGGCATGTCGCTGCAATTGCCGGTAAGGGCCATGAAGCGGTTGTCGGGGTGAGGGGTGATTTTTTCGTAGGGTGAATCAGTATGCATATTGGTCATTTTCCGGGTCCCATGATTGATAAACGTGAGCCGCCATCACACCTTCCTACGGGTTAGGGTGGCAGCTGTGCGCGGGAGTAGGAACCGAGCAATCATGGACCTCGGCCACGCCGAAGCGTGCCCCACGCACAGCCGCCGCGAACGATCTTACGGACTTGAACCAAGTGCCGCAAAAAGCCAACGAACTGTAACGTCATGAATGCGGGAATCCTTCACCCTGCCACCACTCTCGCAGTGACAACGAAAAGACTATCCCTGCAACCCACCACGCACCAGTTCATGAAAGCCGCCGCGATTCGAAGGAAACATCCGAAGCGTTTGCCCCGAAATTTCACTCTGCCTCTGCCAGCAAAAACTCCAGAAGCGCCGATCGTGACGAATCTTCCGACATCGATAATTTGAAAAACTGCCCGACCTTGCAGCGCGAAACAGCCTCGGGAAACGCCTCGAACACGGCCGGTTGCTCCTCGCTCAGCCATTGCAAAGCATTGGCGATGCGTACGCTTGCATCAGTCTGCGCCAACAGCGATTGCGGCACGCTCCACCACGGAAAGACCCGCCCCGAAACCAGCGCACGGCCCCCGGTTTCAATGGCTTGGCCATTGATCAAGGCTCGCGAAACGACTGGCAGTAATTGCGCGGAATTGAGCTCGTCAGAGTGCAAAAGAGGCAGCAGAAACCGACCATCCCAAAAGCGAAAAAACACCGCTTTACTGTCCGGCATCAGCACTTGAGTCAGGCTGCGGAAATGTTCGACCAGCACATCCAGATCTGCCGAAGACACCGCCAACCATCCCCAATCCCGGGATTCTGTTTCCGCCACCCAACGTAAAAACTCACTGTCCGCAGCGACAATTCCCACATAGGGCATCACCGCGTCCCACTCGGCATAAATCGTCCTGGCCCAGACCGGATTCGCCGTGCCCTGCCAGGCTTTGAAAGCATCGGCATCGCTGGCGCGGCTGAAAATGGCGAACAGTTGTTCCGACGCATGCAGCGGTTGCCGCGCCAGCCATTGTTCGGGCGTCAATTGTTCAGGCTGCACAGACACCGTCCTTGCACCGCTCACACTCTTCGCAGAAAGGCGCATCACCTTTGAGACTCATGATCTGTGCGGCGGTGAGAACCGCCGCCGGCGCAGCGGCCAGTTTCTCTGGCAAGCCCGGCACCACCGGTGCCGCACTCGTTGCCGCCATTGGCGCGCCACCCACAACAATCGGCACACTGCTGAAAATTCCGCCGGGGCCGATGTTGATCCACTGTCCGCCGGCCTGAATCGTCGCGCTCGCGCCGCCATCAATGACCACTTGCTGGCCTGCGCTGATATGGATCTGCGCCGAGGCGCTGGTGGCCTGGCTGTTCACCCGCACCTGCCGGTCGCCGAGCACGGACAAATGATCATCCTGCCTGACTTCGGTCTGGCGCTGGCCGTGGGTGATGCGCTGTTCGTCGGCCTTGAGTTCATGCCGGGCGGTGCCGGTGACCACCACACTGCGCTGATTATCGACCTGCAGCTGCTGGTCGTTGAGCACATGCTGGGTCCAGTTGCGCTGGGCACGCAGGTAGATTTCCTCGGCGCCTTTTTTATCCTCGATGCGCAGTTCGTTATAACCGCCACCTCCGGGGCTGCTCTGGCTGCGGAACACGCTTCGGGTCTTGTCTGCCGGCAGATCCAGCGGCACCGGGGTCGCCGCATTGGGCAGACACCCCATGACCAGCGGCTTGTCGGCATCGCCATCAATGAAGCCGACCAGCACTTCCATGCCGACTCGCGGAATCAATACGCTACCGTAGTGATCGTGAGCCCAACCGGTCGCGACGCGCAGCCAGCAACTGGAGTGCTCGTTCAATTCGCCATCGCGGTCCCAGGCCAGTTGCACTTTGACCCGGCCATATTCATCGCAATGGATTTCCAGGTCTTTCGGGCCGGTGACCACGGCAGGTTGGTAACCCGACATGCGCGGTTTTTCCGGGCACAGTGCCGGACGAAAGACCACGTCCCACGGCGTGGCGACGAAAGTATTGCGGTAGCCCTGGAAGGATTCGCCATCGCTGGTCACCGACTCCTCAAGCACCTGCGGCTGACGGCCGCGATGCTCGACACAGGTGAGCAACCACAGATCATTCCAGTCGCTGCGCGGATGCTCGGTGAGTTGCAGGAAATGGCCGCAGACCAATGAAGACTCGTCGCTGCTGCCTTCGGCCTGACGGTAATCGGCGACGTGCCGTTCCAGCGCTCGCCGAGTCAGCTGTTTGCCGGTTTCACGATCACTGAATTGGCCGGGGAAGAGATAGTCCTCCAGCACCGGACGCTGCTCGCCGTCACTGCGACTTTCCAGAGACAGCCGTGGTTTTTCGAAGTTGTAGTCGCGCCGAGTGACGACGCTGGTGCGGGTTTCCACGCGCACATTGAAACGTTGAATCGCCGGCGCCCCCGCCGACATGCCGCTGCCCGGCAAATACAGCGTCGGCTCGGGCAGCTTGGGGAACACGGTCTGGTCGTCGCCGAATACCAGCAGATGGCCTTCGGGGCTGTGTTGAAAATGGTAATGAATGCCGACTTCGGCACACAGGCGCTGGATAAAGGCCAGATCGCTTTCGGCGTATTGCACGCAGTATTCGCGCTCCGGATATTCGCTGCCCAGGCGAAATTCAAAGGCATCGCGCAGGATCGAATGGTCTTTGAGGATCTGCGTGACAATTTGCGGCACGCTCTGATGCTGAAAAACACGCTGGTTGACGCGATGCCCCAGATACGTCAGACGCGGGACAAGGCTGAGGTGATAGCGTGTCAGACGTTTCCCGGAATCGCCCTGCCCGATCTGATAAATCTGACCATGAATACCGCAACCCTGAGCATCGAAACTCAGAAACGCCTGACCATGCAGCAGGCTTTCCAGATCCAGGTCCGGCCGCTCGCTGACCAGTTCCAGCTCGAAGCGATAGGGTTGGCTGATGGCTTCCCTGCCCGTGAACTCAAGGACTTTGAGGTCATGCCGGGCGCCTTCGAGGGTCAACGTGAAACGCGGTTGATTGGCAGGCGCGAACATCCGATGTCTCTCTGCAGTGTGAGGGCGGGCGATTCTGCATGAGGGGCAAGGGGTGCCGAGCAGGTGACGGGAAATTCAGATTTGCCCTACGTGGGTTGCTGAAAGGACCTTGTTAATTCGGCCGTTCGACTACAGACAATTCAATCAAACCTGCCACCCACCCTGTGGGAGCGAGCCTGCTCGCGAAAGCGGCATGTCAGTCGACACATTCATTGAATGATCAATCGCATTCGCGAGCAGGCTCGCTCCCACAATGGATTTCCACAGGATTCGAGAAATCACAGGCACAAAAAAACGGCCCGCTTCCTGTAGGAAACGGGCCGTTTTCAGGTGAGCCGAAGCTCAGTCCATCACTTGTTCAGATGGAAGTCTTTTTCCGCTGCCTCGAAACGCTCAACCATGCCGCGAGTCGGCTCACCCGCCTTGCTGACAAAGTAGATGGCCAGGCTGGCGAAGATGAAGCCCGGAATGATTTCGTACAGACCCAGCAGTTCGAAATGCTTCCAGACCACCACGGTGATCGCGCCGACCAGAATACCGGCCAGTGCGCCGTTGCGGGTCATGTCTTTCCAGACCACCGAAATCAGCACCACCGGACCGAATGCAGCACCGAAACCGGCCCAGGCGTAGGACACCAGGCCCAGTACGCGGTTTTCCGGGTTGGCAGCCAGCGCGATAGCAATCAGGGCTACCAGCAGCACCATGGCACGACCGACCCAGACCAGCTCCAGTTGCGAAGCGGATTTGCGCAGGAAGGCTTTATAGAAGTCTTCGGTCAGGGCGCTCGAGCACACCAGCAACTGGCAGCTCAGGGTGCTCATCACCGCAGCCAGAATGGCCGACAGCAGTACACCGGCAACCCATGGGTTGAAGAGGATTTTCGCCAGTTCGATGAACACGCGCTCCGGGTTCTCGGTCACAGGACCGGCGACTTCCGGGTGCGCCGAGAAGTAAGCGATACCGAAGAAGCCCACCGCAACGGTGCCGCCCAGGCACAGGATCATCCAGGCCATGGAAATGCGACGTGCCTTGGCGATCGACTTCACCGAATCCGCCGCCATGAAACGCGCGAGGATGTGCGGCTGGCCGAAGTAGCCCAGACCCCAACCCATCAGCGAGATGATGCCGATGAAGGTGGTGCCTTTGAGCATGTCGAAGTTGCTAGGATCTTGCGCTTCGATGGCGAGGAACGTGGTGTCAACGCCGCCAGTGGCCAGCAGGACGATGATCGGCGTAAGGATCAGCGCGAAGATCATCAGCGTGGCTTGGACGGTGTCGGTCCAGCTCACCGCGAGGAAACCGCCGATGAAGGTGTAGGCAATCGTCGCCGCAGCACCGGCCCACAGCGCCGTTTCGTAGGTCATGCCGAACGTGCTTTCGAACAGGCGGGCACCGGCGACGATGCCGGAAGCGCAGTAGATGGTAAAGAACACCAGAATCACGATCGCCGAGATAATCCGCAGCAAGCCGCTTTTATCTTCGAAACGGCTGGAAAAGTAATCCGGCAGAGTCAGGGCATCGCCGTTGTGCTCGGTCTGCACACGCAGACGGCCGGCGACAAACAGCCAGTTCAGGTAGGCACCGACGATCAGGCCGATGGCGATCCAGCTTTCGGACAGACCGGACATGTAGATGGCGCCCGGCAGGCCCATCAGCAACCAGCCGCTCATGTCGGAGGCACCGGCAGACAGCGCGGTGACGACGCTGCCGAGGCTGCGACCACCGAGAATATAGTCGGAAAGGTTGTTGGTGGAGCGATAGGCCATCAAGCCGATCAGCACCATTGCTGCGATGTAGATCACGAACGTGATCAGGGTTGGATTGCTTACGCTCATTGAGTTACGCCCTGGCTTTGTTTTTATGTAGCGGCGGTGGTGAACCGCTCGCAAACGACGACGTTTGGCAGACGATCCGGGATCCCGCGCATTTAAGACTGATGTTTCCCCAGGAAAGCCATCAGCCGATGCACCGGGTTATTCCCGGTTGCACCTTGGCGGCGAATGCTATGCAACAAAGCAAATAAGGTGCAACCAGTTTCGCGAGAATTAGTTGCACCCAGTCGGATTAATCGACGATCGCCCCGTTTTTGCTCCCTTTTGTGGCAGTCATGGCTCTTTGCTAGAAGCAAAAGCACCAAGCAGGAGCAGCACTTTCGTACCAGAAATTATTTCCTGACGAGCTGCGTATTATTCCGGCAAAAAAAGGGTTGCACCCGGTTGCACCTCATTCAACGCACGGCTAATCTTGCGGCCAGCTGATGCCACGCAACTGTGGCAACCATGAGGATAAAAATATGGCTACCACCACCCTTGGGGTCAAACTCGATGACCCGACCCGCGAGCGCCTGAAGGCTGCCGCAACCTCGATTGATCGCACGCCGCACTGGCTGATCAAGCAGGCAATTTTCAATTACCTGGAAAAACTCGAGGGTGGTGCAACCCTGACCGAGTTGAACGGTTTGACCGCCAAAGACGCCGATGACGCAGGCGAAGTGCAGACCGATCACGCTCACCAATGCTTCCTCGAATTCGCTGAAAGCATCCTGCCGCAATCGGTTCTGCGTGCTTCGATCACCGCAGCCTACCGCCGCCCTGAGCCGGAAGTGGTGCCGATGCTGATCGAGCAGGCGCGCCTGCCAGCCCCAATGGCCGAAGCCACCAACAAACTCGCCGCGACCATCGCCGAAAAACTGCGTAACCAGAAAAGTGCCGGCGGTCGTGCGGGCATTGTTCAGGGTCTGTTGCAGGAATTCTCCCTGTCGTCCCAGGAAGGCGTGGCGCTGATGTGCCTGGCCGAAGCGCTGCTGCGCATCCCGGACAAAGGCACCCGCGATGCGCTGATCCGCGACAAGATCAGCACCGGCAACTGGCATCCGCACCTGGGCAACAGCCCTTCGCTGTTCGTCAACGCTGCGACCTGGGGCCTGCTGCTGACTGGCAAACTGGTCTCCACCCACAACGAAGCCGGCCTGACCTCGTCGCTGAGCCGCATCATCGGCAAGAGCGGCGAGCCGATGATCCGCAAGGGCGTCGACATGGCCATGCGCCTGATGGGCGAGCAGTTCGTGACCGGCGAAACCATCGCCGAAGCGCTGGCCAATGCGAGCAAGTTCGAAGCCAAGGGCTTCCGTTACTCCTACGACATGCTCGGTGAAGCGGCACTCACCGAAGTCGACGCGCAGAAATACCTGGCGTCGTACGAACAAGCGATCCACTCGATCGGCAAAGCGTCACACGGCCGTGGGATTTATGAAGGCCCGGGCATTTCCATCAAGCTCTCGGCACTGCACCCGCGCTACAGCCGTGCGCAGTACGAGCGGGTGATGGACGAGCTGTACCCGCGCCTGCTGTCGCTGACCCTGCTGGCCAAGCAATACGACATCGGCCTGAACATCGACGCCGAAGAAGCCGACCGCCTCGAGCTGTCGCTGGACCTGCTTGAGCGCCTGTGCTTTGAGCCGCAGCTGACTGGCTGGAACGGTATCGGTTTCGTTATCCAGGCTTACCAGAAGCGTTGCCCGTACGTGATCGATTACGTGATCGATCTGGCCCGCCGCAGCCGTCATCGCCTGATGATCCGTCTGGTGAAAGGCGCGTACTGGGACAGCGAAATCAAACGCGCCCAGGTCGAGGGTCTGGAAGGCTATCCGGTCTACACCCGCAAGGTGTACACCGACGTTTCCTACATTGCTTGCGCACGCAAACTGCTGTCGGTGCCGGAAGTCATCTACCCGCAATTCGCCACGCACAACGCCCACACCCTGTCGGCGATCTACCACATCGCCGGTCAGAACTATTACCCGGGCCAGTACGAGTTCCAGTGCCTGCACGGCATGGGCGAACCGCTCTACGAACAGGTTGTAGGCAAGGTTTCCGAGGGCAAGCTGAACCGTCCGTGCCGCGTGTACGCACCGGTCGGCACCCACGAAACCCTGCTGGCTTACCTCGTACGTCGCTTGCTGGAAAACGGCGCGAACACTTCGTTCGTCAACCGCATCGCCGACCAGTCGATTTCGATTCAGGAACTGGTGGCCGATCCGGTGGCACAGATCGAGCAGATGGCCACCGTGGAAGGCGGTTTTGGCCTGCCGCACCCGCGCATTCCGCTGCCGCGTGACCTGTACGGTGCCGAGCGCGCCAACTCCAGCGGCATCGACATGGCTAACGAACATCGTCTGGCCTCGCTGTCCTGCGCCCTGCTCGCCACTGCACACAACGACTGGAAAGCCGCGCCGATGCTCGGTTGCGCCTCCAGCAACGAAACGCCGGTCGCGGTGCTGAACCCGTCCGATCACCGCGATGTGGTCGGTCACGTTCAAGAAGCTACCGTCGAAGACGTCGACAACGCCATTCAATGCGCGCTGAACGCCGCGCCGATCTGGCAGGCCACCCCGCCGGCCGAACGTGCGGCAATTCTGGAACGTGCCGCTGACTTGATGGAAGGCGAGATCCAGCCGCTGATGGGCCTGCTGGCTCGCGAAGCCGGCAAGACCTACACCAACGCCATCGCCGAAGTCCGCGAAGCCGTCGACTTCCTGCGTTACTACGCAGTGCAGGCGCGCAACGATTTCAGCAACGACGCCCACCGCCCACTCGGTCCGGTGGTGTGCATCAGCCCGTGGAACTTCCCGCTGGCAATCTTCAGCGGCCAGGTCGCTGCGGCATTGGCCGCCGGTAACCCGGTACTGGCCAAACCGGCTGAGCAGACTCCGCTGGTAGCGGCTCAGGCTGTGCGCCTGATGCTCGAAGCCGGCATCCCGGAAGGCGTGCTGCAACTGCTGCCGGGCCGTGGTGAAACCGTCGGCGCCGGTCTGGTCGGTGACGAACGCGTCAAAGGCGTGATGTTCACCGGCTCCACCGAAGTCGCGCGCTTGCTGCAACGCAACATCGCCGGCCGTCTCGACAGCCAGGGCCGCCCGATTCCGCTGATCGCCGAAACCGGTGGCCAGAACGCGATGATCGTCGATTCCTCGGCACTGACCGAACAAGTGGTGATCGACGTAGTGTCGTCGGCCTTCGACAGCGCCGGTCAGCGCTGCTCGGCACTGCGCGTGCTGTGCCTGCAGGAAGATTCCGCCGATCGCGTCATCGAAATGCTCAAAGGTGCCATGGCCGAAAGCCGTCTCGGCAACCCCGAGCGTCTGTCCGTGGACATCGGCCCGGTGATCGATGCCGAAGCCAAGGCCGGCATCGACAAACACATCCAAGGCATGCGCGACAAAGGTCGCAATGTTTACCAGGTTGCGATTGCCGTCAGTGAAGAGGTCAAGCGCGGCACCTTCGTCATGCCGACCCTGATCGAGCTGGAAAGCTTCGACGAACTGCAACGCGAAATCTTCGGCCCGGTACTGCACGTGGTGCGCTACAAGCGCAAGGAGCTGGACCAACTGATCGGCCAGATCAACGCCTCCGGTTACGGCCTGACGCTGGGCGTGCACACGCGCATCGACGAGACCATCGCCAAGGTGATCGACAACGTCAACGCCGGTAACGTCTACGTCAACCGCAACATCGTCGGTGCCGTGGTCGGCGTGCAGCCATTCGGCGGCGAAGGCCTGTCGGGTACTGGCCCGAAAGCCGGCGGCCCGCTGTATCTGTACCGCCTGCTGTCGACGCGTCCTGCCGACGCCATCGAACAATCCTTCGCCCGCGGTGATGCCATCGTCGCCCCGGACGTGCGCTTGCGCGATGCCATGAGCCAATCGTTGAACGCGCTGAAAGCCTGGGCCGACAACAACAAGTTTGCCGATCTGAGCACCCTGTGCGTGCAATACGCTGCGCAATCGCAGAGCGGCATCACCCGGGTGCTGGCTGGCCCGACCGGCGAGAAAAACAGCTACGCGATCCTGCCGCGCGAACACGTGCTGTGCCTGGCGGAAGTTGAAGGTGATCTGCTGACGCAACTGGCGGCGGTGCTGGCGGTGGGCGGTTCGGCGGTGTGGCCGGAAACCGAACTGACCAAGGCGCTATTCGCCCGCCTGCCGAAGGAAGTGCAGGCGCGGATCAAGCGCGTTGCCGACTGGAACAAGGACGAAGTGGTGTTCGATGCCGTGCTGCATCACGGCCACTCCGACCAGTTGCGCGGCGTCTGCCAGCAGATCGCCCAGCGTGGCGGTGCAATCGTTGGCGTTCAGGGCCTGTCCCAGGGCGAGACCAACATTGCCCTGGAGCGTCTGGTGATCGAGCGGGCATTGAGCGTCAACACCGCTGCGGCGGGGGGTAATGCCAGCTTGATGACGATCGGTTAAACCGCTGTAAATCCAGGCGACCGCAATGGTCGCCTGGTACGCAATACTCTGTGGGAGCGAGCCTGCTCGCGAAAACGGCGTTTCAGTCGACATCAATGTTGCCTGACCCTCCGCTTTCGCGAGCAGGCTCGCTCCCACAGTTGTTTTCGGCGCCTGTTAAGTCCGCGCGCGGCTCCAACATCACGCTTATCAATCATCCTGTTCAGTCTTTATCAGCACGCCTAGACTCGGCCCAACCCCAATTTCCAGGTAGGCCGCCATGTCCGAGACGCTGCTCAGTTCCCGCAATCTGGCTTTCGAGCTGTACGAAGTCCTCGATGCCGAGGGCCTGACCCGGCGCGAGCGCTTTGCCGAGCACAATCGCGAGACCTTCGACGCCGCCATCGGCACCGCGCGCAACATCGCCGAAAAGTATTTCGCCCCGCACAACCGCAAGGGCGATGAAAACGAGCCGCGCTATGAAGATGGCCAGGCCATTCTGATTCCCGAAGTGAAACCGGCGGTGGATGCCTTTCTCGAGGCCGGCTTCCTCAACGCCGCACGCAGCTTCGAGGCCGGCGGCATGCAATTGCCGACCCTGCTGTCGCAAGCCTGCTTCGCGCACTTTCAGTCTGCCAACGCAGCGTCGACCTCATACCCGTTCCTGACCATGGGCGCGGCCAACCTGATCGAGAGCTTCGGCAGCGAAGAGCAGAAACAGCGCTTCCTGCAACCGATGATCGACGGACGTTTCTTCGGCACCATGGCCCTGACCGAGCCCCATGCCGGTTCGTCACTGTCGGACATTCGTACCCGCGCCGAGCCTGCATCCGACGGCACCTATCGCCTGAAGGGCAACAAGATTTTCATTTCCGGTGGCGACCATCCGCTGTCGGAAAACATCGTGCACATGGTTCTGGCCAAACTGCCCGACGCCCCACCGGGGGTGAAAGGTATTTCGCTGTTTATCGTGCCGAAGTTTCTGGTCAACGACGACGGCAGCCTCGGCCAGCGCAACGACGTGCTGCTCGCCGGTTTGTTCCACAAGATGGGCTGGCGCGGCACCACATCGACGGCGCTGAACTTCGGCGATAACGGCGAGTGCGTCGGCTATCTGGTAGGCAAGCCACACCATGGCTTGAGCTACATGTTCCAGATGATGAACGAAGCGCGGATCGGCGTCGGCATGGGCGCGGTGATGCTCGGCTATGCCGGTTACCTGTATTCGCTGGAATATGCGCGTGAGCGGCCGCAGGGCCGGGTGCCGGACAGCAAGGATCCGACCACGGCGCCGGTGCCGATCATTCAGCACGCGGACGTCAGACGCATGCTGCTGACGCAGAAATCCTACGTCGAAGGTGCGTTTGACCTCGGCCTGTATGCCGCGCGTTTGTTCGATGACACCACCACGCTGGAAACCGAAGCCGAACGCAAACAGGCTCATGAGCTGTTGGACCTGCTGACGCCAATCGTCAAATCCTGGCCTTCGGAGTTCTGCCTCAAAGCCAACGAACTGGCGATCCAGATTCTTGGCGGCCACGGCTACACCCGTGAGTACCCGGTGGAGCAGTACTACCGTGACAACCGCTTGAATCCGATCCACGAAGGCACCCACGGCATCCAGTCGCTGGATCTGCTCGGGCGCAAGCTGGCGCAGAACGGTGGCGCCGGTCTCAAGCAGCTGATTCGATTGATCGCCAACACGGCCGAACGTGCCACTGCATACGATTCGTTGACCACCCTGCGCGAACCGCTGGAAAAACTCGTGGCCCGCTTGCAAACCGTGACCATCGGCCTGCTCACCGATCTGGCCCAAGGCAAGATCAACAGCGGCCTGGCGAACTCGGCGCTGTACCTGAAAGTGTTCGGTCACGCAGTGATCGGCTGGCGCTGGCTGGAGCAGGCGATCCGCGCCGAGGAAGGCCTGGCCAAAGGCAATTCGGCGGATGTCGACTTCTATAAGGGCAAGTTGCAGGCGGCACGGTATTTCCTGACATGGGAAGTGCCGGGTTGCCAGCATGAGCTGGACTTGCTGGAGGCGCGGGATGATACGTGTCTGGGGATGCGGGAGGAGTGGTTCTGATCTCGATCGTGCGTAGCGGCTTATTCCCTCTTCGCAGGCAAGTCCGTTCCCACAGGGTCTCTGGGCGTGATCCCGGTGCGAGTGGCTTGCCTGCGCAGGGACCTGATCACGCATCAGTTCAGCCTGATCATATCCAGTTGCTTTGCTGCACACCCACAAAACGCTTGTCCTGTCACCTGTAAAACCTGACAGGTTCCGCCGAAGCAATGGCCGCGTATCCTTGAACCTTCATATGGTAAACCACACAACGGATACGGATATGGACGAGCTAAAGTCGACAGAAAGCGAATCTCTTGACCTCATGCTGTTGCACATAAAAATCGGCGATACGCTACGACGAGGTCAAAACGACGCGGTAGTGACCGCAAAACACTTCGCCGCCAGCGATCCCGACTACAAAATTGAAGTGTCTTTGAAAGATGAAACGCTGGTGTCTGAGCAACCTATCTCCCATGACGTTATGCTTTGGGCTGCCAGCAAGGACGAAACGTTTGATTTCAACGGACGCAAACGCACCATAACTGCAAAAAACATTTTCGAGTCTGGCGGTCGATATCGCTGCGAACTGGTCATCGCCTGAAGCGCCCCTGAACAGAGCGCTCCGTTGAGGGGCGACGAGATTCTGGCGACCCGTCAAACCTGATTGATGGTCTTGGCAATCGTCTCGACCGTGGCGCTGACTTGCTCTTGATAACGCTCGAGTTCTTCTTTGTGCTGCTTTTTCATTTCGATCTGCTGCGAGCACAGATTCATCGCCGCCAGCACCAGCAAACGGTCGCCGATCAGCGTCGGGTATTTGCGCTTGGTGTCTTCCAGCGCTGCCTTGAGCATCATCGCCGCGTCCAGCAGGGTCTGTTCTTCCCCGGCCGGTGCCTTGATCGAATAGTCCTCGCCGAGAATGGAGATGACTTTTACCCCTGCTGTGCCGTGGTTCATGCGCTGACAGGACCGGCATTGACGCGATCAACCAGCGCCTGAATGCGCGCGGCGGTGGCGCCGTGTTTTTCTTCCTGCTCCATCAGGTTCAGTTGCAGGTTTTCGTTTTCATCCTTGGCCTGGGCCAGTTCCGTGGACAGGGTCTGGTTGGTCTGCAGCAGGGTCTGGTTCTGTTGCACCAGGTCGCTGACGAGCTGTTCCAATTGGCTGAGGGATGCTTCCAACATTTTGATCTTCCAAGCGTTTTTCAAAGGGCGCGTACGATAAAGAAAAGTCACCACGGATGCCAGGGTTAAACCGGCGCAAGGCCTTGATTTTCCTGGCGGGCAAGCGTTCTCGCGAGTTTAAAAGACTGTGATTGGTCGATCTGGTTCCTGCACTTCGTCGCTCAAGCCTGTCTGCGACAAATACGCACACCACCTCAAGACTTTAGTCGTATGACCGATAAGTCACCCATACAGCAGTCTCAGCCCGCATGGATGCGGCCCTTTTCGGTATCCGCCCATGTCCCTTCGCAATATGAATATCGCCCCACGGGCGTTCACCGGCTTCGCCCTGATCGGCGGCCTGATGTTGATCCTCGGCGTGTTTGCGCTGAACCAGATGAGCAAGATCCGCGCGGCCGGCGAAGACATCGCTACCGCCAGCGTGCCATCGATCAAGGCCCTCGACGAATTCACCCAACTGACCCTGCGCCTGCGCGTGCTGTCCTATCGTTTGCTGATCAATCGCGAACCCGACGTGCAGCAGAAAACCATCGAACTGTTCGACATGCGCAACCGCCAGATCGCCGATGCGCAACGCGCCTATGAGCCGCTGATCTCCAGCCCGGAGGAGCGCTCGGCGTACGATCAGTACGTGCAGTTGCTGGCGCAGTACCGTCAGCTTGAAGAACGCATGAAAACCCTGTCGCGCAACAACCAGATCGCCGAGTTGCAACAGATGCTTAACAGCGATTTGCTGAGCAATTCGGAAGCGGTGAACACCGCGCTGGCGCGCTTGCTGGAGATCAACACCCAGCAGATCGCCGAGACTGATCAGGGCGCGAAGGATCAGTACTCGCTGTCGTTCAATCTGGTGGTGACCTTGCTGGTGATCGCCAGCGGCCTGACCCTGCTGTTCGCCTGGCTGCTGACCGTGAGCATTACCAAGCCGATTTCCAAGGCACTCGAGGCGGCGGAAACCATCGCCGAAGGCAACCTCACCCAGCCGATCCATGTCGATGGCGAAGATGAAGCCGGGCGCCTGCTGGCGGCGATGGCGAAGATGCAGTCGAAGCTGCGCGATACACTGCAGCGCATCTCCGGCTCGGCCACACAGCTTGCGTCCGCTGCGGAAGAGCTGAACAGCGTCACCGATGAAAGTGCTCGCGGCCTGACCCAGCAGAACAACGAAATCGAGCAGGCCGCCACTGCGGTCAATGAGATGACCAGCGCTGTCGAAGAGGTCGCGCGCAACGCGGTCAGCACTTCGGAAGCCTCGAAAAACGCCACCACCTCGGCGGGCGACGGCCGTGATCTGGTGCAGGAAACCGTCAGCGCCATCGAACGCATGAGCGCCGATGTGCAGAGCACCGCGTCGCTGATCGGCGACCTGGCCAATGAATCCCGCGACATCGGCAAGGTGCTTGACGTGATTCGTGGCCTCGCCGACCAGACCAACCTGCTGGCATTGAACGCAGCGATCGAAGCAGCCCGTGCCGGTGAGGCCGGTCGTGGTTTTGCCGTGGTGGCGGACGAAGTGCGCGCCCTGGCCCATCGCACCCAGCAGTCGACCAGCGAAATCGAGCGGATGATCGGCAGCATCCAGAGCGGCACCGAACACGCCGTGGATTCGATGCGCAACAGCACCGAGCGCGCCGAATCGACCTTGAATATCGCCCGTGGCGCCGGGATGTCGCTGGACACGATCAACAGCGCCATCGTCGAAATCAACGAGCGCAACCTGGTCATCGCCAGCGCAGCCGAAGAGCAGGCGCAGGTGGCGCGGGAAGTAGATCGCAATCTGGTCAACATCCGCGATCTGTCGGTGCAGTCCGCGACCGGCGCGAATCAGACCAGCGCAGCGAGCAATGAGCTGTCGCGCTTGGCGCTGGATCTGAACAACATGGTTGGGCGGTTCAGCCTGTAACACACCTCGCTGGAGCTTCCCCTGTGGTGAGGGGATTTATCCCCGTTGGGTGGCGAAGCCGCCCCAAAAGCAGCGTATGCGGTTCCCTTTAAGGATCCGCGTACAGCGGTTTTACGACGGCTGCGCCGCCGAACGGGGATGAATCCCCTCGCCACAGTCATCATTCGCCGCATTTCCAGGGTGATTTTGCAAAAAAGCTTTTTGACAGCATCACATTTCAACAGGTTAGAATCGCTGGCACGCAGACTGCATGGTCAGTTTGTGCCTCGTCTTTACGCTTCTGGAGTACTGCCTTTGAATGCGACGACCATCAACAGCCTGTTCTTGATCGGCGCGTTGCTGGTAGGCGCAAGCATTCTTGTCAGTTCTCTTTCTTCACGTCTCGGCATTCCGATTCTGGTCATCATTCTCGCGGTCGGCATGGCGGCCGGAGTCGATGGTGGCGGGATCATTTTCGATAACTACCCGACGGCCTATCTGGTCGGCAACCTCGCCCTGGCAGTGATCCTGCTCGACGGCGGCTTGCGTACGCGGGTGTCGAGTTTCCGCGTGGCCTTGTGGCCGGCGCTGTCGCTGGCCACGGTCGGGGTGTTGATTACCACCGGGCTGACCGGCATGGCCGCTGCGTGGCTGTTCGACCTCAATCTGATTCAGGGCCTGCTGATCGGCGCCATCGTCGGCTCGACCGACGCCGCTGCGGTGTTCTCGCTGCTCGGCGGTAAAGGCCTCAACGAACGGGTCAGCGCCAGTCTGGAAATCGAATCCGGCAGCAACGACCCGATGGCGGTGTTTCTCACCGTCACCCTGATCGACATGCTCGCCAGCGGCCAGACCGGCCTGCACTGGAGCCTGCTGACCCACCTGATCCGCGAGTTCGGCATCGGTGGCGTGATCGGTCTGGGCGGCGGCTGGGTGATGCTGCAACTGGTCAATCGCATCAATCTCGCCGCTGGACTCTATCCGATCCTCATCATTGCTGGCGGTCTGGTGGTGTTCGCGCTGACCAACGCCTTGCATGGCAGCGGCTTCCTCGCCGTCTATCTGTGCGGTCTGGTGATCGGCAACCGCCCGGTGCGCAGCCGCCACGGCATTCTGCATATGCTCGACGGCATGGCCTGGCTGGCGCAGATCGGCATGTTCCTGGTGCTGGGCCTGCTGGTCACGCCCCACGATCTGCTGCCGATCGCTCTGCCCGCCCTCGGTCTGGCGCTGTGGATGATTCTCTTCGCGCGGCCGCTGTCGGTGATGGTCGGCCTGCTGCCGTTCAAGGCCTTCCACGGTCGCGAAAAAGCCTTTATTTCCTGGGTCGGCCTGCGCGGCGCGGTGCCGATCATTCTCGCGGTATTCCCGCTGATGGCCGGGCTGCCGCAAGCGCAGTTGTATTTCAATCTGGCGTTCTTC
Source organism: Pseudomonas sp. CCNWLW23 (assembly GCF_037095675.1). Lineage (NCBI taxonomy): Bacteria > Pseudomonadati > Pseudomonadota > Gammaproteobacteria > Pseudomonadales > Pseudomonadaceae > Pseudomonas > Pseudomonas sp. CCNWLW23. The sequence goes on along the minus strand of NZ_JBAWKM010000011.1, from coordinate 11,759 downwards.
ATCGTGTTGGTGTCGCTGCTGGTGCAGGGCACGAGCCTGCCGTGGGTGGCCAAGCTGCTCAAGGTGACGGTGCCGCCGGAACCCGCGCCGATTTCCCGGGCGGCACTGGAAGTGCACGTCACCAGCGAGTGGGAACTGTTCGTTTACAAGCTCGGCGCGGAGAAATGGTGCATCGGCTCGCCCCTGCGTGAGCTGAAAATGCCCGAAGGCACACGCATCGCGGCGCTGTTTCGTGGCCAGCAACTGCTCCATCCGTCGGGTAGTACGGTGCTGGAAGTCGATGATTTGCTGTGTGTTATTGGCCATGAACACAACTTGCCGGCCCTCGGCAAACTGTTCAGCCAGGCACCGCAACGCGGCCTCGATCTGCGTTTCTTCGGCGACTTCGTGCTCGAAGGAGACGCCCAGCTTAAAGCGGTTGCAGCGCTGTATGGCTTGCCGGCCGAAGGCATCGATCCGGACATGACCCTGGGCGGGTTCATTGCGCAAAAAGTCGGGGGTGCTCCCATCGTCGGCGACCAGGTGGAGTGGAACAACACCCACTGGACGGTGGCGGTCATGGACGGGAACAAGATCGGCAAAGTGGGCGTCAGATTCCCCGAAGGAAGTCGCCCGGGCCCCGGACTCTTCCTCTAAACTGCTCCCACTCTCACTTGCTTGACCGGTCTCTATGCCTACCCTGCGCTCCTTTTTCGCCGCGGCCCTGCTGGGCCTCAGTCTCGTCGTCGGCCCGCTGCATGCTGCCGAACCACCGTCCAGCGATGCCGTGCAGGCCAGCCTCGACAAGCTGGCCGACAGTAAACTGCCGGACGCCGACAAGAAGACCCTGCAGACCGTGCTGCAGAACACCCTCAATCAGCTGAACAACCAGCGTGATTACGAGCAGAAACTGATCGATCTCAAGCGTCAGCTGGCCAACGCGCCGAAGCAGACGATTGAAAATACCCGCGAACTCAGCCGCCTCAAGGCCACCGCACCGGTGCCGGTCGCGCAGCGTTTTCCGAAGGAGTCGATTCAGCAACTGGAGCAGATCCTTACCGATCGCTCGACCCAGCAGAGCGATCTGCAAAAAGCCCTGGCCGAAGCCAACAGCCTGATCATCACCGCGCAGACTCGCCCCGAGCGCGCTCAGGCGGAGATTTCCGCCAGCCAGACGCGCATCCAGCAGATCAACACCATCCTCAAATCCGGCAAGGACACCGGCAAAACGGTCACCGCCGAACAGCGCGACCAGTTGAACGCCGAACTGGCCGCACTCAATGCGCTGATTCCGCTGCGCCGCCAGGAACTGGCCGGCAACACCCAGTTGCAGGATCTGGGCAATGCCCAGCACGACTTGCTTTCGGAGAAATCCGACCGCCTCGACCGCGAGATCCAGGAACTGCAAACCCTGATCAACCAGAAGCGTCTGGCGCAGTCGCAGGAAACCGTTACCCAGCAATCGATCGAGGCGCAGAAGGCAGGCGGCAGCAGCCTGCTGGCAAGCGAGAGCGCGACCAACCTCAAGCTTTCCGACTATTTGCTCAAGAGCACCGACCGTCTCAACGAAGTCACGCAGCAGAACCTGCAGACCAAACAGCAACTCGACACCCTGACCCAAAGCGATTCGGCGCTGGACGAGCAAATCAACGTGCTCAAGGGCAGCCTGCTGCTGTCGAAAATTCTCTATAAACAGAAACAGGCGCTGCCGCACCTGAAAGTTGACCGCGACCTTGCCGACCAGATTGCCGATATTCGCCTGTATCAGTTCGATGTCAGCCAGCAGCGGGAGCTGCTGAGCAACCCGGCGACCTACGTCGACAACTTGCTGGCCACGCAGCCGCCGGAGCAGGTCACCCCGCAACTGCGCAAAAGCCTGCTCGATCTGGCCAACACCCGCGCTGATCTGCTCGAGCGGCTGAACCGCGAGTTGAGCGCGATGCTCAACGAATCGATCACCCTGCAGCTCAACCAGAAACAATTGCTGAGCACCGCGCAAAGCCTGCGCGCGACCCTCGACGAACAGATGTTCTGGATCCCCAGCAACAAACCGCTGGATGTGGAATGGATGCGCGGCGTGCCCGAGCGCCTGGAGCGGCAGGTCAACACCCTGCCCTGGGCGTCGAGCCTGAGCGAACTGGCTGACGGCCTGACCCAGCGGCCATTGCTGTTCCTGCCATTGGCGCTGCTGATCGGCGCCCTGTTGTGGCGACGCAAGGCCCTATACGGAAGACTCAACAAGGTTCACCAGGACATCGGCCACTTCAAGCGCGACAGCCAGTGGCACACGCCGCAGGCGATTCTGATCAACATTCTGTTGGCAATGCCGGTGGCGCTGGGTCTGGCGCTGTGCGGTCTGGCCCTGCAGATCGACGCGCGCGGGCAGAACGCCAACATGGGCGCGGCGCTGTTGCAGATGGGCCAGGCCTGGCTGGTGTTCTACACCGCGTACCGGATTCTTGCGCCGGGTGGCGTGGCGGAATTGCACTTCCGCTGGGAAAAACCGCAGGTCGAGTTCCTTCAGGGCTGGGTGCGTCGATTGGGCCTTGTGGTCATGGCGCTGGTGGCCGTGGTGGCCGTCGCCGAGTTGCAACCAGCGGCGCTGGCTGATGACGTGCTCGGCATGCCGGTGGTGCTGACCTGCTACGCCTTGATGGCGTGGCTGCTCAGTCGCCTGCTGATCAGCAGCCCGACGCACCAGAACGCTTCGCTGTTCCGCAAAGCCGTCGGAGTGATGTTCACCCTGCTGCCGATCGCCCTGTTTGTCGCGGTGTGCTTCGGCTACTACTACACCGCGCTGAAACTCAGCGACCGCTTGATCAATACCCTGTACCTGCTGATGTTCTGGCTGGTGATCGAGGCCACCTTCGTGCGTGGTCTGAGCGTTGCCGCGCGGCGTCTGGCTTACCAGCGCGCGCTGGCCAAACGGCAGGCGGCAAAAGAGGCCGGCGACGGCGAAGCGGTGATCGAAGAGCCGACCCTGGACATCGAAAAGGTCAACGAACAGTCCCTGCGCCTGATCCGTCTGGCCCTGCTCGGCGGTTTCATCGCGGCGCTGTACTGGGTCTGGTCGGACCTGATTTCGGTGTTCTCGTATCTGGACAACATCACCCTCTACGAATACACCAGCGGCACTGGCGCCAACATGAGCATGGTGCCGATCAGCATCGGCGACATGCTCGGCGCGCTGATCATCATCGGCATCACCTTCGCGCTGGCGCGCAACTTGCCAGGTCTACTCGAAGTGTTCGTACTGTCCAAGCTCAACCTGGCCCAGGGCAGCGCTTATGCAACAACGACGCTGCTGTCCTACGTGATTGCCGGCGTTGGTTTTGTCACCACCCTGTCGACCCTCGGCGTCAGTTGGGACAAGTTGCAATGGCTGGTGGCGGCGCTGTCGGTAGGCCTCGGTTTCGGTATGCAGGAGATCTTCGCCAACTTCATCTCCGGCATCATGATCCTCTTCGAACGCCCGGTGCGAATCGGCGACACCATCACCATCGGCAACCTCTCGGGCACGGTGAGCAAGATCCGCATCCGCGCCACGACCATCACCGACTTCGACCGCAAGGACATCATTGTCCCGAACAAGACGTTCATCACCGGGCAACTGATCAACTGGTCGCTGACCGACACCATCACCCGCGTCACGCTGAAACTCGGCGTCGATTACGGTTCGGATCTGGACCTGGTCAAGGAACTGCTGCTCAAAGCGGCCCGGGAGAACCCGCGTGTGCTCAAAGAACCTGAGCCACACGTGTACTTCCTCAACTTCGGCGAAAGCACCCTCGACCACGAACTGCGCATGCATGTGCGCGATCTCGGTGACCGCAACCCGGTGCTGGATGAGGTCAACCGCTTCATCAATCGCGAGTTCAAGAAGCAGCACATCAACATCTCGTTCCGGCAGATGGAGGTTTATCTGAAGAACCTGCACGGCCAGGAATACAAGATGGTGCCTGTGGAACCCGAGAACAAAACCATCGTGCCGATCGTCGACGGGCAGAAACCGTTGCCGGAACCGCCACCGAGCAAACTCGACTAACCGACATGGTCCCAGCAGAATGCTTGGACATTCTGCTGGAGCCGGCCCGTGAAAGCCCTCGACGAACTGACTTTCGACAACCGCTTTGCCCGCCTGGGCGACGCGTTCTCCGCGCACGTGCTGCCCGAACCGATCGACAATCCGCGTCTGGTGGTCGCCAGCCCGGCCGCTCTGGCCTTGCTCGATCTCGATGCGGCCAGCGCCGAAACCGAAGAATTCGCGCAACTGTTTGGCGGCCACAAGCTGTGGGCCGACGCCGAGCCACGGGCGATGGTGTATTCCGGCCATCAGTTCGGCGGTTATACCCCGCAACTGGGTGACGGGCGCGGTCTGCTGCTGGGCGAGGTGTACAACAACGCCGGTGAACACTGGGACCTGCACCTCAAGGGCGCCGGGCAAACGCCGTTTTCGCGCATGGGCGATGGTCGCGCGGTGCTGCGCTCATCGATTCGCGAGTTTCTCGCTTCCGAAGCGCTGTACGCGCTGAACATTCCATCTTCGCGGGCCGCCTGCGTGATTGGCTCCGACACGCCGGTCTGGCGGGAAAAGCAGGAACGCGCGGCGATGGTGCTGCGTCTGGCGCCGAGCCATATCCGCTTCGGCCATTTCGAATACTTCTACTACACCAAGCGCCCCGAGCAGCAGAAACAGCTTGGCGAGCATGTGCTGGCGATGCACTTCCCCGAATGCCTGGAGCAACCGGAACCGTATCTGGCGATGTTTCGCGAAATCGTCGAACGCAACGCCGAGCTGATCGCCAAGTGGCAGGCTTATGGCTTCTGCCACGGCGTAATGAATACCGACAACATGTCGATCCTCGGCATCACCTTCGACTTCGGCCCGTTCGCCTTCCTCGACGATTTCGACGCAAATTTCATCTGCAATCACTCCGATGATCAGGGCCGCTACTCGTTCAGCAATCAGGTGCCGGTGGGCCAGTGGAACCTCAGCGCGCTCGCCCAGGCACTGACGCCGTTCATCAGCGTCGAGGCCCTGCGCGAAACCCTCGGCTTGTACCTGCCGCTGTTCCAGGCGCACTACCTCGACCTGATGCGCCGCCGCTTCGGCTTCACCACCGCCGAGGACGACGATCAGCAACTGCTGGAAAACCTGCTGCAACTGATGCAGAACAGCGGCGTCGACTACACGCTGTTCTTCCGCCGCCTCGGTGAAGAGTCAGCCGAACAGGCCATCGCCCGCCTGCGCGACGATTTTGTCGATATCAAAGGTTTCGATGCCTGGGGCGAACGCTACGTCGCCCGGGTCGGCCGCGACGGCAATGCCGATCAGGCACAACGCCGCGCACGGATGCATGCGGTCAATCCGCTGTACATCCTGCGCAATTACCTTGCGCAAAAAGCGATTGATGCGGCTGAGCAAGGCGATTATTACGAGGTGCGCCGGCTGCATGCGGTGCTGAGCAAACCGTTTGAGGAGCAGCCGGGGATGGAGGGTTACGCCGAGCGGCCACCGGAGTGGGGAAAGCATTTGGAGATCAGTTGTTCTTCGTAGGCGCTTCAGCTTAGCGGGTCGATTGCACTGATTACACGGTCGACGATGTCAGACATTGTCACGTCATCCAGTCGCTCGATGAATTTGGCCGTGCCGTCTCGTACCCGTTGTTCTATGTCAAAACTGCGAACCTGATTACACACCGCTACACCATTGGTTTCGTGGCCAGTAATGGCGACCGCCAAACCCATATTCCGGCTGAAATTCCCACCGCTAGTAACAGGCACCGTCATGCTCACGCCCAATGCGTTGATCTCTCTGGGCGTGATCACCACAAAGCGATGTCTGTTCATCATCTCCCGCCCCGCCACTGGGTTTGGATCAATCCAGTAAACGTCACCCCGCTGAGGGGGCTGTCGGCGCACCATCAACCCAGCTCCCGGCCGACAGAATCACCTTCAAGGGTCTCGCTAGTCTGGGCGTTAAGTTTCTGCAATTCTTCTGCGCCTTCGAGTAGCTCTGACAAACTATAACGCTTACGCGTAGCGGCTACGGCTGGACGAGCAATCAGTTCGCCATCGACCACATTCAGCTCTAGCTGTGCGCCAATCTCCAGATGCAACAACTTTAAAAGCGTGGGCGGAATCGTAATGACGGCAGCGCCGCCTTGGCGGCGTATCTTGGAAGTTACGGACATTATGTCGCTCCGATTTGATGCATAGGAATCATCGATTCCTGGATTAGTGCAACAAAAGTAGCACGCAGATAAAGACAAAGCGATCTCCTCACGACAAGCGTAAAACGCCGAATTGGTCTTCAGACCAGCCATCGATCCCGGAACGGTTTTGAGAAAAATGTGAGCAGTTGCGACATTGATAAGTTGGCAGATCGACTCCAAATCAGTTCTATAGACTGCCTATCAGAGAACCAATCATGACCACCCCACTCCTCATCCCCTGCCCCTCCTGCAACGGCGTCAACCGCATTCCAGCCGAGCGTCTCGCCGATCAACCCAAGTGCGGACGCTGCAAATCTGCGGTGCTGTTGAGCAAGCCTTTCGAACTCAAGCAAGGCGATTACGCCAGTCAGATCAAGGGCGATCTGCCGTTACTGGTGGATGTCTGGGCGGACTGGTGCGGGCCGTGCAAGTCGTTTGCGCCGGTGTTCGAACAGGCTGCGGCGCAGCTGGCGGGCAAGTGTCGGCTGGCCAAGCTCGACAGCGAAGCGAATCAGCAGTTGTCGGCGCAGTTGGGGATTCGCTCGATTCCGAGTCTGATTCTGTTTAAAAACGGCAAGGAAGTGGCGCGGCAGAGCGGTGCGTTTCCATTGCCGCAGTTGATGGCGTGGCTGCGTAGCCAAGGCATCTGACCCAACACAGACCACCCTGTGGGAGCGAGCCTGCTCGCGAAGGCGGTCGATCATTCAGCGCCGATGTTGAATGTGCCGGCCTCTTCGCGAGCAGGCTCGCTCCCACAGGAGATTTGCGTGTGAGTCGGGGAATCAGTGGTCTTCCAGCAGATTGTGCAGTTCCACAAACTGCTGGGTCAGCTTGTGCCGTGGATCGAGGTGGATCAGCGGCATGCTCGCTTGGTGCGACTCGCGCATGCGCACCGAACTGCTCAGATACACCGGTAATACCGGCAAGCCTTCGGCGATCAACTCATCGAGCATCTGCTGCGGCAGGCTGGCCCGCGCCTGGAACTGATTGACCACGATGCCTTCGACTTCCAACCCTTCGTTGTGGTCATCCTTCAACTCTTCGATCTCGGCGATCAGTCCGTACAGGGCCTGACGTGAAAAGCTGTCGCAGTCGAAGGGGATCAATACTCGATCCGCGGCAATCAGCGCCGATACCGCGTAGAAATTCAGTGCTGGCGGGGTGTCGAGATAGATTCGGTCGTAGTCCTCGGACAATTCGTCCAGCAACTTGCGCAGCTTGTTGATCTTGTGTTTCGCCTCGAGCTTGGGCTGCAGGTCGGCCAGTTCGGCGGTGGCGGTAATGATGTGCAGGTTGTCGAACGGCGTTTCATAGATGTCCGCCTGATTCTTTTTCGAGAACGGCCCGGAGGACAGCGTCTGTTTGAAGAAGTCAGCGATACCCATCGGGATATCGTCGCCGGTGAGACCGGTCAGATACTGAGTGGAATTGGCCTGGGCATCGAGGTCTACCAACAACGTGCGATAACCCTCGCTGGCGCTGACCGCCGCCAGATTGCAGGCGATGCTGGATTTGCCCACGCCACCTTTCTGATTGAACACCACGCGCCGCATGACCAAACCTCCGTGTATCAAAGAATGACCGAGTGTAGTTGGCGGTGACCGCGCTTCGCTACCTTCACGGACATGGACTACGTCGTCAGGTGTAAAAACCGACGCCCAGGCATGGAAAAAACCGCCAGCCATCGCAGAGACACCTGACAGACACGCCGCGTCAAATCTGGATAATGGCCAAGTGATAGCCATGCAGCGAACCGCTCGGTACATTTTGTTGGGCAAAATGTAACCAACATTTGCTACACACCCGTCGCACCGGGATAATGCGCGCCACCCGGCGCCCTGCGCCAAGCCAAGCCTGCTGCGGCGCTGGCGACTCAACGCGTCAACGAAAGCCCGCAGGGGCGGGATGAATGTCCGTGATCAACTTCAACATCGCCCAATGGCGCGCGTGGGCCCCGGGGCTCGACAGCGTGGACGCCTGGCAGGCCTGGAGCCGACAACCGGTCGTGCTGCAGAGCAGTGATGCCGCGCCCGATGTGTCGTTTCTGCCGGCCATGCAACGCCGTCGCCTCAGCCGCCTGGCGCGGATGGCCTTCAGCGTTGGCTGGCCGCTGGCCGAAGGCCGGGACCATCTGCCGCTGGTGTTCGTCTCGCGGCACGGCGAAACCCCACGCACGTTTGAAATCCTCCGCGATCTGGCCACCGAACAGCCCTTGTCGCCGACCCAATTCAGCCTTTCAGTGCATAACGCGATCATCGGTTTGTGGTCGATCATGCGCGGTGAAACCAGCGAAATGACCGCCCTCGCGGCGGCTGGCGATGGCCTTGAACACGGCATGCTTGAAGCAGCCGCACTGCTCGAAGAAGGCGCCCCGGCCGTGCTGCTGGTGATCACCGAAGAGCAACCGCCCGAGGCGTATTCGCAGTGGGTCGATGACGTGCCATTCCCTTACGCGCTGGGTTTATTGCTCACGCCCGGTACCGACTGGCGGCTGACCCTGAACAGCAGCACCGAAACCCGGTCCAAGGCGCACTGGCCGCACGCGCTCAACCTGCTGCGAACCCTGCTCGGCCAGCAACCTGACTGCCAACATGCGTGGAAAAATCGTGTATGGACCTGGCATCGCAACCCGTGACGGCCAAACACCGCGACGCCTACTACTGGCGGCTGCTGGCCACTGCTGCGAGCTTCGCCTTGTTCGGGCTCGGCGGGCTGTGTCTGCGCCTGCTGGTATTTCCGCTGCTCGGCTGCCTGCCCGGTGACGCGCTGGTCCATCGCCTGCGCGCGCGGCGTACGGTCAGTCGCTTGTTCTGGTTTTTCGTGCGTTTCATGGCCCGCACCGGCGTGCTCACTTACAACATCGAGGGTGCCGAGCGCCTCGGCCGACCGGGGCAGATGATCATCGCCAACCACCCGTCGCTGATCGATGTGGTGTTTCTCATCGGTCTGGTGCGCCACGCCAATTGCGTAGTGAAGAAAACCCTTTGGGAAAACCCGTTCACTCGTGGGCCGCTGCGCCGCACCGAGTACATCAGCAACGACGGCAGCATGGACATGCTCGACGCAGCCGCGCAGTCGTTGCAGGACGGCCAGACTCTGATCATCTTCCCCGAAGGCACCCGCACTCAGCCGGGGCAGGCGCCGGCCTTTCATCGGGGCGCGGCGGCAATTGCCCTGCGCGGTGCGAAAATCGTTACCCCGGTGATCATCAAGGTCAGCCCGACCACCCTGACCAAAGCCGAGCCGTGGTATCGCATCCCCCATCGCCGCGTGCACTTCAGTTTTCGCGTGGGGGCCGATATAGACCCACAGACCTTCGCCGCGCAAGGCCCCGCACCGCAGGCCTCGCGCAAGCTCAACGATTATTTGCATGACTATTTTATTAAGGAGCTCGCCGCAGATGAGCGATCAGAACACCGCTAGCCTGGTGCGTGACATCAAACTGCTGATCATCGACGCCTTGGGCCTCGAAGACATCAGCCCCGAGGACATCGGCGACGAGCAGACATTGTTCGGCGAAGGCCTCGGCCTGGACTCCGTGGACGCGCTGGAACTGGGCCTGGCGATCCAGAAAAAATACGGCATCAAGATCGACGCCGATGCCAAAGACACCCGCAACCATTTCACCAACGTGGCCAGCCTTGCGGCATTCGTCACGGCAAAACAGGCAGCTTGAGACCGGACCATGCAAACTCGTGACGATATCTTCAACACCCTGCGCGATGCCCTGGTCGAGCTGTTCGAGCTGGATCCGGCCCGCGTAAGCATGGACGCCAATCTGTATCAGGATCTTGAAATCGACAGCATCGATGCGGTTGACCTGATCGATCACATCAAACGCCAGACCGGCAAGAAAATCGCCGCCGAAGAATTCAAATCGGTGCGCACCGTCGGTGACGTGGTCGAGGCGGTGTTCCGTCTGGTTCAACCGGCCGCATGAGCCGACTGATCGGCCTGGGCCTGCTGCTGGCCGGTCTGCTGTACCCCTTTGCGGTGTATTTCGGCATGGAGCATTTCGCCCCGTGGCAATTTGCACTGCTGCTGGGCAGCCTGTGGCTGGCGCGCGCTCTGACCGGCGAACGCAAGCCCGGCAGCCTGTGGATGGCGTGCGTGGCGATGGTGTTCTGCCTGCTGCTGGCGGTGTTCGACAGCCCGCAGCTGCTGCGCTGGTACCCGGTGCTGATCAGCGCATTCATGCTGGTGCTGTTCGGCGCCAGCCTGAAATACGGCCCGCCAATGGTCGAGCGTCTGGCGCGCTTGCGCGAGCCGGAACTGCCGGAGGTTGCCATTCGCTACACACGCAAGGTCACGCTGGCCTGGAGCGTGTTCTTCTTCTGCAACGGTTTGTGCGCCGCCCTCCTCACCCTGTGGGCGCCGCTGGATTGGTGGATGTTGTACACCGGCCTGATCTCCTATGGATTGATCGGCCTGATGTTTGCCATTGAATGGCTGATACGACAACGGGTAAGAGGCCGTACATGAATTGGATAAAACTTGAGCAGCTGTTGCTCAAGGCACTGCCGGCACGCGCGATCTGCCAGGCGCCGGCACTCGATCACACGCAACTGCGAGCGCAGGCCTTGAGCGTCGCCGCGGGTCTGCAAAGCCGAGGCGTGAAAAGGCTGGCCGTGCATCTGGAGGATGCCGCCGACCTCGCCATCGCCCTGTTCGGCGCGTGGCGTGCCGGCGTCAGCGTGTTGCTGCCGGCGGATCTGCAAGCGCAGACGCGTCAGCGCTGGTCGCAGGAAGTCGATCTATGGCTGACCGATCAATCCGGCGACGCCCACTTGGACGACTTCACTCAGCCCGAACTGCCCGGAGCACAACTGGATCTCGATCAATGCCGACTGAGCCTGTGCACTTCCGGCTCCAGCGGCGAACCCAAGCGCATCGACAAGACCCTGCGCCAATTGGCCAACGAGGTCGAAGCGCTGGAACAGCTATGGGGCGCAGACCTCGGCGAAGCCTGCATCATCGGCAGTGTCGCCACGCAACACATCTATGGCCTGCTGTTTCGCGTGTTGTGGCCATTGTGCGCCGGGCGTCCGTTCGTGCGCCGGCAACTGGCCTTTTCCGAAGACTTGCAACGCGCCAGCCGCGAATACCCGGCCTTCGCCTGGGTCGCCAGCCCGGCGCTGCTCAAGCGCATGGGCGACAACCTCGACTGGCCGGCCCTGAGCGCGGTGCGCCGGGTGTTTTCCTCCGGGGGCGCGTTACCGCCGGAAGCGGCGCAAAGCCTGCAACAGCGCTTACAGCAATGGCCGACGGAAATCCTCGGCAGCTCGGAAACCGGCGGCATCGCCTGGCGTCAGGGCGAGTCGTTGTGGCAACCGTTTGCCGGCGTCGAACTGAGCGAGGACAGCGACGGCGCCCTGCTGATCGCCTCGCCTTACCTGCCCGCCGGCCATGTCGAACACAGCGCCGATGCCGCGCGCATTGCCGCCGATGGTCGCTTCGAACTGCTGGGGCGACTGGACCGCATCGTCAAACTGGAAGAAAAACGCATCTCGCTGCCGATGCTTGAGCAGGCCTTGGCAGCCCATGACTGGGTCGCCGAGGCGCGCC